>DASRGK010000018.1:0-8060 GCA_035651055.1 Bauldia sp.
CCTCGTTCTTGCCTGCTCGCTTGTTTTTGCCGTCGCCTCCACGGCCGCTCCGGCGTTGGCCGCCCAGGGCGCGGCGATCGTCGTCGACGCCAAGACCGGGAAGGTTCTCTATTCCAGCAATCCCGACGCGCGGCGCTATCCGGCGTCCCTGACCAAGATGATGACGCTCTATCTCCTCTTCGAGGCGATCGAGAGCGGCAAGACCAAGCTGACGTCCCGCATCACCGTTTCGAGCCATGCCGCGGCGCAGGCGCCGTCAAAGCTCGGGGTGAAGCCCGGCGATAGCATCACGGTCAAGGAGGCGATCCTCGCCATCGTCACCAAGTCCGCCAACGACGTGGCGGTAGCGATCGGCGAATATCTCGCCGGCAGTGAGAGCGATTTCGCGGCCCGCATGACCGCCAAGGCCCGCGCTCTCGGCATGTCGCGCACCGTGTTCCGCAACGCGTCCGGCCTGCCCGACCCGGGCCAGGTCACCACCGCCCGCGATATGGCGACGCTCGGCCGCGCCCTTCAGGACAACTTCCCGAGGGAGTTCGCCTATTTCTCGACCTCGGCTTTCACCTTCAAAGGCCGCCGCATCGGCAATCACAACCGGCTGCTCGGCCGCATCGCCGGCGTGAACGGCATCAAGACCGGCTACACGCGCGCCTCGGGCTACAACCTCGTCACCTCGGTCAACCGCGACGGACGACTGGTCGTCGCCGTGGTCCTTGGCGGGGCCTCCGGCCGGGCCCGCGACCAGCGCATGGCCTCGCTCATCACCGACTATCTGCCGAAGGCCTCGGCCGGCGCGAAGAAGGTCGCCGTCGTCGCCGCCGCCACGCCTAGCGCTCCCGCTCCGGTCCTCGCCGCGGCGAGCACCAGCCCGGCCGCCAGCAAGCTTGCCGGAAGCGCCAAGGTCATCGGCGGTGCTCTTGCCGATGCTTCTGCCGCGCCGCTGCCGCGCAAACGCCCCGCCGCAGGCGTTGCCGATCCGGTCGATACGGGCTCCGTCGAGCTCGCCGACGCCACGCCGATCGCCGACCTCAACACGGAAGAAGGCGACGGCGGCGACGACTCGGCCGGACCGGACGCCCCGGCCGCGCCGGCGATGGTTCCGGCCGGCTGGAAGATACAGCTCGCCGCCTCGCCGACCCAGGCCGCCGCCAATTCAATCCTCGAAAAGGCGCTTGCCAGCGCCCCGAAGGCTCTGTCCGGGGTCTCGCCCTACACCGAGCCGGTCTCCAAGGGCGACAGCACTCTCTTCCGTGCGCGCTTCGCCGGGTTCGCCAGCAAGGACGCCGCGTGGAAGGCGTGCGCCGCCCTCTCGAAACAGAAATTCTCGTGTCTCGCCCTCCAGTAGGAGCGGGACGCTAGCCAGTCGCAGTGCCTGCCGGGGTCCGTGTGTGTAACGTGTCGGGACTTACCGATGTCGACGTCCGAGCAATCTGTCCTTCGCTTCGTTGATTTTCGCCGCGAGGAAGGTGGAGCCTCCCTGGTCGGGATGCATCCGCAACATGAGCCTGCGATGGGCCGCGCGGATTTCCGCCTCGCCGGCGCCGGGCGCAAGGCCAAGGATCTGATAGGCCTCCTCGTCAGTCATGGCGCCCGCATCCGCCGTGCCGCCAGGCCGCGGGTGTTCATCAGCCTCGACGTCTTCACGCCAGCCGGGAACCCGGCGGTCGAGATAGGCTTCGAGTAGGCTGCGGCTGTCCGGATCGCCTCTCACTTCTTCGTAGAGGCGCTGCAGGCCGGCGACGTCGATGTCGTCGAGCGACTTCCCTGCGTCTTCCCCCTCGGTCACCTTCCCGCTGATCGCGCCGGTGTCGTGATCGAGCCGCATTTCGAGGAAGCGTGATCGTACCGTCGAAGCCGTCCCGGGCGAGCGCCGGCTCCCGCCGAGGTCGAACGGCCCGATCCTGCCGAGCGAGATGGCCGAGACGCCGGCCGCGATCAACGGCAAGGCCAGGCCCCAGCGTTCGGCCAGGACCAGCACGATGCCGACGCCCGTCAGCGCGATGCCGATCGCATAGCGGACGATGCGGACAAGCGCCCGCGGATCGGTGCCGGCGATCGCCCGTCCGAGCAGGACGAGCGCGAGCAGCGCTCCGGTGCCGAAGACGAAATAGGCCACGGACTATCGCAACTGCTCGAGGAGCAGCCGCCCTTCCCCGCCGCCCGCCTTCGCGAGCGCCTTGACCCCGCCGGCGGCATAGGCGGCCGCGGCCCGGAGGAGCGCCGCCAGTTGCCCCGGCGCATGGACGTCGAAGCGCGCATAGGCCCCGCCCGACAGCCGCGCGATTTCGCGGAACGCCCGCTCGACGGTAGCGTCGGTGCCCTCCTGGAAGACGAATGCCTTGACGCCGAGCATCCCCAGCTCCCCCGCCAGCGCGGCAAGCCTGTCGACCGGCTCTTCCAGCGCATCGCCGACAAACACGAGTGCCCCGACCTTGCCCTTGGCATTTTCGCTCCGCGCATGGGCCAGCACGCGGCCGATCTGCGTGTTCCCGCCGCGCACCTCGATTGCCGTCATCAGGCGGCCGAGGGCCGCGCCGTCAGCGACCCATTTGCTCGCCCGGCACTCGTTGAACCCGCGGTAATAGACGAGCTGGATCTCGAGCTGCCCGACCTTGGCCGCCTCGGTGAACATCTCAGACTGAAGCCGCTGCGCCGCATCCCAGGTCGGCTGCCGGCTCATCGTCGCGTCGAGTGCAAAGATCAGCCGGCCGCGTCCCTCGCCCGCCGGCGCAAGGTTGCGCGCTTCGGCAAGGAACTGCTCAAGCTCGGCCTTGGACGAACTTTCCGCGAGACCGCCTTTTGCAGTGCGTCGAGCGGGCGCCCTTTGCTCTGCCATGGTTACAGGGCTCCGTCGCCAGAGGGCGAACCGGCTCAGAATGTGGTCCCCTGCCGGCGCGGAAACAAGCGTCAGGCAGCCGGCACGCGCGACTCGGCCTTTCGGGCGACGATCGGCAAATTGAGGGAATCGATCAAACCGTTGATCTCCCTCCGCGCTGCAAGGTGCGACATCGTGGGCTCGGCGCCGAGGGTCTGCTCGTCGAGGGTGTCGAGCGCCGTCAGCCCGCGGAGAAAGAATTCACGAAAGACGACGCGTTCGGAGATGCCCTCGGCGATCCGGAACCCGAGCTTGCCGGCGATGGCGTCGAGGCCTCGGGCGACGTTCTTGCGGTTGCGCGTATCGAGCGCCGCCAGGCGGTTGCGAATGACCACCCAGTCAATCGGGTGGCCGTCGATCATGTCGCGCTGCCGCCGGGCGTCGGCAACCAGCTCAGCATAGTGGCTGGGCGCCGTCATTTCGTAGTTCAGCGGATCGACGCGCGCGATCACATCGAAATCGACAAAGCTGTCGTTGATCGGCGTGATCAGCGTATCCGCCATCGCGTGGCTGACCCGCATCAGGTGCGAGTTGCTGCCCGGCGTATCGATGACCACGAACTCGAAGCGGTACTCGACGCGGCTGATCGCTTCGGCGAGGCTGCGGAATTCCTGCAGTTCGATGTCCCCGACGCTGTCGCCGTCTGCCGGCGGCACGGTGAAATGCGTCGGCAGTTCGAGCGCCAGGCCGGTATGGGCCCGCCAGACTGCGCGATTCTCGATATAGCGGGTCAGCGAACGCTGGCGGCCGTCGGTGTCGATCGACGCAACGCTCCGCCCTGCCTTGAGAAGCGCCACAACGATATGCATGGCGGTCGTCGATTTTCCCGACCCGCCCTTTTCGTTGCCGAGCACGATGATGTGCCCGGGGCGCGGCGCTCTCAGCCCCATATTCCATCCGTGGTTGATTCTGACGATCCCGCCAAGGGCTGTTGCGAGGCTTTCCGCACGGCGTGATAGATTTGCATCGCTCGACCGGGACCAGCGCGAATGTCAGGCAGGCCAGAGATTTTTCGCACCGTTCGCGAGGTCCGGACGGCGGTCGCGGAGAAGCGGCGGAGGGGGCGCGTCGGCCTCGTTCCGACGATGGGAGCCCTTCACGAGGGCCACCTTGCCCTCGTTCGCGAGGCCCGCCGGCTGAGCGGCTGGACGCTCGTCTCGATCTTCGTCAACCCGACCCAGTTCGGGCCGGGCGAGGACCTTTCCCGCTACCCCCGCGACGAGGCCGGAGACCTTGCGAAACTCGCGGGCGAAGGCGCCCACGCGGTCTTCGCTCCGTCGGTCGAGGAAATGTACCCCGAGGGTTTCGCGACCAGGATTTCGGTGTCCGGGCCCGCGGAGGGGCTCGAGACCGACTTTCGCCCGCATTTCTTCACCGGCGTCGCCACCGTCGTGGCCAAACTTCTCCTCGCCACCGGCCCCGATCTCGCGATTTTCGGCGAGAAGGACTACCAGCAGCTCACGGTCATCCGGCGGATGGTCGCCGACCTCGCGATCCCGGTCGAGATCATCGGCCACCCCACGATCCGGGAACCGGACGGGCTCGCGCTCTCATCGCGCAACGTCTACCTCACGCCGGAAGAGCGCCGGATCGCCCCACGCCTCTACGCCACGATGGCCGAGGCCGCCGCGGGCATCCGCAGCCAGGGCGAGCCCATGGAAATCCTCCTGGCCGCGCGCCGGGCGCTTTCAGAGGCTGGTTTTCGGCTCGACTATATGGAGCTGCGTCATGCGCTGACGCTGCAGCCGGTCGGCGACCCGCGCAACGACCCGGCGCGGCTGCTCGCCGCTGCCTGGCTGGGCAAAACCCGGCTGATCGACAATCTGCCTGTCTGACAACGACTGATTGCAGACGGTCTCGCGCGTTAACCGCTCGTAAGCCTTGCAACGTTAACGTCTGCGGCAGAAGACCGCTGGAAAACACCCCTGAGCCCCGAAAATGCTGGAAGGTAGCGCCCTCCGCTCTGCCGTGCGCGAGATGGAAGACCTTCTGCGCGAGACGCCGCGCGTCGTCGCCGTCCAGGGTGCGACGACCCAGGTCGGCCTTACCCGCGAATACCTGAAACATCTGGAAGATTCGCCGCCGACGGTCGGCAAGTTTCTCGGCGTCCGGCGCAGCACGTCACTCCTCATCGGCATGCTCACCGAGGTTGCCATCAAGTCCCCTTCGGACGGCGGGGACCCGGCCTATCACGCCGTTGCGACGCTCGATCTGCTTGGGGAGATCCACAATTCGGGCGCCGACAATGCCCGCTTCCAGCGCGGCGTGACCAACTACCCGGCGATCGGCGACCCGGCCGAGCTCATGACCGGGCGCGAGCTGCGGCTCATCTACGACATCTCGTCACGCGGCGGGAACACGATCAACATCGGAACGCTGCATCAGGACCCGAGCATCGACGCCCTGGTCTCGGTCGACGACATGCTCAACAAGCACTTCGCCGTGCTGGGCACCACCGGCGTCGGCAAATCGAGCGGCGTCGCGCTGATTCTGAAACGCATCATGGAGGCGCGGCCGCAGCTTCGCATCTTCCTGCTCGACGGTCACAACGAGTATGGCCGCTGCTTCGGCGAGAACGCGCATGTCCTCAACCCGCGCAATCTGAAGCTGCCCTTCTGGCTGTTCAATTTCGAGGAGATGGTCGACGTCATCTTCGGCGCGCGCCCCGGCCTCGAGGAAGAGGTCGCGATCCTGGCCGAGGCGATTCCGATCGCCAAGGGCATGTACACGGCGTCGCGGACGATCAAGCGGAGCGACCCGAAATCGACCGGCTTCACCGTCGACACGCCGGTCCCCTACCGGCTGGAAGATCTGCTCGGCCTCGTCGACGAGCGCATGGGCAAGCTCGAGAACCGCTCTTCCCGCCTGAAATTCTTCAAGCTGATCACGCGCATCGAGACCGTCCGCAACGACCCGCGCTATGCCTTCATGTTCGACAACGCCAATGTCGGCGGCGACACGATGGCCGAGGTCCTCCGCCAGCTTTTCCGGCTGCAGCCGAACGGCAAGTCGATGACCGTCATGCAGCTCGCCGGCTTTCCCGTTGAAGTCGTCGACTCGGTCGTCTCCGTGCTTTGCCGGATGGCTTTCGATTTCGGCCTGTGGAGCGATGGCGCCGTTCCCCTCCTTTTCGTCTGCGAGGAAGCCCACCGCTATGCCGCGGCCGACCGCTCCATCGGCTTTGGGCCCACCCGGCGGGCGCTCTCGCGGATTGCCAAGGAAGGGCGCAAATACGGCGTCTTCCTTTCGCTGGTGACGCAGCGGCCCGCCGAGCTTGATGCGACGATCATCTCGCAGTGCTCGACGCTCTTCGCCATGCGCATGGCCAACGACCGCGACCAGGCACTGCTCCGCTCCGCCGTCTCGGACGCCGCCGCCAACCTTCTCGCTTTCATCTCGTCGCTAGGCACGCGCGAGGTGCTCGCCTTCGGGGAAGGCGTCGCGCTGCCTTCCCGTCTGAAGTTCGCCGAGCTTTCCGCGGACGAGATTCCGCGCAGTGAGGCGGTGAGCCGCGGCAGGCTCAATGCCAGTCTCGGCAACGACGATTTCATCGATGCCGCAATCGAGCGGTGGCGCGGCGCTACCATGAGCCACAAGCGGATTGCCGACGAGGCTGCACCCGAAGTCGAGGCGCCGCCATCCGCCGGCCTTGGCCTCCGGCTCGATCCGGAGCGCTACTCGCTCCTCAAGCGCCAGACCGATCCCCCTGGCTCGCAGAGCGAGCTTCTCCGGCGCCAGCCCGGACCCAAGAATACCTAGCGCAATCCGAGCTCGGCCAGCTCGGCGCGGAGCGCCGGCGGCAGGTCGTTGGCCGCAGCCTCGGTCAAATCGGCAGGCGCGTCCTTTGGAGCGAGATAGCGCCAGCCCTGGAAAGGCCTGCACGGACGCCAGTCCGTCGGCACCAGCTGCGGCGAGAGTACGAGCCGGCAGCGTCCGATCCCCTCATCGTCGGTGAAAGGCTGCACGTCGAGCAGGCTTTGCCGGACCTGCACATTGCCGCGGATCACCCAGTAGAGCGATCCGCCCGTGAGCAGTTCGGCCTTCCGTTTCGGCACCATGCGGGTGATGTGATGGTGTTCCGGCCGCAGTCGCCGCCGGCGGCGTTCCCGCACTCGTGCCTCGATCCACTCGGCCAGATCCTCGATCGAGTCGCAGCCGACGCAGAGCTTGATGAGGTGAACGGTCATCGTCGCGGATGGTCGAGGCCGCCGTCGCCGCGGTCAACCGGGCGAGCGGCACTATCCCCACAGAACTTTCGCTAGATCGTCACCTGCGTGCCGATCTCGACCACGCGGTCCGTCGGAATCTGGAAATAGGTCGATGCGTCGTCGGCGTTCCGCGCAAGCACGATGAAGAGGCGATCCTGCCAGAGCGGCATTCCCGAACTCGCGGACGCGCGGACCGAGCGCCGCGAGAGGAAGAACGACGTCGACATGATGTCGAAGGCCCATCCCTGTTTCCTGGCGATCGCCAGCGCCTTGGGCAGGTTCGGGCTCTCCATGAAGCCGTAGCGGACGGTCATCCGCGAAAACGTGTCGCCGAGTTCGATCAGTTCGACCCGTTCGCCGTAAGGAATGCGCGGCGTATCGGCGGTCATGATCGTCAGGATCACGTTGTGCTCGTGGAGCACCTTGTAGTGCTTCAGGCTGTGGAGCAGCGCGGTCGGTGTCGATTTCGGATCGCCGGTAAGGAAGACCGCCGTGCCGGGAACCTTGGGCGGCGGCTTCTTCTCGAGGCTGGTGACGAGGTCGGCGAGCGGGACTTCCAGGCGCCGCGTCTTGTCGAAGAGGATGCGCGTGCCGCGTCGCCAGGTCAGCATCACCACCATGAGGAACATGCCGAGCGCGAGCGAGAACCATCCGCCCTCGACGATCTTCAGGAGGTTGGCGACGAGGAACGCCAGATCGATGAGGAGGAAAGGCAGCATCAGGGCGAGCGCCCCGACGAAGGTCCAGCGCCATACCCGCCAGACCACGATGAAGGCGAGCATGGCGGTGACCACCATGGTCCCGGTAACCGCGATGCCGTAGGCGCCGGCGAGCGCGCTCGACGAGCGGAACAGGCCGACCAGGAGGACGACCGCGAACAGGAGGAGCGCGTTCACCCGCGGCATGTAGATCTGCCCCGCCTGGGTTTCCGACGTGTGGCGGGTCTCGAGGCGCGGCAGGAGCCCGAGCTGGATCGC
>DASRGK010000019.1:0-46134 GCA_035651055.1 Bauldia sp.
GCTCGAGGTTGACCTGCTCGACCAGGGCAACGAACAGGAGGAGTGCAAACCCGGATGCGGCCACGCGCGCGGCGTAGCGCGGCGAGGCTGGCGCTCCGGCGATTACCCGATCGGCGACAATCGAGATGGCGAGCAGCTCGAACAGGCTTGCCGTCAGCATGCCCCGATAGCCGACCCGAATGGCGGAGGCGCCCGGCACGACCCTCTGCAGGAGCGTAAACAGACTCCAGCCGTCGATGGCGATCACCGTGGCGTAGAAGACGACGACGGTGAGCCCGCCTGCCAGGGTCACCGCGCGCAGCAATCGCCCGGCCCGATCGACCCGCCACAACCGAGGCGCCGCAATAGCGGCCGCAACCGCCGCCAGAAGCAGGACGATGACGGCGGGCGTGAGTGTGAACCGGTGTTCGCCGTCCAGGAGCCGCGCCTGGTCGATCAGGCCGGAATGGGCGACGAGGCTCCCCCAGACGAGGTTCCCCGGGCCGAGGTTGAGAAGATCCGACGGGTCCGCGGCATAGAGACGGTATGCGCCGGCGCCGAAACCGCCCGTCTGTGACAGGACCGGGAGATAGATCGCTGCAAACGGGACCAGTCCGGCTGCGAAGCCGGCGGCATAGGCCGCAATGGCCACGAGGACGCGACGCGGCCCGGCTCGCCACCACGCGACGATTTCCGGCCAGGCGAAGAGGCCGAGGAGCGCCACGAAAATGGCGACCTGGAATTGGAAGAGCCAGCTCATGTAATAGCCGGTCGCAAAGGCCAGGCCGAAAAGAAATGCCCCGAGCGCCGCGACCATCGCCGCGCGCCGGGGGCGGACGTGAACGGTCCTCACCGCAACCACGCAAGCCCATCCAACCGCCGGCATCACGTAGAGCGTAAACAGCTGGATGTGGCTGACGGAAAGGAACAGGTTGTTGGGGAAGGCGAAGAGGCTGGCGGCCACGGCCGAAAGCAGCACCGGAATGCCGAAGCTGCGGAAAAGCGCGCAGGCGGCCACATAGCCGAGGGCGGCAACGCCATAGGCGCAATCTGGGTCGCCAGGAGCGGGTCTGCCCCAAGCAGGCGCGCCGGGGCATAGGGAATCTGGAAGAGCAGGAACGCATCGGTGTAGCCGAGGGTGCCCGGCCAGTCGTGAAAGAAGGGCGGCGATAGCGGATCGCCGCCGCGGAGGAATGCCTGGTAAACGCTCTCCATGAGGAACGTCACCAGACGCGCGTCGATGGCGTCGCCATAGTTCCAGGCGAAGCCGGAAAAGACCTGGTAGTGGAAGAAAAGGAGGAAGCCGGCGACGAAAACGAGATACGCCCAGACCGGGTTGTCGGCGATCCGCCACCTCGGGCTTGCGCGCGGCTCCGCGCGCGTTTCCTCAACTTTCATCGCGCGCCCTGTCTCAGGCGGTCGGTGGACGGCCCCGCGGCGGCGCGGGGCTCACGGGTCCACCCGGTATTTCAGGAGGTACCAGAGCGCCTTCAGCCCGTCCCGCCAGTTGATCTTCTTCCCTTCCTCGTAGGTGCGGCCGTAGTAGCTGATCGCGGTCTCGTAGATGCGCCAGCGGCGGGCGAGCGCGACCTGCGCGCTGATCTGGACCTCGAAGCCGAAATCCTCGGCGGTGATGCGGAGACTCTCCTTCACCTCGCGCGTGAACATCTTGTAGCAAACCTCGATGTCCGAAAGCGTCTGGTTGTAGAGGAGATTGAAGAGAAACGAGATCAGCCGGTTGGCGGCGTAGTGGTGGAAGTAGAGCGAACGGTGCGGCGCGCCGTGGAAGCGTGTGCCGTAGACGACGTCGGCGATCCTTCGCCTCGCGATCAGGTCGTACATCGGCCTAAGGTCATGCGGATCGTATTCGAGGTCCGCGTCCTGGATGACGACGATATCGCCCTGCGCCGCCGCGAGGCCGGTTTGCACGGCGCCGCCCTTCCCCCGGTTCTTCGTGTGGAAGACCGGACGGAAGGTGATCGAGGGACGGCCTGCCGCCGGTGCGATGACGAGGTCGCCGGCCCGGTCGAGACTGACCCCCGACCCGGAATTGAGCTCGTCCGGCAGGTTCTTGCGCAGCCACTCGCGGGTCCCGTCGGTCGAGCCGTCGTCGACCAGGACGATTTCCTTCTCGATATCGGCGAGCGCCTCCGAAACGAGGACCAGCAAGGCCCCGAGACTTTGCCGTTCGTTATAAACGGGCACGACCAGCGACAGCATCGATCCCCCGGTAATCCCTGAACGCCTCGACTACCGCAGGTAGTCATCCGCTCGTGCCGGCACGCCTCTTGCGCGCAATCGGCGGACCATCGCCATGCGCCGCCCGCTCCAACCGCCGATTCCGCTTCAACTTTGACGCGATTTACGCTCGACTACAGTCTCTTCGGCCGCGCTTCAACTTACCGTGCTGCGGGGGGCAGGGCGAGTGACGACGGGCACGCCGGCATACCGGGCCGCCGCGCGCGAGGCGCCGGCCTTTGCGAGCGAAGCGGCCGCGATGCGCGACCGCGCGCGCCGGCTCGGACTCCCGTTCACGGTTTCGGTCATGCTCGGGCGGCCGCCGCCGGTCGACATCGCCGCCATCGAGGATGCGCGCGCCGCCTGGTCGGATGACGGCCACCTCTTCATCGCGCCGGACGAAGACACGCTCCCGCAGGTCCGCCACTGGCTCGCCCGCTACGGCAGCAACGGCCGGGTTACGGTGACGACGCGGAGCGCGATCCGCGCGGCGCTCATCCGCGCCGGCGCCGGTCACTTCCTGACGCAATCACGCCGGCGTCTGGAAGGGATCGATCCGTCCTTCTCGGCGCGCGTCGTGATGACGGGACGGCAGATTGGCGGCGGGCTGGCGGCGGCAGCGCTTCTCGCAGCCGCCCTGGCACTGGCGCCGCGGACAACGCTGCTTCTTCTCGGCATTGCCGCCGCCACCCTCTTCCTCGCCATCTCGCTCCTCCGCGTCGCGGCGGCCGCCCTGCTGCCGCGCGGACCGGTCCGCCCGCGGCTTGCCGCAGCGGACGCGCCGGACCTGCCGGTCTACACCGTGCTCGTCCCGCTCTACCGCGAGGAAGGAATGGTCGAGCAGCTCGTCGCCGGCCTGGAAAGCCTCGACTGGCCGCGCGACCGGCTCGACATCAAGCTGATCGTCGAGGAGGACGACCTTGCCACCCGGCGGGCGGTCACCCGCGCCGCCGGCGGGCCGCCTTTCGAGGTGATCGTCGTGCCGCGCGCGGCGCCGCGCACCAAGCCGAAGGCGCTCGCCTTCGCGCTCAGTTTCGCGCGCGGCAGTTTCGTGACGATCTACGACGCCGAGGACAGGCCGCACCCGGCGCAGCTCCGCGAGGCCTATGCCGCGTTCCGGCGCGCGCCGGCCGAAGTCGCCTGCCTGCAGGCGCCGGTCATCGTCAACAACCGCCGCGCCAGCCACATCTCGCGCTTCTTCTCCGTGGAATATTCGGCGCTCTTCGACGGACTGCTCCCGGCCCTCGTCCGGCTCGGCCTGCCGCTGCCGCTCGGCGGCACGTCCAACCATTTCCGCCGCGAGGTGCTCGAAGCCGTCGGCGCCTGGGACCCCTACAACGTCACCGAGGACGCCGACCTCGGCATCCGCCTCGCCCGTTTCGGTTACCGCTCGGCGACGCTCCTGCTGCCGACCTACGAGGAGGCGCCGGTCTCCTTCCTGCCCTGGCTCAACCAGCGCACGCGCTGGTTCAAAGGCTGGATCCAGACCTGGCTCGTCCATATGCGCCAGCCGGTTCGCCTCGTCCGCGAGATCGGCTTCCGCCAGTTCGCCGGGTTCAACCTCGTCGGGATCGGCATGATCCTGTCGGCGCTGATCCACCCGGCCTATCTCGCGGCGCTCGTCCTCGGTCTTGCCAATCCGTTCGCCTTCGGCGGCGACCTGGCGGCGGAATTCGTCGCCGGAATCAGCCTCGTCAATCTCGCCGCGGGCTATCTCGCAATGGCGATGCTGAGCCTCCGCACGCTCGCCATGCGCGGCCGCCGGCGCGACGCCGCGGCGCTGGTCTGGATGCCGGTCTACTGGCTGATGATGTCGCTCGCCTGCCTGCGGGCGCTGGTCGAGGTCGCGGCGCGACCGCACCACTGGCGGAAGACCCCGCATCGCGGCCGGCGGCCCGCCGCCGCCGCGGCTGTCCGGCCCGGCGGCCGCCGCTAG
This sequence comes from Bauldia sp., assembly GCA_035651055.1. Lineage (GTDB taxonomy): Bacteria > Pseudomonadota > Alphaproteobacteria > Rhizobiales > Kaistiaceae > JAFKKF01. The sequence continues at coordinate 4,154 of DASRGK010000019.1, forward strand.
CGTTCGGCGCGGGCGAAGACCTCCATCAGCTCCGCAACCTTCTTGCGCTGCTCGGCGGCATTGCCGCTCCGGATCGCGCCCTCGACGCAGTGGGCGACGTGGTCGCGCAGGACCTCCTCCTCGATCCGCCGCAGCGCCGCCCGGGCTGCGGCGAGCTGCGTCACGACATCGATGCAGTAGCGGTCGCCCTCGACCATGCGGGCGATGCCGTTCACCTGCCCACCGACGCGGGCCAGGCGCTTCAGAACCGAAGCCTTGGTTTCAGGCTGCATGCGGTGTATATACCCTACCAGGGTAAGGTAGGCAAGCAGAGGCAGGGCACGTGGAACACGAACAGCACAGGCACGCGAACACCGTCCCCGGCGGGGAAACGGCGATCGATCCGGTCTGCGGCATGACGGTGCGGCTCGGCATCGGCAAGCCGAGCTACGAATATGGCGGCACCACCTATCACTTCTGCTCGGCCGGATGCCGCGCCAAGTTCGCCGCCGATCCGCTCAAATACCTGGCGGCAAGCGAGGCGAAGGGACCGGATCACGGCCACGCGCCGGATTCCGGTCACCGCCACAAGCCCGCCGCCGCCACTCCGGCCCAGGCTCCGTCTGCCGGCGTCCGCTACACCTGCCCGATGCACCCGGAGATCGTCCGCGACCGGCCGGGCGCCTGCCCGATCTGCGGCATGGCGCTGGAGCCGATGGTGGCGACCGCCGACGACACGCCCAACCCGGAACTCGCCGACATGACCCGGCGGCTGTGGGTCGCCGGGCCGCTGGCGGCCCTGCTCCTCGCCATCGACATGGCGGAGCATCTCCTCGGCATCCGGCTGCTGCCCTTCCTGTCGGCGGCGGAGGTCCAGTACTTCCAGCTGCTTGTTGCCCTGCCGGCGGTGATCTGGGGCGGCGCGCCGTTCTTCGAGCGCGGCTGGCGCTCGGTCGTGACCGGACACCTCAACATGTTCACGCTGATCGCGCTGGGGACCGGGGCGGCTTTCATCTACAGCCTCGTCGCGGTGTTCGCGCCCGGAATCTTTCCGGCGGCGATGCTCAGCCACGAAGGCACCGTGCCGCTCTACTTCGAGGCGGCTGCGGTGATCACGGCGCTGGTCCTCCTCGGCCAGGTGCTCGAACTGAAAGCGCGCGACCGGACGAGCGGCGCGATCCGCGCCCTCCTCCGTCTCGCACCGGAAACCGCCGAGCGGGTGCTTGCGGACGGCGCAACCGAGCAGGTGCCGCTGGCCCAGATCGCGGTCGGCGAGACGCTGCGCGTGCGGCCGGGCGGCCGCGTGCCGATCGACGGCGTGATCGTCCGCGGCGGCAGCGCGATCGACGAGTCGTTGATCACCGGCGAGCCGCTGCCGGTCGCGCGCCGCGAGGGCGACCGCGTCACCGGCGGCACGATCAACGGCACCGGCAGCTTCGACATGAAGGTCGAGCGCACCGGATCGGAGACGACGCTCGCCCGGATCGTGGCCATGGTCGCGGCGGCGCAGCGGTCGCGCGCGCCGATCCAGAGTCTCGCCGACCGCGTCTCGGCGTGGTTCGTTCCCGGCGTCATCGCGGTCGCCGTGCTGGCATTCCTCGTGTGGCTGGCGCTCGCCCCCGCGCCCGCCCTGCCGCAGGCGCTGGTCGCGGCGGTGAGCGTCCTCATCATCGCCTGTCCGTGCGCGCTCGGCCTCGCGACGCCGATCTCGGTGATGGTTGCGACCGGGCGGGGCGCCACCGCCGGAATCCTCATCCGGAACGCGGCCGCGCTGGAGCGGCTCGCCGCCGTCGATACGGTGATCCTCGACAAGACCGGGACGGTGACCGAGGGGCGCCCGAAGGCGACCGGCATTGCCGCCCTCGACGGGTTCACCGAAGCCGAGGTCCTGCAGGCCGCCGCCGCCGCGGAAGCGAGGAGCGAACACCCGCTCGCGGCAGCGATCGTCGCCGCCGCGCGCGAGCGCGGATTGCCGGCGCCCGAAGCTTCCGCATTCGTCTCGACGCCGGGTGGCGGCATTCGCGCCACGGTCGGCGGCAGGGCCGTCCTGGCGGGATCGGCGCGCCATCTCGGCGGCGAAGGCGTCGCCTCCGCGCCGCTCGACACCGCGGCCGAGAAGATGCGCGCGCGCGGCGACACGGCGATCCTGGTCGCCATCGACGGGCGCCCGGCCGGCGTCATCGGCGTGGGCGACCCGATCCGGGAAACCAGTCGGGCAGCGATCGCCGAACTCCACCGGCTGGGTCTTGCCGTGGTCATGGCGACCGGCGACAACCGCGTCACCGCCGCTGCGGTCGCCGCCGCCGTCGGGATCGACAGGGTCGAGGCGGAGCTTCTGCCGGAAGCCAAGGCCGCGCTCGTCGCCTCGCTGCGGACGGCCGGCAGGGCCGTGGCGATGGCCGGCGACGGCGTCAACGACGCACCGGCGCTGGCTGCCGCCGATGTCGGCATCGCCATGGGGGCCGGCGCCGATGTGGCGATCGAATCGGCAGGGATCACGCTCATGTCGGGCGACCTGTCGGCCCTCGTCCGGGCGCGCCGGCTGGCCTCGGCGACCCTCGCCAACATCCGGCAGAACCTCGGATTTGCGTTTATCTACAACGTCCTGGGCGTCCCGATCGCGGCCGGATTGCTCTATCCCTGGTTCGGGCTTCTCCTCTCCCCGGCGATCGCCGCGGCGGCGATGAGTTTCTCATCCGTTTCGGTAATCGGAAACGCGCTCCGGTTGCGCTCGCTCCGCCTCTAGTCTTTTTCGTGCCGGAAGGGTTATGACTGCTCGGCGCCGTTTGCACCGGCACCGGGGGGGATGCGATGGAGCACCGCGTAGTCGGCAGGTCGGGGCTGAAAGTGTCGGCCCTCGGCATGGGCACCATGACCTTCGGGCGGAACAAGCAAGGACCGCTCGGCATCGTCGGCCTCAAGGAGGCCAGGCGCCAGATCGACCAGTGCATCGATGCCGGCGTCAACTTCATCGACACGGCCAACGTCTATGCCGGCGGCCAAGCTGAGGAAATCCTCGGCGAGGCGATCGAGGCCAAGCGCGACCGACTGGTCGTGGCGACCAAGGCGCGCTTCAACATGCACGGCCTCCCCAACACCGCCGGCAATTCCCGCATCAACCTCATTGCGGAATGCGAACGCAGCCTGAATCGGCTCCGCACCGACTGGATCGACCTCTACCAGGTGCATCAGTGGGACGGGCAGACGCCGATCGAGGAGACCATGTCGGCGCTCGACCGGCTCGTCCGCGACGGCAAGGTCCGCTACATCGGCTGCTCGAACTTCTCCGCCTGGCATGTGATGAAGGCGCTTCGCGCCGCCGGCGAACGCAACCTCGAACCGTTCGTCAGCCAGCAGATCCACTACACGCTGCAGGCGCGCGAAGCGGAATACGAACTGATCCCGCTGTCGCTGTCGGAAGGCCTCGGCGTGCTCGTGTGGAGCCCGCTCGGCGGCGGCCTGCTCAGCGGCAAGTTCCGGCGCGGCAAGAAGGGGCCGGAAGGCTCTCGTCATTTCGGGCTCGGCTGGAAGGAGCCGCCGATCTACGACGCCGACAAGCTCTTCGACATCGTCGACGTGCTCGTCGAAATCGCCGAAGCGAAGGGCGTCTCCGCCGCCCAGGTGGCCCTGGCCTGGCTGCTCGGGCGGCCCGGCATCACCTCGGTGATCGTCGGCGCACGAACCGGGGAGCAGCTTGCCGACAACCTCGCCGCGGCCGACCTCTCGCTCAGCGCCGACGAACGAAGCCGGCTCGACGCGGTGAGCGCGCCGCCCCTCCTCTATCCGTACTGGCACCAGGCAATGACAGCCAAGGACCGGCTCGGCCCGGCAGACCTCAGCCTGCTCGCGCGGCATCTCAAGCCGTAGGCTTCGCCAATGGGCGAACAGCCGGCGATTGCCGTCCCGAACCTGTTCATTCTGGGCGCCGGAAAGTGCGGGACCACCAGCCTGCACGTGGCGCTCGGCCAGCACCCCGAGATCCACATGTCGGCGGTGAAGGAGCCGACATTCTTCGCCTGCTGGCGCCGCTGGAAGGGAACTGCCGCCGACTATTTCCGGCTCTTCGAGACGCCGCGAAACGTGCGCTACCGGGGAGAATCCTCGCACGCCTATCTCAGCGATCCGGACGTCGCCCCGATCCTCCACCGCCTCTTTCCCGACGCCCGGCTGATCGTCATCCTGCGGCATCCGGCGCGCCGGGCTCATTCGCTCTACCAGCACATGCGCCGGCACGAACCGGAACCGCTCGCTACGTTCAGCGAGGCGCTCGCCGCCGAACCGGAACGGATGTGCGGCGACTGGTCGAAGCTCGGCCACTATCCATGGAACTTCTTCTACGCCGAATCGTCCCGCTACGACGTTCAACTGGCGCGCTACCGCGAGCGCTTCGGGGCCGACCGCATGTTCGTCACGACGCTCGCGGCAATGACGAAACGGTTCGAAGAAGAGTACGGGCGGCTTTGCCGATTTCTCGGCCTCCAGGTCGCGCAGCCCGCCGAGTTCCCGCGCTACAACATCGCTCCCGACTATCCGGCGATCGACCGCGAGTCCCGCGAACGGCTGGCAGCCGCGCTCTCCGGTGTCACCGACCGGGTTGACGCGATGCTGGGATGCCGGCTCGACTGGTCGATGTAGTCTTGCCGACGATGAACCTCGCTCGACCGACAGATCCGACCGCGCCGTTCCTCTCGGAGGAATCCCGCCGCATCCCGGACTACCTCGTCGAGTCGGCGTGGCTGGAGCACGCGCCGTTCGCGGCGTGGCTGGTCGAGAGGCTGCGGCCGCAGACGTTCGTCGAGCTCGGCACGCATCACGGTTTTTCTTACGCGGCGATCTGCGAGGCCATAGCGCGCCAGCGCCTCGCTGCTGCCTGCCACGCGATCGACACCTGGCGCGGCGACAAGCATGCCGGCGACTTCGACGAACGCGTGCTGGAGCGTTTCCGCGCCTATCACGATCCGCGCTACAGCGGCTTCTCGGAGCTTCTGCAATCGAGCTTCGACGACGCGCTGCCCCGCTTCGCCGACGGCTCGATCGACCTCCTCCATCTCGACGGCCAGCACTTCTACGCCGATGTCAGCCATGATTTCGAGAACTGGCTGCCGAAGATGTCGGGGCGCGGCGTCATCCTCCTGCACGACACCGAAGTGCGCGAGCGCGGCTTCGGCGTATTCCGGCTCTGGGCGGAAATCCGCGACCGTTTCCCGGGCTTCAATTTCGAGCACGGCCACGGCCTCGGCGTTCTGGCGGTCGGCACCGGCTACCATCCCGACCTCGCCCGGCTCATCGACCTCGACGGCGACGAGGCGACAGCCGCCGCGGTTCGCACTGCCTATGCCGAGCTTGGCGCAGACGTTGCGCGCGCTTGGCGGGAACGGTCGGCGGCCGGTATGCACGCTGCCTGAAATGGCCGGTCGTGTACGAGTTCTCGGATCGACCAGGAGTCGTTCGCCGTAGTCCGAATCGCCTGTCTCTACAGCCACTTGCATCGGGCGCCTGGCAAAGTGATTCATTGTGGATGTGGCGTTTTGTGATAGAAAATGGCGGAAACTGGAAATGGGCCTTCCGTGGCAGCCAATCCGCCCGCACTCATCCCTGCGCATCGCCGCGCCGTCATTCTGAAGCACGTCCGCGCCGCGGCAGGCGCGTCGATTCCCGACCTCGCGCGGATTACCGGAGCCTCGGCCTCGACGATCCGGCGCGACCTCGAACGGCTGGAGCACGAGGGGCATCTCCGCCGCGCCCATGGCGGCGCCCTTCTCGACGCCGAGCGGTCGCGCTTCGAGCCGGACATCGCGACGGCTGCGGAAACGGCGCGGGCCGAAAAGGAAGCGATTGGACGCGCCGCGGCGGAGCGCCTGTCGCCGGGCGAGAGCGTCATCTTCGACAGCGGCTCGACGGTGCGGGCGGCTGCCCGCGCGGCGGCGGCGCGCAGCATCGCGCTCACCGCGGTCACCAACGACCTCGGCGTGGCGCGGATCTTCGCCGGCAGGCCGGAGGTGCAGGTGATCGTGCCCGGCGGTCAGGTGCGCGCCGGCTCGCTGACGCTGCTGGGCGAGCCTGGGCTGGCGTTTCTTCGCGAAGTGCGCGCGGACATTGTCCTTCTCGGCACGCACGCCATCGCCGACGGCGCGCTCAGCGACACCTCGGTCGAAGTGGCGGCGATGAAACGGGCGATGATTGCGGCGGGCCGGCGGGTGATCCTGCTCGCCGACGCCGACAAGTTCCGGACCGCGGCGTTCTTCCGCATCGCGGCGCTTGACGCCATCGACGAACTGATCACCGACGGACGGGCCGATGCGACGGCGCTCAAGGCCGTCTGTGACGCCGGCGTCGCGGTGACGGTGGCGGGTCTGCGCCGTGAAGGGGCCGCCGCGCGATGACGATCCGGATCGTCGCCGACGACCTCACCGGCGCGCTCGACAGCGCGGTTCAGTTCACGGCGCGCGCCGGGCCGATTCCGGTATTCCTGCGCGCGCCGCCCGCCGCCGAAGGCAACGGCGCGCTCGACACCGCCTCGCGCGAGCGGCCGCTTGCCGAAGCGATCGAGAGGGCCTCTCTCGGCGCGGCGTTTCTTGCCGGCGCCGACATCGCGTTCCGAAAGATCGACAGCCAGATGCGCGGGCATTGGCCGGCAGAGCTGAAGGCGACGCTCGACTCCGGTTTCGCCAGCTGCGTGCTCGCCCCGGCCTACCCGGCGCAGGGCCGCGTCACGCGTAGCGGGCGGCAATGGCTGCGCGGGCCTTCGCGCGAACTGCGCCCGCTCGGCCCGGACATCCATGCCGCGCTCGCCGAAGCCGGGATCGGACGGCCGGCGTTTCGCGGCACGCAAGCGGCCGGGGCCGGCGTCGTCCGCGTCTTCGACGCGGAAAGCGATGGCGATCTTCGCCAGGTCGTCGCTGAGGCCCGGGCGATGCCGAAGCCGGTCCTCTGGTGCGGCAGTGCGGGTCTGGCTGCGGCCCTCGGCGGCGGTGCGCGGCGGATCGACTTGTCCGACGCGCCATCGCTGGCGATTGTCGGATCGCATCACCCTGCCTCGCTGGCGCAGGTGGAGAGGGCGCTGGCCGGCCTCCCACCCCGGGCGAACGTCGCCGTGACGGCGGAGGGCGACTACGGAACCGGAATCGAGACGGCGCTCGGCGCGCACGGCGTGGCGCTGGTGACGTTCCCGTTCGCAGGCGTCACGGAACCCGCGGCTGCCGCCGCCGAAATCCGCCGGCGGCTCGCCCGCATGATCGCGGCGCTCAGGCCGCCCCCGCTCCTCTTCGCGACCGGCGGCGAAACCCTCCGGGCGATCGGCGAGATCATCGGCGCGACAAGCTTCGTCGTCGACGGCGAGATCGAGCCGGGCGTTCCCGTCTCGACGATCGGCGGCGGCGCCTGGGCGGGAGTCCGGGTCATCTCCAAGTCCGGCGGATTCGGCGACGAGGCGTTCCTTGCGCGCCTGTTTTCCCGCCCGCACGCACACATGCCTTCACCAGGGATCGCCCCATGACCGCACCCCATATCGCCATCACCACCGGGGACCCGGCCGGCATCGGGCCGGAGATCATCCTCAAGGCCGCCGCAGCGCTGGCGCCGCGGCTTGCCGCCGGCGAACTGGCGCTGACCGTGATCGGTCCGCGCGCGACCTTCGCGCGGACGGCGCGCGAACTCGGCCTCCGCGATCCGTTCGCCGCAGGCGCTGCGGCGGGCCCGGCCTTCATCGGCGTCGGCGCGGAAGGCGAGGACGTGCGCACCGGCGAGATTTCGGCGGCCGCGGGCCAACTCGCCTATGCCGCGATCGAACGCGGCGTGAAGCTCGCACTTGCCGGAGCGGCGGACGCGATCTGCACGGGCCCAATCAGCAAGGATGCGCTCAACCAGGCCGGCCATCATTATTCCGGGCATACGGAGCTGCTCGCCGCCCTCACCGGCGCCAGCGGCTCGGTGATGATGCTGGCGCACGGCAACATGCGCGTCAGCCATGTCACCACGCACGTCGCGCTCCGCGAGGTGCCCGACCGGCTGACGCCGGAGCGGCTCCGCCGCGTGGTGTCGCTGACCGCCGGCGCGCTCCAGCGCCTCGGCATCGCCAGGCCGCGGATCGCGATCGCCGCGCTCAACCCGCATGCCGGCGAAGGCGGCCTCTTCGGCACGGAAGACATCACCGTCACGGCGCCGACGGTCGCCGCGCTCAAGGCCGAGGGCCATGACGTCACCGGCCCGGTGCCGGGCGACACGATCTTCGTGCGCCTGCGGGCCGGGCAGTTCGATGCCGCGGTCGCGATCTATCACGACCAGGGGCACATTCCGGTGAAGCTCCTCGGGTTCGCGGTCGACCCGGCGACCGGCAAATGGAATGCGCTGAGTGGCGTCAACGTCACCCTCGGCCTGCCGATCATCCGCACCTCGGTCGACCACGGCACCGCCTTCGACATCGCCGGGCGCGGCATCGCCAGCGAGCAGAGCCTCATCGAGGCGATCGACTACGCCGTGCTTCTGAGCGGCAAGGGAAGAGGGACCGGCGCCGCTCCGGCCGGCGCGGGAGGCGCCGCGGGCGGAGGCTAGGTCGGGCGGCCGTAGGCGCCGAACGCGGCCACCGCGCGCGGCGTGCCGTCGATGACGCTCCGGGCATTGGCGACCAGATCGTGCATGGCGGCACGGAGCAGCTCGATGTCGGTGGTCAGCACCAGTTCGTCGAAGCCGAATTTCAGCGCCTCGGCGACCGTGTCGCGGTGGACGGCGTGCATGGTCACCGGCAGGCCGCGCTCGTGTCCGGCGGCGACGATCGCCTTGATGGCATTGTCGTAGTCCGGGGGCGTGCGCTTCATGCCGAGGCCGAGGGCAAGACTCAGATCGGTCGGGCCGATATGGAGGCCCGCAATGCCGGGCACGGCGGCGATCTCGCGGATCGCAGCGAGCGCCTGGCGCATCTCGATCATCGGATAGATGTGCGGGCGCAGTTCGTCGAGATTGGCCGGCTCCGGCCGCAAGCCGTAACGCTGGCCGCCATAGCTGCGGGTGGCGCCCGGCTGATAGCGGGCGTGTTCGAGGGCGGCGGCGACCGTCTCTGCCGAGGAGGCCATGGCGAGGACGACGCCGCTCGCGCCGTGATCGAGGACGCGCGGGATCAGCGGCAGCTCTTCCTCGTGGATGCGCACGATCACCGGCTTGCCGAGCGCGTCGGCGAGCTGGATGCCGCGGAAGGCCGTGCCGAGATCCCAGGCGCCGTGCTGGAGGTCGAACCCGATCCAGTCGTAGCCGCTTTTTGCCGCCGCCTCGACGACCAGCGGCTCGGGCATGGCCAGCCATGCGCCCAGCCGGACGCGCGAAGCCGCCGGCTTGCCGCCGTCGCTCAAGCGCCACCGTCGTCGACGTAGCCGAGGACGGCCTCGGCCGATACCAGTTCCGGCCCTGCCGGGACCGAAATTTCGAGGACGCCGGCTGCCGGCGACTCGATCTCGACCTGCGACTTCTCCGTCTCGATGGTGACCACGTTCTCGCCCTTGCCGACGCGGTCGCCGGCGGATTTCAGCCAGCCGGTGACCGTCACCGATTCGACCAGCCCGAGGCTCGGGATGATGACCGGATGCTTCACGCCTGCCTCCAGGGTCTCAGTTGACGGCCGCGCGGGCCTTGCGGGCGACCGCGGCGCGGGCGGCCGCTACGATCTCTTCGGTCGCCGGGACGACCGCCCGTTCGAGTACCGGCGCGAACGGAATATGGACACTGTGCGCGCCGACGCGAAGGACCGGGCCCTTCAGCACGTCGAAGAGGCGCTCCTGGATCTGCGCCGCCACCTCCGCGCCGAAGCCGCCGAAGGTCCACGCCTCGTGGCAGACGACCGCCCTGCCCGTCTTGGCCACGGACCTGGCGACCGTCTCGAAGTCGAAAGGCACGATGGTGCGAAGGTCGACAAGCTCGGCGTCGATGCCTTCCTTGGCGAGGATTTCGCAGGCTTCCGCCGCGTTCACCGCCTGCACCGAATAGGCGACGATGGTGACGTCCCTGCCCTCGCGGCGGACCGCCGCCTTGCCAAGCGGCACCTCGTAGAGCCCCTCGGGCACCTCGGCCTTGCTCGGCTGGATCTTCTTGTTCTCGAGGTAGATGACCGGATTGTCATCGGCGATCGCGGCAAGCAGCAGCCCCTTGGCGTCATAGGCGTTGGAGGGCGCCACGACCTTCAGTCCCGGGACATGGGCAAAGAGCGCCTCGAAGCTCTCCGAATGCTGCGCGGCCGCCGACCGGATCGTGCCGTCGGCGCAGCGCAGGACGAAGGGCACCTTGGTCTGCCCGCCGAACATGTAGCGCAGCTTGGCGGCCTGGTTGACCAGCTCGTCCATCGCGCCCATCGAGAATTCGACGAAGCTCATCGAGGCGACCGGCCGCATGCCGCGCGAGGCGGCGCCGACGCTCACCGCCACGATGATCGACTCGGAGATCGGCATGTCGATGACGCGCTCGCCGAACTCCTCGTAGAGGCCGCGGAACTGGCCGAACGACCCGCCCCAGCGGATGTCCTCGCCGAGCACGATGATCTTCGGGTCGATGCGCATGGCGACGCGCATCGCGTCGTTGGTCGCCTGGCCCATGCTGAGATACGGCATCAGAGCGTGCTCCAGGCGGCGCGCGTGTCGGCGTAAAGGTCGTCGAGCGCGGTCGCCGGATCGGGGTCCGGACTCTCCAGCGCAAACTTGACCGAGGCCTCGACTTCCGCGCCGACCGCATCCCAGACCCGCTTGCGGCCCTCCTCGTCGAGGTAGCCGTTACCGGCGAGCCAGGCCTCGAAGCGCGCGACCGGATCGCCCTTGCGCCGCTCCTCGACCTCCTCCTTGGTGCGGTACGGTACCGCCTCGCCGACGTTGTGGCCGTAAAAGCGGTAGGTGTCGGCGATGATCAGCGACGGTCCGCCGCCGCTCCTCGCGCGGTCGGCGGCTGCCCTGGTCGCGGCCCACACCGCGAGCACGTCGTTGCCGTCGACGGTCACACCGGGCATCCCGTAGGAGGCGGCGCGCGCCGCAAGGTCGGTGATCGCGGTGTTCCGCGCCACGGCGGTGTACTGGGCGAACTGGTTGTTCTCGCAGAGGAAGACGACCGGCAGCTTGTGCAGCCCGGAGAAGTTGAGGCCTTCGTGGAAGGTGCCCTTGTTCATCGCCCCGTCACCGAAGAAGCAGAGCGTGATGTCAGGCGTCTTCTGGAACTTCGCAGCGAGCGCCGCACCGGCGGCAAGCCCGAAGCCGCCGCCGACAATGCCGTTGGCGCCGAGCATGCCGAGGGAGAAATCGGCGATGTGCATCGAACCGCCGCGGCCGATGCAGGTGCCGGTCGCCTTGCCGTAGAGTTCGGCCATCATCGGGCCGATGCCGACGCCCTTGGCGATGGCGTGGCCGTGGCCGCGATGGGTCGAGGTGATCAGGTCGCCGGGTTCGAGGGCGGCGCAGCCGCCGGTGGCGACCGCTTCCTCGCCGACATAGGAATGGGTGAAGCCGGGCATCCGCCGGGCAAGATAGTCGACGCGCACCCGCTCCTCAAAGACGCGGATGGTGACCATCGTGCGGTGCATGGCGAGCAGCGATTCCGGCGGCGGCAGGCCCGAATCGCTGCCGGGCGCGGCGCCCGGCACGGCGCCGTTCCTGGTCGTTTCCATGTCCGATTTCATGTCTCTGCTTGTTCCGCCGAGTCGTTGACAGAAGCCGCCCCAATCGATTGGATAATGCTATCGGCCCGCATGCGGGCCGTCAACCGAAACCGGGATTAGGCGAGGATTTCAACCGCTTGCGGATGACGCAACCTACGGCTATCAGCGTCGCCGGCCGCGGTTCAGACGGCAGCCGTATTCCTTGGCGGTGCGGTCGGCCGAAGCCGAGCTTCGACTCTGCGCCTGCAGCCAACGGGAAAACACAGCGTGCCGCGGCGACGATCTGAACAGCCGGCGAAGACCGCCAGCCTCAAGGACGTGGCGCTCCGCGCCGGCGTCGATCCCTCGACCGTCTCGCGGGTGCTGCGCGGCGACGACCGCAAGCCGGCCAAGGCGGCGACGCGCGACCGGGTTCTGCGCATCGCGCAGGAAATGGGCTACCGGCCGAACAGCGTCGCGCGCAGTCTCAGAACCCGCCGCACCGAGGCGATCGGCCTCATCATCCCGGACGCCGCCAATCCCGGCTTCGCCGAGATCTTCCGCGGGGTGCAGTCGGTCACCGACGCCGCCGGCTGGCACGTCATCGTGGTCGAGGACCGCCATGACCACCGCCAGGAACTCGGCTGGGACCGGCTGGTGCTCGAGGGCCGCGTCGACGGCGTTCTCGTGCTGACCGCCACCATCCGCGATCCGATCGCCCGCCGCGTTTCCGACAGCGGCTTCCCGATCGTCCTCGTCAACCGCCGCTCGAACGGGGTCCCCGGCTCGGTGGTGATGAACGATGCGAAAGGATCGGAGGTCGCCGTCTCGCATTTCGTCTCGCTCGGCCACCGCCACATCGCGCACGTCGCCGGCCCGTCCGACGTCGATACCGGGCGGCGGCGGCTCGCCGGCTTCCGCGACGCGATGAAGAAATACGGCATTCCCGTGCGCGAGGAGTGGATCGTCGAGACCAACTATACCGAGGCCGGCGGCACCGCCGCCGGACACGCCCTCCTCGCCCGCACCGGCAACGACATGCCGACGGCGATCTACTGCGCCTCGTTCCTCTCGGGCATCGGCCTCGTCAAGGTGCTGAAGGAGGCCGGCTACCAGGTGCCGCAGGACATTTCGGTCATCGTCAGCGACGAGCTGACGCTCGCCGCCCACACCTCGCCGCCGCTCACCACCATCCGCATGCACCTGTCGCGGATGGGCGAAGTCGGGGCGCGGATGCTTCTCGACCGGCTGGCCGGGAAGCCGGTCTCGGCGGTGGTCATTCCCGAGGTGCCGGAACTGGTCGTGCGCGGGTCGACCGCGCCGCCGAAGAAGGAAGCGCCGGCACGCGGCAGGATGCCGGCGCGCGCAACCCATCAGCCCTCGAAATAGGGCAGCGTCAGTCCCTTGACGCCGACATCCAGCGCAAACAGCGCGCCGGCGGTCGGGTCCTTCAGTTTCCGGAGCTTGGCCGAGGTGACGTAGAGGATGTCGAGGTCGGGGCCGCCGAACTCGCAGCAGGTCGGGATCGAGGTCGGCATCATGATCGTCAGCATCAGCCTGCCGCCCGGGTCGTAGCGGGCGACCTTTCCGGACTCGGGGAGCGTCGTCCAGTAACAGCCCTCGACATCCACCGTGGCTCCGTCGGGGCAGCCGCCGGTCGGCGTGGTGTCGATGAAGACGCGGCGGTTCTCGATATCGCCGGTCGCCGGGTCGAAGTCCCACGCCCAGACCAGGTTCCGGTTGCTGTCGCCGTAGTACATGACCTTGCTGTCGGGGCTGAAGGCGAGGCCGTTCGAGGCGCCGATGCCTTCGACCATCCTGTGCATGCTCAGGTCCCTGTCGAGGCGGTAGAGCGCGCCGATGAATTCGGTCGGCCGCCGCGGATCGGGTTCAAAGACCGTGCCCGACCAGAAGCGCCCCTGACGGTCCGGCTTGCCGTCGTTGAAGCGCGTATCCGGCTTGTCCGCTTCCGGGTCGCCGAGGTGCTGGTACTCGCCGGTCTGCGGGTCGAAGAAATAGAAGCCGTCGGCGAGCGCGACGACGAGCCCGCCCTTCCGGCGCAGGCCGACGCAGCCGACATATCCGGGCGCATCGAAGGCCTCGTCGCGGTTGGTCGCCGGATCGTAGCGGTGGATCGTCTTTGCCCAGATGTCGACCCACCAGAGGACCCGGGCGTCGGGGTCCCAGAGCGTGCCCTCGCCCAACTCGGCGCGGACGTCGTTGACGGGAACGATATCGATCATGATCACCATCCGAGATTGAGGGCGCGGAGGTCGTCGTCGCTGCCGCCGAAGATCGGCCGCAGGCGCAGGCCGCCGTCGACGACGAGTTCACTGCCGGTGACGTAGCCGGCGAGCCTGTCGGAGAGGAGGAAGAGCGCCGCGGGGGCCATTTCCTCGGGCCGCGCCTCGCGGCGGAGCGGGACCGCGGACAGCGCGCGCCTGCGCTGCTCGGCCGGCGCATCGGCGACGAACGGCGTGTCGGTGGCCCCGGGCGTCAGCAGGTTGACGCGGATGCCGAAGGGGGCGAGTTCGACGGCCGCGACCTCGATATGCGCCTTCAGCGCCGCCTTCGAGGCGCGATAGGCCGTCTCGCGGGGCTGGGCGCTGACGATGGCGGTCGAGGCCACGGCGAGGATGGCGCCGCCGCCCGCCGCGATGAAGATTTTCGCGGCCTCCCGGCAGGCGAAGATGGAAGCCGAAACGTTGGTCGCCAATGTCCTCTCCAGCGCGGCGCGCGTGACCCGGGTGAGCGGCTCGTGCCAGGCGCCGGCGGCATTGTTGACGTAGAGGTCGAGCCCGCCGAACGCGCTCGCCGCCTCGCCGACCATGCGCACGACCTCGTCCTCGAAGGAGACGTCGGCGGCGATGCCCCGCGCCTTGACGCCGCGCGCCGAGATCTCCGCGAGGACGCTTGCCACCGGAGCCCGGTCGGCGATCGCGACATCGGCGCCTTCGCCGGCAAGGGCCAGGGCGATTGCCCGGCCGATCCCCGATGCCCCGCCGGTGACGAGGGCGCGTTTGCCGCGAAGACCGGTGTCGAGCGCCACGGCCGGCCGTCAGCGGGCGGCCTGCGCCCGGTCGCGTTTCAGCTCGGCGTCGAGCGCCGAAAGGTCGCGCTGCAGTTCCTCGAACTCGGCGCCGCCGCCCATCAGCTTGTTCAGCCGCGCCTCGTCCATCTCGCTGCGCGCATACGTGCCCGCCACCCGGCCGCGGCTTAGGATGACGAAGCGGTCGCCGATCGGCAGGGCGTGATGGACGTTGTGGGTGATGAACACGACGCCGAGCCCGCGGGCGCGGGCGCGGATGACGTGGCGGAGAACGATCGCCGCCTCGTTGACGCCCAGCGCCGAGGTCGGCTCGTCGAGGATGAGCAGCCGGGCACCGCGATATTCGGCGCGCGCGATCGCCAGCGACTGGCGCTCGCCGCCCGACATCGTGCCGACCTTCTGCTTCAGGTGGTTGACGTGGATGCCGATCTTGGCGAGTTCGGTGCGGGCGATCTCGCCGGCCTTGGCCTCGTCGAAGAACTTGAACGGGCCGAAGCCCTTGAGCGGCTCCATGCCGAGCATGAAGTTGCGCGAGATGCTCATCTGCGGGAGCACCGCGAGGTCCTGGTAGACGGTGGCGATGCCCTGCGCGAACGCGGCACGGGGCGAGGAGAACACCACCGGCTTGCCGTCGACGGCGATCGTGCCCTCGTCCGGCCTTTCGAGGCCGGAGAGCATCTTGATCAGCGTCGACTTGCCGGCGCCGTTGTCGCCGAGCAGGCAGACGATCTCGCCGGCATTGACGGTCAGGCTCACGTCCTTCAGCGCCACCACGGTGCCGAAATACTTCGACACCGAGCGCGCTTCCATGAGCGGGACTGCGCTGGACGCCATGGCATCAATCCTTGTGCACGTTGCGGCGGGCGTAGTGATTGATGAGCACGGCGACGAGCAGCATCAGGCCGAGGATCGCCTGGTACCAGTCGTAGTCGACGCCGGCGAAGAAGAGGCCCTGCCGGACGACGCCAAGGGTGAGCGCGCCGATCGCCGTGCCGATGATCGAGCCGGTGCCGCCGGAGAGCGACGTGCCGCCGATGACCGCGGTGATCGCTGCCTCGAATTCCTTGCCCTGGCCGCGGAAGGAATCGGCCGAGCCGAGGCTCAGCACCTGGACCGCGGCGAGCAGGGTGCCCGAGGCGGCGACGGCCATGAAGAGGATGATCTTGACGCGGGCGACGGGGACGCCGGAGGCGCGGGCGGCCGATGCCGAACCGCCGGCGGCATAGATCCAGTTGCCGAAGCGGGTCTTGGTGAGAATGACGGCGGCGACGATGACCAGCCCGAT
The DNA here is from genome assembly GCA_035651055.1 of Bauldia sp. Classification (GTDB taxonomy): domain Bacteria; phylum Pseudomonadota; class Alphaproteobacteria; order Rhizobiales; family Kaistiaceae; genus JAFKKF01. The sequence goes on from DASRGK010000019.1 coordinate 20,066, forward strand.
CCACCACAGGAAGCCGACATCGACGCTGTCCTGGAAGGAGCCCGCGAACCAGAACTGCAGCGGATCGTCGCCGATCGCCTTCTTGACGCCGCCGATATAGGGCTGTTGCGCGATTGTCCGCGAGAAGCCAATGGTGGCGCCGCGCAACAGGAAGAGGCCGCCCAGCGTGATGATGAACGAGGGCAGGCCGAAGCGGACGACGAGGATGCCGACGCCGAAGCCGTAGGCGAGCGCGAAGGCGAGCGAGGCAAGCAGCGCCAGCCACAGCGGCCAGCCGGCCTGGGTCGTGCCGAGCGCGATGATCATGCCGCAGAAGCCGACGATCGACCCGATCGACAGGTCGAACTCGCCGGCGATGAGAAGCAGCGTGACGGTCGTGCTGACGATGCCGACCTGCGCCGCGATGTTGAGGTAGCTGGCGATGCCGCGGCCGCTCAAGAAGCCGCTGTCGCCGCCGATCAGCGCGAAGGCCACCCACAGGGCGAGCAGGCCGATGGCGGCGCCGACTTCGGGACGCTCGACGATGCGGTTGGCGAGCGAGATGCGGCGGATGCGCGATTCCGGGATCGCGACGGTCATCAATCCCTCCCTCTCCGGCGAAGTGACTGGGCCGGACGAGCCGGCCCAGTCATTGGGCCACGTCTTCTTTTTGATCTCGGCCCAGGGAGGCTAGTATATGCCGCTCGCGACCAGCTTGCTGATCTGGTCGACGTTGTCCTTGGTGATGAAGAACCCGCCGTTGTCGACGATGCCCTTCGGCCCGCCCGGCAGCACGCCATAGCGGATGTAGGCGGCAAGGAACTCGACCGGCAGGTAGCCCTGGTTGAACGGCACCTGCGAGGTCATGAAGGCGATCTTGCCTTCCTTGATGAGCGGCAGCGTGTCGGCGCCCGGATCGAAGTAGGAAACGATCACCTTGCCGTCGAGCTTCAGCCCTTCAAGCGTCTGCTGGATGACGGCCGGGCTCGGTCCGCCGCCCCATTCGCCGCCGATCGCGTCGATGGTCGGGTCCTTGAGGAACGCCGCTTCAAGCGCGCCCTTGGTGACCGAGGGATCGGCGAGGCTGGTCGGAACGACCGACAGCTTGCCGCCGGCCTTCTCGACCGCCGCCTTCATGCCGTTGCAGCGGTCTTCGAGGATGGCGTTGCCGACCTCGTGGTTGAGGCATATGACGTTCTTGGCGCCGAGCGCGACCAGGCGCTCGCCGGCGCCCATCCCGGCGCTGATGCCGTCCTCGGCGACGTGAACCAGCGATCCGGCCTCCTTGAAGCAGGCGGCGCCGCTGTTGAACGACATCACCGGGATGCCGGCCTTGTTCGCGTCCTGGATCATCGGCTTCAGCGCGTCGCAGTCGGGCAGCGAGACGAACAGGCCGTCCGGCTTCTTGGCGATCGCGGCCTGGATCAGCTGGCCTTCGGCGACGACGTCGAACTTGTCGGGACCGACGAACTCGACCTTGACGTTGAGGTCCTTGCCGGCCTGCTCGACGCCCTTCTTCACCACCGAGGAGAAGCTGTTGGATACGTCGGCGTGGAAGACGCCGATGATGTAGAGCTGCTTGTCCGCCGCGGTCGCCGGAAGCGACAATGCCGCGCTGACGAGAGCCGACGCGGCGAGCCCCGCCAGCCTGTGAATGGTCTTCATTCCTTGCTTCCTCCCTTTTTTGCGGCTTCCCACCCGGCGGAGCGCCGGTTCCTCCGAAGCCGCTGTTCTTGTCCTCTGGTAGGCACGTTCTCGGTGACTGTTTCGGGCCTCCATCGGCTCTTCGGTCCAATCGATTTCCCCAATCGATTGGCGTTTTGTTGACATTAACGTTGCCGGCTTGTGTCCGTCAAGACGACGGGTCAGGCGCCGGCGACGCCGGGGACCGGAATTCCTTTCGCTCCCGCCGCCGAAGCGAGCGAGTCCCATGTCGGCCGGTCGACCAGAACCGGCCCGTTTGCCGACCGCGCCGCTTCTTCCTGCTCGCGCTCACCGGGCAGCATCACCGGACGGGCCGGATCGAGCGGCGCCGCCGAGCGGATGTATTTCGCCATGCGCCCGGCGCGGCCGGCAAACGCATCGTTTGCGGCAATCGCGATCATTGCGAGGTTGGAGCCGTCGCGTTTCGGATCGTCGGCGTCGTCCTCGGCAAGCAGCGCCGCCAGCACGTCGACGAGAATGCCGAGCGCGGTGCCGCGATAGCCGAAGGCGCCGCCGAGCGCCTGGATGGTCCCCTTAGGCTGTGCGTAAAGCACCGATGGATCGGTGGTGGGGTTGCCGGCGGCATCGCGGAGCGCGCCTTCCGGCGCGGGCAGGCCGCGGTTCTTCAGGCTGCGGACAACGCCCTCCGGCACGACGCTGGTCGAGAAGTCGGCGACCACCGGCGGTCCGTTCCCGACCGGGAAGGCGTAGGCGATCGGGTTGGTGGCGAGCCTGCCCTCCCGCGCCCCGAACGGCGCCACCCAGTGGCCGTGCCGCGGTCCGCTGCACACCACGATGCCGACCATGCCCGCCGCGGCGATGACTTCCGGGTAGGCGCCGATGCGGCCGGTGTGCCCCATGTGGCGGCCGGTGACGAAGGCGACGCCGGTCTTGCCGGCAAGGCGGGCCGCCTCCCTCGCCATCGCGACGCCGACGACCTGGCCGAAGCCGCTATTGCCGTCGACCGCCATCCGCCCGGGCGCGGTTTCCGTCAGCGTCGGGCTCGCATCGGGGTCGATGCCGCCCGCGGCAATGTCGGCAAGGTATTGCGGGACGCGGATGATGCCGTGCGACTTGAGGCCCATCGCATCCGCTTCAAGGAGATGCTCGACCACGACGCCGGCGTTTTCGGCGCTGGCGCCCGCGGCCTCGAGGAGCGCCCGGCTCAGCGCCGCGAGCGCGCCGCGATCGACGCGGACCGGAGCCAGTTCCGCCGCGGCCGCCGCGCTCACGATGCGGCCCTTCCGGTCGCGGCCGGCCCGGCCCGTTGGCGCCGGCCGAGGCTGCGGATCGCCTCCGGGGCCATCCGCGACTCGTCCCATGCCCGGTCGGCCGGACAGAATCGTACCGATACTTCTTCGCACCAGGCAAGGGCGCGGAGCGCGGCCTCGATCCGCTCCTCGAAGACGGTGCGGAACATGCAGTCCGGGAAGGTCGGGAGCACCGAGACGGTCACCGTTTCGCCCGCGATATCGACCCCCTCGATGATGCCCATGGCGACCAGCCCGATCGGCCGGCCGATGCTGACGCTGCAGGGATCGTGGATCGCGTCGAGCGCCGACATGGCTTCCGCGCGGCGCTCTGCGGAGCTCATACCGCGGTCTCCAGCGCGAGCGGATCGGGCCTCGCCGGCGTCTGCAGGCGCGACCAAGGCGCGGCGAGCCCCTTGGCGCGCTGGCGGGTGAGGTCGTCGCCGGCGATCTTCGCCTGCAGCGCGTCGAGGTCGATGTTGTGCAGGCGGGCATAGTTTCGGCCGAGGATGTCGGCCTTCACTTCGGCGGTCAGCGCCGGATAGCCGTCGTTCTCGATCATGTCCTTCGGCATTGCGAGCCGGCCGAAGGCTTCCAGAACCGGCCGCGGGTGCGGCGAGGAGGCGCCGCTCGACCAGAAGAGTTTCTTCGCCCCGCCCATCATCATGAACTCGCCGAGGATCCTGGCGAGCTTGCGCGGGTGCAGCACCGCCAGCGCCGCGGTCGATTCGAGGCCGACATAGACATTGGGGAAACGCGAGACCTGGAACGCAGCCTCGTCGAGGAAGGCGAAACCGGAATGGACCACCTCGAAGGAGAGGTCGGGAAAATCCATCGCCGCATAGTCGACGTCGCCGTTCTTGAACGGGTCCATCTGGACCGGCCCGAGCGGCATCGCCTTGTGGACGGCGACGACCCGGACGCCGTGCTTCCGGCAGCGCTCCAGCACCGGATAGAGCACGTCCTTGTCGTTGAACTGCATCACCCGGACCTCGCCGTCGATCACGTCGACCGGGTAGAGCTTCAGCCCGATGATCCCCCACTCCTCGACCTGCCGGTCGAGCTGGTCGAGGGCGCGCTTGCCCTGCAGCGGGCTGATGCCGCCATAGAGGAAGATGCGGTGCGGATGGCGGCGCTTCAGTTCGAGGCCGACGCCCATCGGCGACATGTCGCGGAGGAACCCCCAAGCCGGCACGGTGTGGTAGACGGCGGCGTCGACGTCGCTTTCAAGGAAGAGGAGCGATTCCAGGACATCGGCGCTGACCGTCTGGAAGTAGCGCAGCGGCTCCAGGCGATAGGGGTCGGGCACCATCGCCCACTGGAAGCCGTGGTTCGCCTGCAGCAGCCCCTTGCCGTAGCGGCTGGCGACATTGGCCGCGGTCGAATCGAAGCCGTGGACGACGCTGTCGAGGACGAAGGCTCCGCCGAGGCTCATGGCGCGCCCGCCCGCGCCTTGCGCACGAGCTCTGGCAGCATCGCTGGTCCCTCCCGGCCGTCTTCTTTGCCAATCGATTGGCGTTACGGCAAGCATATAGCGGTGACGCGCATCGTCAAGCGGCCACTCGGCCGTCACGGCGACCGCTCTCCCGGATGCAGCGGCCTGCTGTCGCGATTGCTGCACTGCTCCTTGACACCCGTCCCGCCCTCCGTGAGGATTATTTGCCCAATCGTTTGGCGTCGCGGTCCGGCTACGCCGATTGCGACAGGGAGAAAACCAGGAGGGAATAAGAAATGGGTCTCAGCAAGCAGTCGACCACGAGCGCCGCGCTCGCGGTTGCCGCCTCCGCAGCCTTCATGTTCGGCCTGTCCCACGCGCAGGCGGCTGACAACTTCGCCATGGTCCAGGCGGTGGTCAATCCGTACTACTCGACCTGGCCGCAGGCGGCCAAGGACGCCTCGGCAGACTTCGGCATCAACGTCGAGATCGCCTCGCCGCAGGACTTCGACCAGGTCCAGCAGGACGCGGTCGTCAACAGCCTGATCGCCAAGGGCATGAAGGGCATCGGCATCCAGCCGGTCGACGCGGTCGCCGGCGCGGAAACCGTCAAGCGCGTCATCGCCGCCGGCGTGCCGGTGGTCGGCGTCGCGGCCTGCGCCGAGCTGGAGGGCACGGGCGCGGCGATGTGCATCAACAACGCGCTCGGCGATTCGGCCTATGAGGCGACCAAGCTCGTCTGCCAGACGATCGGCGGCAAGGGCAACATCGTCCACCTCGACGGCCAGCTCGCCGACAAGAACACGGCGGCGCGCGTCGCCGGCGTCGACAAGGCGCTCGCCGAGATGCCGGGCTGCAAGCTCCTGCAGCGCATCACCGACATCGACTCGGCGGAAGCCTCGCGGAACGCCGTCAGCTCGCTCCTCGCCTCCAAGGGCGACCAGGTGAACGGCATCGTCTCGGGCGCCTACAATCCGTCCGTCGCCGTCGCCAAGGAATTCACGCAGCGCAAGGAAGCCAAGATCAAGGCCGTGCTCGTCGACGACGACAAGGTCGTGATGGATGCGGTCAAGGGCGGCTTCGTCCTCGCGAGCCGCGTCTCCAATCCGTACATGCTCGCCTATGTCGGCTCCGCGGCCCTGAAGAAGATCGCCGACGGCTGCAAGTGGACGGGAGACTTCATCCTCCCCAACAACTACGCCACCATCACCGCCGACAAGGTGGATACGCTCGCCCAGGACAACGTCGCGGCGGCCAAGGCCATCGTGAAGGGCTGGGATGCGAAGTGGTCGTGCACGAAGTAGCCGCCTGAAGGAGCGGAGGCCGATCCCGCATTCGGCCTCCGCTTTTCCCTTTTCCGCAACGCGCACTAGACTGGCGGCCTGCGCTTGCCGAGCGCGGCCCGTCGAGATTCCGCTCAAAGCATGACGGCGATCACAGATAACGCCGCGAGCCCGGGCTCCGGACCGGGCAAGGAGCGTGGCGCCGATTCGCGCGGCGGCCTGCGCCGGGCGGTCGTCGGCTCCGAGGTCATCGGCATCCTCGCCCCGGTGGTCCTCGTCGCGGCGGCGATGACGATCCTCTTCCCCGGCTTCGCCAGCCCCTTCAACGTCGACGCGTTGCTCGCCACGATCGCGGTGACCTCGCTGGTCGGCCTCGCCCAGCTTGCCGTGCTCGCCGTCGGCCAGTTCAACCTGGCGCTGCCCGCGATGGGCGCCTTCACCGGCATGGTGCTCGGCTGGATGCTGCAGATCGGCGGGGTCAACTGGCTGCCGGCGGTGGCGATCGCCCTCGCCTTCTCGCTGGCGCTCGGCGTGGCGCAGGGATTCCTGATCGTCGTCGTCCGCCTCAACTCGTTCATCGTGACGCTCGGCCTGGCGAGCGCCTATTACGGGCTGATGTACGTGGTGCTCGGCAACGAGCGCTACCAGAAGATCGGCGCCGCCCTCCCCTTGATCGGGCGCGGCGCGGTCGGCGTCTTCCCCAACATCTTCCTCATCTCGATGGTGGTATGCGCCGCCGTCTGGGTCTTCGTCGGGCTGACGGTTCCCGGCCGCCGGCTGCTTGCCACCGGCGCCAATCCGCTCGCCGCGCGCTTCTCCGCCCTGCCCGTGAAGCGGACGACGATCGGGGCGCATGCGCTCTCCGGCGCGCTCGCCGGGGCCGCCGCGATCCTGGTCGTCGGGCGGCTGGCCGTGGGCTCCCCCGCCATCGGCCAGGACTGGCTGCTCAGCTCCTTCGCCGCCCCGGTGCTTGGCGGGACGCTCCTTTCGGGCGGCAAGATTTCCGTCCTCGGCACCGTGCTCGGCGCGGCGCTCCTCGCCATGATCGCCAACGCGCTCGTCATCGTCGGGGTCAACCAGTACTGGTACCAGGCCGGCCTCGGCCTGATCATCCTCGGCGCGGTCGGCCTCGACCAGCTGCGCCTCCGCCTGCTCACATCGGGGCGTCTATGAGCGCGGCAGGCACACCGGCGGCGGGTGAAAGCGGCGCCTTTGCCGGCATCGTCCGGCGCTCGCTGTCGGCCGGCCCGGCGGCGGCGCTCGCCGGCGCGATCGTGCTTGCCGCCGTGCTGTCCTTCACCACCCATTCCTTCGCCTCGCTCGAGAACATCGAGGTCGTCGCCAAGGCGACGGCCGTGACCATCGTCGTCGGCCTCGCCCAGATGGTGGTGATCGGCGCCGGCGGCATGAATCTCGCGGTGGGCGCCACCGGCGGCATCGTCTCGGTGGTCTGCGGCAGTCTCATGAACAGCTTCGGCATCGCGCCGGTGATCGCCGTGATCGCCGGTCTCGCCGCCGGGACCTTCTCCGGCGCGGTCATCGGCGCGGTGATCGTGCGCGGCGGCTTCTCGCCGTTCATCGTCACGCTCGCCGGCGGCAGCATCCTCACCGGCATCGCGCTCGGCATCACCCAGTCGATCCCCTACTACCACCTGCCCGACGATTTCCAGGTGCTCGGCGTCGCCGACCTTTTCGGCATCCCGGTCATCTTCTGGATCGGCATCCTGCTAGCGATCGTGCTCGCCATCGTCTTCCGCTACGTCTCCTTCGGGCGGCAGATCCTCGCCTTCGGCGCCAATCCGCGTGCGGCCGAGCTGAACGGCATCCCGATCGGCCGGCTGACCGTCTCGGTCTATGCGCTTTCCGGGTTCCTCGCCGCCTCTGCCGCCGTGCTCCTCATCGCCCGTCTCGGCGACGCCGACCCGGTCATCGGCAAGGACTGGCTGCTCGTCTCCTTCGCCGCGCCGATCATCGGCGGGACCCGGCTTGCCGGCGGCCAGGTCTCGGTGCTCGGCACCGTGCTCGGCGCGCTTCTCCTCGGTATTCTCGCCAACGGCCTCGTCCACTGGAACGTCGACGTGTTCTTCGTCCAGCTGATCTCCGGCCTCATCATCCTCGCCGCCGGCGGAATCGAGACGATCCGCGAGATGAGCTCGGCCGCGGCGCAGCGCCGGCAGCGGCGGCGGGCGTGAGCCCGATCCTGCAATCGACCGCGACTGGGCCGGCCCCGGCGCCCCGCGCCGGTGCGCCGCCCGTCCTCGAACTGACCGGGATCACCAAGACCTATCCCGGCGTAAGGGCGCTCACCGACGTCACGCTCACCCTCGGGCGCGGGGAAATCCACGCGCTGCTCGGCGAGAACGGCGCCGGCAAGTCGACGCTGATCAAGGTAATCAGCGGCGTCGAGCAGCCCGACTCCGGCACCTATCGCCTCAACGGCGAAACCATCGTGATGCGCAACCCGCGCCAGGCGCTCCACCACGGCATCAGCGTCGTCCACCAGGAGCGCAACCTCGTACCGACTTTCACGGTCGGCGAGAACGTGCTCCTCGAACGCGTGCTCGGCCGCGCCGACCGCTGGATCGACCGCAGCCGCATCCACGCCGACGCGCGGCCGTTCATGGAGATGGTCGGCCTCGATGTTTCGCCCGCCGAGAGCGTCGGCGTGCTCAGCACCGCGCAGCAGCAACTCGTCGAGATCGCCCGCGCCCTGTCGGTGAAGGCGAACATATTGCTGCTCGACGAGCCGACCGCCTCGATCTCGCTCCGCGAAGCCTCCTCGCTCCTCGGGACGCTGCGTGCGCTCTGCGCCCGCGGCACCTCGATCATCTACGTCTCGCACAAGCTGGAGGAGGTCTTCGAGGTCTGCGATTCGGTCACGGTGCTCCGCGACGGCCGCAATGCCGGGCCGCGGCAGCCGATCGCGGGCCTTAGCCGCGACGCGCTGATCGAAATGATGATCGGCCGGGCCCATGTCTACGACGCGCTCCCCATCCGGCCGAAGGCGGAACGGCCGCCGGTGCTCGAAGTCCGCGACCGTCCGAGCGAGGCTACGCTCGCCGGCGCTTCCTTCACGCTGCGGAAAGGCGAGATCCTCGGCTGGTACGGGCTGGTCGGCTCGGGCCGCACCGAACTCGCCCGCGCCGTGATCGGCGCCGACGCGATCGGCGGCGGCACGGTGACGGTCCGCGGCCGGCCGGCGCATATCCATTCCATCGCCGACGCGCTCAACCGCTGGCAAATCGGCTATGTCAGCGAGAACCGCCAGCAGGAGGGGCTGTTCCTCATCCATTCGATCCAGCGGAACATCGCCGCCACGGTCTGGCAGCGGCTGCGCACGGCATTCCGCCTCCTCCTGCGCCGCGACGAGCGCAAGCTCGCCGAGGAATACCGGCGCTCGCTCGACATCCGCACGCCCGACGTCGCCCGCATCGTCGGCAACCTCAGCGGCGGCAACCGCCAGAAGGTCAGCCTCGGCAAATGGCTTGCCGCGAGCCCCGCCATCCTCTTCATCGACGAGCCGACCGTCGGCATCGATATCCGCACCAAGTACGAGATCCACCAGCTCATCTACCGGCTGGGCGAACAGGGCACCTCGGTCGTGCTGATCTCCTCGGACATGCCGGAGATGATCCGTCTCGCCGACCGGATTCTCGTCTTCAAGGCCGGGCGCATCGTCGGCGACCTCGACAACAGCAAGGTCTATGACGAGATGAGCCGGCGCATCATGTCGCTCATCGTCGGCGGCGCGGATGCCGCGGCGGCGTGAGCGGGGAGAGCGGAGAGGAACATGGCCGGGGAGTTCGACGGAAAGGTCGCCATCGTCACCGGCAGCAGCCGCGGCATCGGTCTGGCATGCGCCGAGCGTCTTCTTGCCGAAGGGGCGACGGTGGTCGGCTGCTCCATCGACCGCGAGGCGAAGGAGCCGGTCTCCCCCCGCTACAGCCACCAGACGGTCGACGTAGCCGATCCGGCCGGCCTCGAGGACTTCGTCCGCGCCGCCGCGGCGCGGCACGGACACATCGACGTCCTCGTCAACAATGCCGGCAGCCATCCGCCGACACAGGCGATCGACGATTTCAGCGTCGAGGATTTCGACGCGCTCTATCGCCAGAACCTGCGGAGCGTCTTCGTCGCCTGTCGTGCGGCATTGCCGTTCCTCCGCAAGACCGGCGGCGCCATCGTCAACATGGCGAGCGCCGTCGGGCTCTATGGCCAGGAAGGCGCGGTGACCTACTGCGCGACCAAGGCCGGGATCATCGGTCTGACCAAGGCCCTCGCCATCGACGAGGCGCCGAACGGCGTGCGCGTCAACGCGGTCTGTCCGGGCGCGATCCTGACGCCGCTCGCCCGGGAAGTGCATCCAAGAGAGCGCCGCGACAAGATCGCGACCTGGTCGTGGATGGGCCGCTGGGGCACCGCCGAAGAGGTCGCGGAACTCGTCCTCTTTCTCGCCGGCGATCGCTCGGCCTACATCACCGGCCAGGAAATCGTGATCGGCGGCGGCACCGAACTCGGCTACGGCTTCAAGGGCGCGCATTATTACCGTGAGATGGGGATCGACCCGGTGGCGCCGGGGTCAAGGAGCGCCTGACGAAGCCCCAGGAAGGACTTGCCGCCGATGCCGCAATTCGCCCTCGCCCTCAACCTCAGGGACGACCCGCAGGTCATTGCCGAGTACGAGGCGCATCACCGCAAGGTCTGGCCGGAAGTGCTCGCCGCGATCCGGGCGACCGGCGTCGAGGACATCAAGATCTACCGCCACGGCCGCCACCTGTTCATGACGATAACGGGCCCCGAGGGCTTCGACCCGGTCGGCGCCTTCGCCGAATACGAACACGACCCCGTCGTGCAGCGCTGGGAAGCGCTGATGCGCACGTTCCAGGAGCCGCTCCCCGGCGCGCCGCCCGGCCGGTGGTGGACGCGGATGGCCTGCATCTTCGACCTTGCCGGGGAGAAGGCCTGATGCGGGCGGCAACGCTGAAACGGCGCGGCTACAGCATCGCCGCGCTCCGCGAGATTGCCCGAGGCCGCCTGCCGCGGGCCGTCTTCGACTATGCCGATGGCGGCGCCGAGGACGAGTGGACGCTGCGGCGGAGCGAGTCCGCCTTCGACGACATCGAGTTCCTGCCGCGGCCGCTTAACGGACCGGGCGAGATCGACATGTCGGTGACCGTCTTCGGTAGGAAGCTCGGGCTGCCGGTCATCATCGCGCCGACCGGGCTCGCCGGCCTCTACTGGCCGGACGGCGAGTTCGCGGCGGCGCGCGCCGCTGCCGCCGCCGGGACCGGCATCGTCGTCAGCCACGCCTCGGTCCCGACGATGGAAGAGATCGCCGCGACCGGAGCGAGCCCGCGCTGGATGCAGATTTTCATCTTCCGGGATCGCGGCCTCAGCCTCGAATTCGCCAGCCGCGCCGCGGCCGCCGGCTATGACGCCCTGGTCGTCACCGTCGACAACCAGATCATCGGCAAACGCGAGCGCGACCTCCGCAACGGGTTCACCAACCCGCCGCGCTGGGGCGCGGTGGAGATCGCCGCGATGGCGATCCGGGCGCCCTGGCTCTGGCAGATGCGCCGGCACATCCCGAAGCTCACCTTCGGCAATTACCGGCGGCCGGGCGAGAACGGCAAGCTCGCGACGATGGCCGGCCGCGTCGGCGGCATGCTCGACACCGGCATGTCGTGGAAGGACATCGACATGCTCCGCCGGGCGTGGAAGGGCCCGTTCCTGATCAAGGGCATCCTCCATCCCGACGATGCCCGTATCGCGCTCGACTGCGGCGTCGACGGCGTCATCGTCTCGACGCATGGCGGCCGCCAGCTCGAAAGCACGCCGGCAACCATCGACGCGCTGCCGGCGGTCGTCGAAGCGGTGGGCGACCGCATGACCGTGCTCCTCGACGGCGGCATCCGTCGCGGCGGCGATGTCGTCAAGGCGCTGGCGCTCGGCGCGCGCGCCGTGCTCATCGGCCGCGCCTATCTCTGGGGGCTCAGCGTCGCCGGCGAAGCCGGCGTCACGCGGGTTTTCGAGATTTTCTCCGACGAGATCTACCGCGTGATGGCGCTCCTCGGCATTGCCCGCACCGCCGACCTCGGCCGGCACGTCCTCTTCCAGCGGCCGCGGTACTGAAATGGATCGTCTGCTTCCGCGCGCGCCTGCGCATGCGCGCCCGGGCGTTGGGCCGACGCACCGACACACCGCCTGCCAGGGTGGGTGAACGGCGAACGGGGAAGCCCTGACTCCTCCCGAGGGCGGATCATTTCTCCGACAGCCGGGTCCGCGGTGCACCGCCGGCGATTTCGAGGACGAGCTTCTCGCGGACGGCCGTTTGGAAGGCGGCGAATCCGTCGGCGACGACCAGGAACGAGGCAGGTCCGCCAATCACCCAGCGCCGGTAATAGTCCGGCAGGCCGTCGGCCGGACTACGGACGATCGGGAGGCCGTTGATGGTGATCCCGTCGGCCAGCGCCGCCCGACGGGCGCTCGCCAGATACGATTCGCGCATGCTGATCCCGTCGCCCGATATGTCGATGATCCGCCGTTCCGAAGGACAGGGAGCGGATTCGAGGAGGCGCTGTGAGAAGGCGATGGCGCTGCCGATCGAAGTGCCCTTGAGCGGGCGGTAGGGCAGCGCCTCGACCGCGCTGGCAAAGGAACGGGCCGATTTGGCGCCGTCGATCAACGTCCAGCCGACCGGCTGCAGCGGAACCTCCGTATTCGCCCATTCGAGCACGGTGACCGCAATCGAGGCGCGTTCACCGTTGGCGATGGCCTCAACGATGGCCGGATCGCGGAACGCCTGCGCATAGCCCTCGATCTGAAGCCGGTGTTCCTCGGCGGAAATGCTCGCCGAGACGTCGATGGCGAGGACCAAGGCCAGGTCGACGGCAAGCGGCCTTTTCCCGGCCGGCACGAGGTCGCCCGGCGCGGCGTGTGCGTTGATGACCAGCGCGGCGAGCGCCAGCAGAAGGGAGGCAGGCTTGAGGTTGAAGAGACCCTGCAAAAACATGGAAAATCCAGGCGTCGGAGCGGCCGGATGGCCAGCCCGCCCCGGACGCTGGCATCCGCGGGCCTTCGAAACATCCCCAGCCCATGCTAGGTTCGGTGAGGTTCGCGATCTCGCCAGGTTCACGGGGCTACTGCCGTGACAGCCGCATCCCGCGCCGAAGCGACGATCAGGCAGTTGTGCAGCCTCGGTCTGCCGAGCGAGGCGGTGATGCCAATGCTCGCCGAGGAGCTTCTCGCCGCGATTCCGTGCTGCGGAGCGACATTCATCTGGGCGGACGCCGAAGGCGGGTTTGCCAATTCCTATGACCCGCATCCCGAGGCCGAGCGCGTCGCAGCCACCTATCTTGAGAAATTCTATGGGCCGCGGGAGTTCGGTCTCGGCTTCCGCGAGCTGATGCGCCGCGGCTGGGGCGTGCAGTCGATGGAGGAGAATTTCGGCCGACGGCTGGACGAATTCCTCGCCAGCGATCAGTACAACCTCATCCACCGGCCGCTTGGCCACGGGCCGTATATTTTCCTTGTCGTCCGCACGCCGGTTGGCCCGTTCGGCCTTGGCTACCTCATGCTCAGCCGCGGACTCCGCGAGCGGCCATTCTCGGCGGAGGATCGGGTCCGGCTGGCCCGCCTCGAGCCTTTCCTCGGCCACCTGCTTACGGCCGACGCCAGCCCCGCCTTTCCACTCGCAGGCGGCACGGCGACCGGAGTGATCGTGGCCACGGTCGATGGCAGGGTCGTTCATGCCTCGCGGGAGGCTCGAAGGCTCCTGCACCTCGCATCTTCACGGGATACGCTGCGCGCTGGCGACGGGATGACGTCAGGATTGCCGCCGATCGTCGCCCGGCTCTGCCGGAACCTCACCGCCACGCTGAACGGAGACGAGGCCGCTGGCGCGCCGACCCTCCATCATCGGAATGTCTGGGGCGGCTTCACGTTCACAGCGCATCGGCTGGACAGCAGCGACGATGCTGCCGGCCTCGTCGGCATGGTCGTCACATTCCGCGAACCGCGCGCGATTGCGCTCCTGCGCGGGATCAGGAAGCTGCCCTTATCCCGCCGCCAGTCGGAGGTCTGCCGCCTGATGGCCGAGGGCCTCGCGCATAGTGAAATCGCCAGACGCCTCGGAATCAGCCGGCACACGGTGATCGCGCATGCGCGCTGGATCTACGACAAGCTCGACGTGCATGACCGAAGCGAGCTGGTCGCGCGCCTGGTTGCGAGTAACGGCGAGGCGCCAGCGATCCATTGAAAGTAGCGACAGGAGTGCCGGAATCGATCGGGCGCCGACTATCCCCCTACCTTGGCTACGCTAACTGCAGGTGCGGCAGGCGTCGCTGCCGGCTGGAACAAAAGCGGAAGGCAGAAACTCACCAGCCACCCTTGGAGAAGACAAGCGACATATTATTGGCGGGCATCGGGATCGTCTCGCGCAACCGGAGCCCGGAGGTTTCGCCCACGCGCTCGAGATCGGCGATATCCCGTACGCCCCAGGATGGGTTGCGCGCCTTGAGCGACGCATCGAAAGCGGCGTTTGAGGGCGCGGTATGCCCGCCATCGCGCATGAATGCGCCGTACAGAAAGAGCAACCCGCCGGCGCGGAGCAAACGGCCGGCACCAGCGAACAATCCCAGGCTCGCCGCCCATGGTGCGATATGAACCATGTTGAGCGACACGAGGGCGTCGAATGGCGCCGCTTGCTCGACGCCCCACGCTTGCGCGCACACATCGATATCGAGCGGCGCGAGTATGTTGCCCAGCCCTGCAAATTTGGTCCAGCTTGCGGTGCTGGCGCGGGCGTCGGAATCCAGATCGCTCGGCAACCAGGTGAGGCCCGGCATCGCCCCCGCAAAGTGGACGGCGTGCTCGCCCGTCCCGCAGCCAATCTCCAGCACCACGCCATTCGGCGGAAGAATCCGCTTGAGGACTGCAAGGATCGGCGCCGAATTTCGCGCGGCTGCCGGCGAGAACATGCGCCGGTCAGCGCCGACCGTGCGCTCTTCAAGCGTTACCGGTGGACGCTTACCGCTCTCGCCGGTCATGGCGACGACGTCCTTTCGGCAACACCGGCATTCCGCCCGCCCCGGGGTATCGGAAGGCTGGAGCGGGCGATGGGAGTCGAACCCACAACATTCAGCTTGGGAAGCTGACGTTCTACCGCTGAACTACGCCCGCGCCTGACATGCACTTCAAATGCGTCGGCGCGGCGCTGTCAAGCGCCGCCCCCGCATCACCGGGAACGCGGCTGCCCTCCCCGCTCTAGTAGGCCTTGATGTTCGCCTTGCTGATCCTGAAGCCGTGCGCCCCGCGGCTGCAGGTGAGCCCGGTGGTCGCCGACTTGCACACATACGGCCCGGCCTTCCACGTATTGCCGTAGGCGAAGACGTTGGCGCTGCCGCAGCAGCTCGCGTCGGCGACATCGCTGATCACCTGCGCCGGACCCGACGCCGAGAGGATGAAGCGGAGGTAGCTCGGCGCCACCCGGTCGCATTGCAGTTCCGGGCCGCCGTCCGCCGGGACATAGACGCTGCTGCCGCCGGCCGGGGTATAGATGCAGCCGACATTGTTCGAGGGCATGACGAATTCGATGTAGCCGCTCGGCGAAGCCGGAAAGAACTGCTGCCCGGCGAGCGCCGGCAGTCCGCCCGCCAGCATCGCCGCGGCGGCCAGCGCAAGACCCGTTCCTCTCATCGCTTGTTCCTCCTCTCGGGCAGCCTATCCGGCGCGGAAGTGCTTGGAGAGCTTCAGACCCTGCGCCTGATAGTGCGAGCCGATGCCCTGACCATACAACACCTCCGGCCGTTCGATCATGCGCTCATAGACGAGGCGCCCGACGATCTGGCCGTGCTCGAGGATGAAGGGGATCTCGTGGCTGCGGACTTCAAGCACCGCTCGGCTGCCGGCTCCGCCGGCCGGGGAATGGCCGAAGCCGGGATCGAAAAAGCCGGCGTAGTGGACGCGGAACTCGCCGACCAGCGGGTCGAAAGGCACCATCTCGGCGGCATAGTCGGGCGGCACCTGGACCGCCTCGCGCGAGGCGAGGATGTAGAACTGGTCGGGATCGAGGACCAGTTCGTCGACGCCGTGCCGGGCGATCGGCTCCCAGAAGTCGAGCACCTCATGCGCGTCGCGCTTGTCGACGTCGACGAGGCCGGTATGACGCTTGGCGCGATAGCCGACGATGCCGCGCGAACCGGTCAGGTCGATCGAGAGGACGAGGCCGTTGGCGACATGCAGGTCGCGATCTACCAGGGGCGTGCGCCGGTGCAGCGACGTCAGCGCGGCGTCATCGAGCCGCGCCGAGCCGCGGCGGAAACGGATCTGGGTCAGGCGCGAGCCGGCGCGCACGACAATCGGGAAGGTGCGCGGGCTCACTTCCAGGTAGAGCGGTCCCTGATAACCCGGCGGGATGATGTCGAATTCGCGCGCCCGGTCGGTGATGACGCGGGTGAAGATGTCGAGCCGGCCGGTGGAGGATTTCGGGTTAGCCGCGGCGGCGACATCGTCCGGCAGGGCCAGACGTTCCAGCAGCGGCACGATATAGACGCAGCCGGTTTCCAGCACGGCGCTAGCGGTCAGGTCGATCTCGTGGAGGCTCAGCGACTTCAGCCGCTCGGCGACGGTGAGGCCCGGCCCCGGCAGGAAGCTCGCCCGCACGCGGTAGGCCGTCCTGCCGAGGCGAAGGTCGAGGCTGGCCGGCTGGATCTGGTCGGCATCGGCCTTCCGCGCCAGGCGTATCCGGCCCGCCGCGATCAGTTCGGAAATGTGATGGGCCGGGAGAATGCCCGCGGCCGTGCGCCCCGCCATCCATCCCGCTTAGCCGATGTCGCGGTTGACGCCAAGGCCGTTCGGGCCTAGGAAAACGGCGCGTCGTGGTCATTTGAGCCGGCCGGCTTGCAGCCACGTTAAAGAAGTCGCTAAAGAGGCCGGATCGGGAATGAAAACCCCGGCCCCGGTTTCCGCGGCCGGGTTTTTTGTTGGGAGCGGGACGATGGCGAAGCAGGCGGCGAAGACGAAGAAGACGCGCAACCTCCGGCCGGCGACGCTCGCCGTCCATGGCGGCATCCTCCGCTCGCAGTTCGGCGAGAACGCCGAGGCGATCTTCATGACGCAGAGCTACGTCTACGATACCGCCGAGGCGGCCGAGGCGCGCTTCAAGGGCGACGATCCCGGCTTCATCTATTCGCGCTACAACAACCCGACGGTTCATATGTTCGAGGAGCGGATGCGCCTCCTCGAAGGGGCCGGCGCCGCGCGCTCGACGGCGAGCGGCATGGCGGCAGTCACCGCGGTCTTCCTGTCGCACCTGAAGGCCGGCGACCATGTGGTTGCAGCCAAGGAGCTTTTCGGCTCCTGCCGCTACGTCGTCGAGGACCTCCTGCCGCGCTACGGCATCGCGTCGACGCTGGTCAACGGCGCCGACCTCGGCGCCTGGAAGAAGGCCGCGACCAAAAGGACGAAAGCCTTCTTCCTCGAGAGCCCGACCAACCCGACGCTGGCGGTGTTCGACATCGCCGCCGTCGCCGAGATCGCCCACAAGGCGGGCGCCCGCCTCATCGTCGACAACGTCTTCGCCACCCCCCTCCTCCAGCGCCCGCTCGAACTCGGCGCCGACGTCGTGGTCTATTCCGCGACCAAGCACATCGACGGCCAGGGCCGCTGCCTCGGCGGCGTGATCCTTTCCGACGAGGCCTTCATCAAGGACAACCTGCACACGTTCCTCCGCCAGACCGGGCCGTCGCTCAGCCCGTTCAACGCCTGGATTCTCCTCAAGGGCCTCGAAACGCTGGAACTGCGCGTCCGCCGCCAGTCGGAAACGGCGGGGCGCCTCGCCGACTGGCTCGCGGAGCATCGGTCGGTCGCCCGCGTCCTCTATCCCGGACGCGCTGACCACCCGCAGGCGGAGCTGGCGCGCCGCCAGATGGCGGGCGGCTCGACTCTCGTCGCCTTCGAGGTGAGAGGCGGCAAGGCCGCGGCTTTCCGGGCTTCCAACCGGCTGAAGGTGATCCGCGTCTCCAACAATCTCGGAGACGCCAAGAGCCTCATCACCCATCCCTCGACCACGACCCACCAGCGGTTGAGCGAGGAGGCGCGGCTGGAACAGGGGATCACGCCGGGGCTCCTGCGCCTTTCCGTCGGGCTGGAAGACCCGGCCGACCTCATCGAGGACCTCGACGCGGCGCTCGGCTAGCCGGCTTTCCTTCGCACGATTGACCGCGACCGGGTGGGACGCCTATTTCTCTCGGGCGTTCAAGCCTGTGAGCCATTCGCCGTCATGTATCGCGCCAAGACCCGCGACATCGAGGTTACCGTCGAGCCTGCCTTCGTCGAAGCCGAATCCGGCGACGGCCGCTGGTTCTGGTCCTATTCGATCGAGATCGCCAATCTTGGCGAGGAAGTGGTTCAGCTCCGCTCGCGCCACTGGCGGATCACCGACCAGAACGGCAGAACGGAAGAGGTGAAAGGCGCCGGCGTCGTCGGCAAGCAGCCGGTGCTCCGACCGGGCGAGAAATTCAACTACACGAGCGGCTGCCCGCTCGCCACGCCGTCCGGCATTATGGTCGGCACCTACACGATGCAGAACGAGAAGGGCGAGACTTTCCCGATCGCCATTCCCGCCTTCTCGCTCGACCTGCCCGACGCCAAGCGCACGGTGAACTGAGCTTCGTCCGCCGCGCCGTGCGGAGACGAGGCGCCGCACCCGGTCCGCCGGATCAGTCCGCCGTCCCGGTCGCGGAAAGAAACTCCGCCGGGTCGAAGTCGTATTTCTTGCCGCAGAATTCGCAGGTGACGCCGATGCGGCCGTCCTCGATGCTCTCGGCGATTTCCTCGGCGGAAAAACGGGAGAGCATGTTCTCGATGCGCTCGCGCGAGCACGAGCATTCGTCGCGCACGGCCGAGGCCGCGAAGACGCGGACACCCTGTTCGTGGAAGAGGCGGTAGAGCAGCCGGTCGACCGGCACCGCCGGATCGGTCAGTTCATCGTCGGCGACGGTGCCGACCAGCGACTGCGCCTGGACCCATGCATCGTCCTCCGCGACCGGCTCGGGGGCCGCCATGCCCTCCGGCGCGTCGCCGCCGGGAAGGTCGCGCTTCTGCATCCGCTCCGGCGCCTCGGGCAGGAACTGGACGAGCACGCCGCCGGCGCGCCAGCCGTGGCGCATGGCGCCGTCCTCGCGCCGGTGCAGTTCGGCAACGGCGAGCCGCACCCGCGTCGGGATCTGTTCCGACAGGCGGAAATAGGTGTGCGCCACCTCTTCCAGGGTCTGGCCCTCGAGCGGCACCACGCCCTGGTAACGGCTGACCTGGGCGCCCTGGTCGATGGTCATGGCCAGCGTTCCGTGGCCGAGGAGCCTGCCTGGGCTCGCCGCGCCCGCGGCGACGGCGGCCGCGGTCGCGTCGGCGTCGAAGCGGGCATAGGCGCGCAGGGCGCCGTTGGTGCGGTAATCAACGACGAGCATGTCGACTGGCCCGTCGGTCGAGGTCTGCAGGATGAACTTGCCGTCGAATTTCAGCGACGAGCCGAGCAGCACGGTCAGCACGATCGCCTCGCCGAGCAGCGTGGCGACGACCGGCGGATATTGGTGGCGCGCCAGAATCGCGTCGAGCGCGGGGCCCATCTGGATGGCGCGGCCGCGCACGTCGAGCGGCTCGACCGCGAACGGGCGAACCGCATCGTCGCCCGCGGGCGCGAGCGTCGTCTGTCCGGCTTCGCGAACGGTCATTGCGCGGCGATGCCTTCCAGGCACCAGGCAAGGATGCCTTTCTGGACGTGCAGCCGGTTCTCGGCCTCGTCGAAGACGACCGATTGCGGCCCGTCGATGACGCCGGCGGTGACCTCCTCGCCGCGGTGCGCCGGCAGGCAATGCATGAAGATCGCGTCCGGCTTGGCCCTGGCCATCACCCGCTCGTTGACCTGGAAGGGCTGAAGCAGGTTGTGGCGGCGCCCGCCATCGTCGTCGCCCATCGACACCCAGGTGTCGGTGACGACGCAATCGACGCCGGTTGCCGCTTTTTCCGCATCGGTGCCGAGGCTGACCCTGGCCGCACGCTCGCGCGCCCAGGCCAGGACCCCCGGCGGCGGCTGCAGTTCGGTCGGCGCGGCGATATTGAGGCCGAAGCGGAAGCGCTCGGCGGCATGAATCCACGAGACGAGGACGTTGTTGCCGTCGCCGAGCCAGGCAACCGACTTCCCCTCGATGCCGCCCTTGTGCTCCTCGAAGGTCATGATGTCGGCCATGATCTGGCAGGGATGCGACTGCCGGGTGAGGCCGTTGATGACCGGGACGGTGGCATTCTCCGCGAGCTCGACGACCGCCCTGTGGTCGAGGGTGCGGATCATGATCGCGTCGACATAGCGCGACAGCACCTTGGCGGTGTCCGAAATGGTCTCGCCGCGCCGGCGCTGCATCTCCTCGCCGGTGAGCAGGATCGTCTCGCCGCCGAGCTCCCGCATCGCCACGTCGAAGGAGACGCGCGTGCGCGTCGACGGCCGGTCGAAGATCATCGCCAGCACCTTGCCGGCGAGCGGCTTCGGCGAGTCGGGCCGGCGGCGGACGGCCTTGAGCCGGCCGCTTTCGCGCAGAATCAGCCGGAGCGTCGCGGCGTCGACTTCGGCAAGGTCGATGAAGTGGCGGACCATGGCCTCACCCGGCCGCTCCGGCGCGGGCCGGAGCGAGACTGGTGAGGGCGCGGTCGAGCCTGTCCACGGCCTCGTCGATCTCGGCCGCCGTCACATTGAGGGGCGGCAGCAGCCGGATGACGTTCTCGCTCGCCGCCGCGCCGAGCAGCCCGGCCTCGCGCATGGCGACGGCGACATCGCCGACCGGCCGGATGCAGCGCACGCCGACGAGCAGGCCCTCGCCGCGCACCTCGGCGACGAGGTCGGGATGGGTATCGACGACCGAGGCGAGCCGCTGCTTCAGGTAGAGGCCCATCTGGCGGACGTGTTCGAGAAATCCGTTTGAGAGGATTTCCTCGACCACGGCATAGCCGACCGCCGTAGCCAGGGGGTTGCCGCCGAAGGTCGAGCCGTGCGTTCCGACGGTCATGCCCTTGGCCGCCTCGGCGGTGGCAAGGCAGGCGCCGAGCGGGAAGCCGCCGCCGATCCCCTTGGCGAGCGTCAGCACGTCCGGCCGGACGCCCGACCATTCAAAGGCATAGAAACGGCCGGTGCGGCCGACGCCGGTCTGCACTTCGTCGAAGGCGAGCAGCAGGCCATGCTTGTCGCAGAGCGCGCGCAATTCGCGAAGGAACTGGCTGGGGACGACGCGGACCCCGCCCTCGCCCTGGATCGGCTCGATCATGATCGCCGCCGTCTCCGGCGTGATCGCCGCCTCGACCGCCTTGATGTCGCCGAGCGGCACCTGGTCGAAGCCGCCGGCGACCGGCCCCATCCCCTCCATGTATTTCGGGTTGCCGGTGGCGGCGAGCGCGGTCAGCGTCCGCCCGTGGAAGGCGCCGGCGAAGGTGATGATCCGGTAGCGCTCGGGGTGGCCGGTGACGAAATGGTAGCGGCGCACGGTCTTGATCGCCGCTTCGGTCGCCTCGGTGCCGGAATTGCCGAAGAAGACCTTGTCGAAATGGCCGGCCGCGACCAGACGTGCGGCGAGCTTCTCCTGGCCGGGCGCCTGGAACAGGTTCGAGGTGTGCCAGACCTTGGCGGCCTGGGCGGTGAGCGCCGCGACCAGCTTGGGATTGGCGTGGCCGAGCGAATTGACGGCGATGCCGCCCGAAAAGTCGAGCAGCTTCCGGCCGTCGGTTGTGTACACCCACGCGCCCTCGCCGCGCTCGATGGCGATCGGCGCGCGCGCGAAAGTGTCATAGAGCGGTGAGCGGTCCATGGCCGCCGATCCTGATCCCGATGGCGCAAAACTAAAAGGTGCCGCCCGACGGGCAGCACCTCCAAACAGAGGCCCCTTATATCATCGCGACCCGCTTTGCTGTCAATTTCCGGCAACGGTGGGCTTCCGTTGCACGACTTGGGGAAAACACCGCCAAAACTCCAATCGAGTCGCCGGGACTCTTGTCAGCGAGTCAACCGGTATTGTACCGTCGTTGCTGTCGATTACGACACGTCCTGCGGCGGACCCCAGTATCCCAACAGTAAAGCGTCCAGCCTCGGCCAGCGGAGCGGCCGGCGCACGGAGAGGGATTCTGCCGCCGCGTTGAAGGAGCTAGGGGCAATGAACTGGACCGAGGAACGGGTCGAGCTGCTGAAGAAATATTGGGCCGAGGGTCTTTCTGCGAGCCAGATCGCGGCACAGCTCGGCGGCGTCACCCGCAACGCGGTCATCGGTAAGGTGCATCGCCTCGGACTGTCCGGCCGGGCGAAACCCGCCTCGAGCGGGCCGCGGCCGCGAAAGTCGCGCGTCGCCTCGGTTCACCGGCCCTCGCGCGGCTATATTTCCGGCAACACGGCGCTGAAGATCCATGCTCAGCCGGCCCCGCGCCGCGTTCCGGCGCAGGTGCCGATCGAGGACCTGGTAGCCCCGATCAGCCTCAGAGTGTCCCTGCTCGCCCTCACCGACCAGATGTGCAAATGGCCGCTCGGCGATCCGGCGACCGCCGAGTTCCACTTCTGCGGCCACCGCAACTTCAACGGCCTGCCCTACTGCGAATATCACTCGCGGGTCGCCTACCAGCCGGTCAACGACCGGCGCCGCGAGCGCGACCGGCGCGAATACTGAGGCCGCAGGGGGCCGAACCCGCCGGCTGAGTCAATTTGACGCGGCCGGGGACGCGCTTGCCGTGAACTCCTCGTCGAAGGAATAGCCGGAGCCGCGCACGGTCCGGATAGGGTCGCGGCCGCGGCCGAGCGACTTCCGCAGCCGCCCGACATGCACGTCGACGGTGCGCTCGTCGACATAGATGTCCCGGCCCCATACCCCGTCGAGCATCTGGGCGCGCGAGAAGACCCGCCCGGGCGACTGCATCAGGAATTCGAGCAGCCGGAACTCGGTCGGGCCGAGGTGGAGCTCGCGGCCGTTGCGGCGGACGCGGTGGGTCTCGCGGTCGAGCTCGATGTCGCCGGCGCGCAGAACCGAGGTGACCAGTTCCGGACGCGAGCGGCGGAGGATGGCGCGCACCCGCGCCATCAGCTCGGGCAGCGAGAACGGCTTCACGACATAGTCGTCGGCGCCGGTGGCCAGCCCGCGGACGCGCTCCGACTCCTCGCCGCGCGCCGTCAGCATGATGATCGGCAGGCCGCGGGTGGTTTCGCGGGCACGCAGGCGCCGGCACAGCTCGATGCCGGAAATGCCGGGCAGCATCCAGTCGAGCAGCAGGAGGTCGGGGACGCTCTCGCGCAGCCGCGTCTCGGCGTCGTCGCCGCGCTCGACGGTGTCGACCGTATAGCCCTCGGCCTCGAGGTTGTAGCGCAGCATCAGCGACAGCGGTTCCTCGTCCTCGACCACCATCACCCGCGGCGTCATTGCGCGGCTTCCTTGTAGGCGACGGCGGTGGTCGAGGAATTGTCCTTCTTCGGCCGCTCGTCGGTGAGGGGCACGCCGCTGATCAGGTAGTGCAGCGTCTCGGCGATGTTGGTGGCGTGGTCGCCGATCCGCTCGAGGTTCTTGGCGCAGAACAGGAGATGCGTGCAGAAGGTGATGTTGCGCGGATCTTCCATCATGTAGGTGAGCAGCTCGCGGAAGAGCGAGGTGTACATCGCGTCGATCTCGTCGTCGCGCTCCCAGACCGCGTGCGCCGCCTTGAGGTCGCGCGCGGCGAACGCGTCGAGCACGTTCTTCAGCTGCGCCAGCGACAGTTCGGCGATGTGCTCGACGCCGCTCACCAGGCGCTGGGCGGCGAAGTTGCTCTCCACCGCAAAGACCCGCTTGGCGGTGTTCTTGGCGAGATCACCGACCCGTTCGAGGTCGTTGGCGATGTGGATCGCCGCCATGATCTCGCGCAGGTCCTGCGCCATCGGCTGGCGCCGCGCGATCATCGAGACGGCGCTGTCCTCGATCTGGCGCTGGAGGGCGTCGACGCGAATGTCGCCGGTGATCACCCGCTGCGCCAGCGAGCTGTCGCGGCGGGCGAGCGCCGCCACCGAGTCGGCGACCTGCTGCTCGGCAAGTCCGCCCATTTCGGCGATCTTCTGGGCGAGCTCGCTCAGCTCTTCGTCGTAGGAGCGGACGATATGGTCTGGCATGGCTCCGTTCCTTCAGTCGGCCGGCTCAGCCGAAGCGGCCGGTGATGTAGTCCTGCGTGCGCCGGTCGGTCGGCGCGGTGAAGATCTTGCCGGTATCGCCGAATTCGACCAGTTCGCCGAGATACATGAAGGCGGTGTGATCCGAGACGCGCGCGGCCTGCTGCATGTTGTGGGTGACGATGGCGATCGTGTACTCGCTCTTCAGTTCGTCGATCAGTTCCTCGATCTTCGAGGTAGATATGGGGTCGAGCGCCGAGCACGGCTCGTCGAAAAGCACGACCTCGGGCCGCGCGGCGATGGTGCGGGCGATGCACAGGCGCTGCTGCTGGCCGCCCGACAGGCTGAGGCCGTTCGCCTTCAGCTTGTCCTTCACCTCGTTCCACAGGGCCGCCCGGGTCAGCGCCGCCTCGACCCGCTCGGCGAGCTCGGACCGCGGCAGGCGCTCGTAGAGCTGGATGCCGAAGGCGATGTTGTCGAAGATCGTCATCGGAAACGGCGTCGGCTTCTGGAACACCATGCCGATCTTGGCGCGCAGGAGATTGAGGTCCTGGCGCGGCGACAGGATGTTCTCGCCGTCGAACAGGACTTCGCCCTCGGCCCGCTGGTTCGGGTAGAGGTCGTACATGCGGTTGAGGACGCGCAGCAACGTCGACTTGCCGCAACCCGACGGCCCGATGAACGCGGTCACCCTGCGGTCGGCCAGCGACAGCGTGATGTTCTTCAGCGCCTGCGACTCGCCGTAGTAGAAGCGGAGGTCGCGGATCGAAATCTTCGACGTGTCGCGCGCGGAGATCGGCGTGACGGCGGTCTCGGCAAGGGCAAGGCTGCTCATTTCGACGTTCCGATATTGGAGAGAAGGCGCGCGACGATGTTGAGCGTCAGCACGGCGAAGGTAACGATCAGGGCGCCCGTCCAGGCAAGCTGCTGCCAGTCGGCATAGGGCGAGAGCGCGAACTGGAAGATGGTCACCGGCAGGCTTGCCATCGGCGCGTTCGGGTCGAGGCTCCAGAACTGGTTGTTGAGCGCGGTGAAGAGAAGCGGCGCCGTCTCGCCGGTGATGCGGGCGACCGCCAGCAGCGCGCCGGTGACGATGCCGGCGCGGGCGGCGCGGTAGCCGACCCGCATGACCACCTTCCAGCGCGGCGCGCCGAGCGCGGTGCCGGCCTCGCGGAGCGTGTTGGGGACGAGAAGAAGCATGTCTTCGGTCGTCCGCACGACCACCGGGATGACCAGCATCGCCAGCGCCGCGCCGCCGGCCCAGGCCGAGAAGTGGCCCATCTGCACGACGAGCACCTCGTAGACGAACAGGCCGACGACGATCGAGGGCGCCGACAACAGGATGTCGTTGACGAAGCGGGTCACCGTGGTCAGCCGCGAGTAGCGGCCGTATTCGGCCATGTAGGTGCCGGCGAGGATGCCGATCGGCGTGCCGATGACGACGCCGAAGATCGTGAGGATGAGGCTGCCGACGATGGCGTTGGCGAGGCCGCCGGCGCTTCCCGGCGGCGGCGTGTCGGTGGTGAAGACGTCGAGCGACAGGCCGGCGAAGCCGTTCCAGATGAGGGTCGCCAGGATCACGACCAGCCAGAGGGCGCCGAACGCCGCCGCGGCGACCGACAGGGTCATCGTGATCACGTTCCGGCGGCGCCGGCGGCGGTAGAGCGGGTTGGCGAGGCTCATGCGCCGAGCTTCTTTTCGATCCGCATCAACATCAGCCGGGCGGCGGCGAGCACGATGAAGGTGATGACGAAGAGGATGAGGCCGAGTGCGATGAGGGACGAGGTATAAAGGTCGCCGGTCGCCTCGTTGAATTCGTTGGCGATGGTCGCCGAAATCGTCGTGCCCGGCGCCAGGATCGAGGCGGCGATGCGGTGGGCATTGCCGATGACGAAGGTCACCGCCATCGTCTCGCCGAGGGCGCGGCCGAGGCCGAGCATGACCCCGCCGATGACGCCGACGCGGGTGTAGGGGAGGACCACCTTGCGGACGACCTCCCAAGTGGTGCAGCCGAGCCCGTAGGCGGCTTCCTTCAGAACCGGCGGGACGGTCAGGAACACGTCGCGGGTGACCGCAGTGATGAAGGGCAGGACCATGATCGCCAGGATCAGCCCGGCGGTGAGCACGCCGATCCCGTAGGGCGGCCCGGCGAAGAGCGAATTGAGGAGCGGCACCGGCGCGAAGATGTCGATCAGCCAGGGCTGCAGCGTCTCCTGCAGGAACGGCGCGAACACGAACAGGCCCCAGATGCCGTAGATGATCGA
>DASRGK010000020.1:0-4190 GCA_035651055.1 Bauldia sp.
CGAACTGGTCAAGCCGGTGCTGAACGGGGAGGACGGACCGGCCAAGGACGAAACCCGCGCCACGGTCGCCTGGGTGCTCGACCGCGTGCTCGCCATCCTCCATCCGCTGATGCCGTTCATCACCGAGGAACTGTGGAGCGCGCGCGGCGGCACTGGGCTGCTGGCGCTCGGCCATTGGCCGAAGGAGGCGTTCGAGGATGCGGCGGCCGCCGACGAGATCAACTGGCTGATCGAGGTGATCGCGGCGATCCGCTCGGTGCGCTCGGAGATGAACGTGCCGGCGGCGGCGACGCTGCCGATGACGGTGAGCGGCGCCTCGGCCGAAACCTTGAGGCGGATGGAGACGCACGGCACCGTCCTGAAGCGCCTGGCGCGGCTCGAAGCGCTGGGCGTCGCGGAGCGGCCCGAAAAGGGCGCGGTGCAGATCGTGGTCAGGGAAGCGACCTACGCCCTGCCGCTCGCGGGGATCATCGACTTCGCCGCCGAAAGGGCGCGGCTCGCCCGCGAACTCGACAGGACGGCAAAGGAGATCGGGAAGATCGATGCCAAGCTCGGCAACGCCCAGTTCGTCGCGAAGGCGCCGGAAGAGGTCGTCGAGGAGCAGCGCGAACGCCGGGCCGAATTCGTTGCGCTGAGGGCCAAGACCGAAGCGGCTATCGCTCGGCTCGGCTAGGAATCGCGGGATTCCCGGGAGGATCGCGGCAAATCCGCAACAAGCGGCGACCGCGCGAGGGCATTGGTTTCTATACGATTTCCCGCTAGTGTTGCTTCGGCGCTACAGCCCGGACCGGGTCAATCCGGATAAGGTGTCCGAGGATTGACCCCGGGTTGGGATCAAGGCTGACGACCGCGCCGCGGAGGCTCCCTCCGCGGCGCGTCGCTTGTTGGGGCATCAGCGGAACGGCTTGCTGAGGTAAGGCGAGCCTTTGAGCCCGTACCGCCACGGCTCGTCCACTCCCTTGCTGATCCCGATGCGCTTTCCGGTCGCCACAGTCGGTTTCTCGCCGGCGGTGCTGAGCGCAAAAGGGGCACGATCGAGCGCCATTCCGTTCATTGCTGCCGTGATGCCCAGCGCCTCGCAAAGCTTGCCTGGACCGGAGCAAAGCTGGCGGTCGTCCTCCACCCCCCGCCGGCCGCGCATGGTGGCCAGCCCGACCGTCGGCTGCAGCGCGCGGATGAGCACCGCGCTGGCGCTGCCCTCCGCCTCGCAGACGAAATTCACGCACCAGTGAATGCCGTAGGATCTGTAAACGTAGGCGAAGCCGGGCGGGCCGAACATCACGGCGTTTCGCTCGGTCCTGCCGCCATAGGAGTGCGCGGCCGGGTCGGTGTGATGATAGGCCTCGACCTCGACGATCACGCCGCCGACGCCGTCGACGAGCATCGTCGTGCCGATCAGCGCCGGCGCGACCTCATGAACGCTGCGGTCGAAGAACTCGCGGGTGATCCTCACGGCCGGGAACCAGACTCGGAATGAAGCCAATTTGAGTCAAAAGCGGTCGAAAGCTTTTGCCGATCGCTACGAGGTTGTGTGCGAGCAAAACATCTTGGCGCAACTTGGACGCGATCGATGCCGGCGGCGGCCTCATTCATGACGTGGATAGTGACCAGTGCGAGCTGGGTGCTGATGGCCCTCGGCCTTTATCATCTTTACTACCGCCTGACGCAGGAACTGCGAGGTTATCGCTTCGCTCGACGGAACATTGCCGATCCGGGCAATCAGCTTCGCTATGTCGAGGCGGCGCAATTCACGAAAAAGAAGGTGATGAGCCCGGCGGAGTATCGGGTCTTTCGGGCCGTCGAAGCGGAAGTCGCCTCAGGAGGCCAACGCCGGCGCGTCTTCGCCCAGACGTCGCTCGGCGAAATCCTCGCCTCCCCAAGCGAGCACGCCTACCGCTCGATCAACAGCAAGCGCGCCGACATCGTGATCATAGCCCCCGACGGGAAAGCGCTGGTGGCGATCGAGTATCAGGGAAAGGGGCACTTCCAGGGACGTGCCGCAGGGCGGGATGCCGTCAAGCGCGAGGCGCTTCGGCGCGCCGGAATCGGCTACGTGGAAGTCTCCGACGCTCATTCCGAGGAGGAGATCCGGTCCCTGGTGCGCAAGGCGTTGGCCGGTACAAATGACATCTCCGGGCCGGAACGGGTCGAGATGACTGTCGGCGCCGAGCGACACGCATCCTGAGGGACCGCGCCGGCCGCCAGCGCGAGACAGCACAGCCTCAGCCTTGCCATGCCGACGGATCGATCGGGCGCGTCTTCGCCATAATATGGACCGGTAGTCGGGCGCACGCGCGGGGAACAGCGGGAACCCATCGATGCGTATCTTCATTGCCGGCGCGAGCGGCGCGATTGGCCGGCGCCTCGTCCCGCTTCTGGTTGCCGAGGGCCATCACGTGACCGGCGCCACGCGCTCCGCCGACCGCGTGGCCGTGATCGCCGCGCTCGGGGCGCGGCCGGCGATCGTGGATGTCCTTGACGCCGCCGCGCTCGCCGCGGCGATCGCTGACGCAAGACCCGCCGTCGTCATCCACCAGATGACCGATCTCCCGAAGGTCTTCGACCGGGACGCATTGGCGGCGGCGAGGGAAGCCAACGCGAGACTGCGGAGGGAGGGGACCCGCAATCTCGTCGCCGCCGCCCGCGCCGCCGGCGCCGAACGCCTCGTCGCGCAGAGCGTCGCGTTCCTTTACACGACGGGACGCCTTCCGCATGAGGTCTCCGATCCGCTCGACGCCTCACCGGCGCATGAGGTCACCGTCTCGGGGGTCAAAGCCCTGGAAGAGGCGGTGACCGGGACAGCGGGCCTGACCGGCATCGTCCTCCGCTACGGCCGCCTTTACGGCCCCGGTACCTGGCATGAGAGGCCGGGCGAGCCGCCGACGGTCCACGTTGATGCCGCCGCCGACGCGGCGCGGCTTGCCGTTACGCGGGGCGCCGCGGGAATCTACAACATCGCCGATGACGACGGCTCCGTCTCGATCGAGAGAGCGCGGGCCGAACTCAACTTCAACCCGGGCTTCCGCGCCGGCTGAGCCCCAAACGGAACGGGGCGCCCGAAGGCGCTCCGTTCGCGTTCGTCTCCGCCGGGTCAGACCGAGTAGTACATCTCGAACTCGACCGGGTGCGGCGTCATCTCGAAACGCTCGACTTCGGTCATCTTCAGCTCGATATAGCTGTCGATGAAGTCGTCGTCGAACACGCCGCCGTTCTTGAGGAACGCGCGGTCCTTGTCGAGGTTCTCCAGCGCCTCGCGCAGGCTGCCGCACACCGTCGGGATCGTCTTCAGCTCTTCCTTCGGAAGGTCGTAGAGGTCCTTGTCCATCGCCGGACCCGGATCGAGCTTGTTCTTGACGCCGTCCAGACCCGCCATCAGCATCGCGGCAAAGCCGAGATAGGGATTGGCGAGCGGGTCGGGGAAGCGCACCTCGACGCGCTTGGCCTTCGGGTTGGAGGTGTAGGGGATGCGGCAGGCAGCCGAGCGGTTGCGCGCCGAATAGGCGAGCAGCACGGGGGCCTCATAGCCCGGCACCAGGCGCTTGTAGGAGTTGGTGGTCGGATTGGTGAAGGCGTTGATCGCCTTCGCATGCTTGATCACGCCGGCGATATAGGACAGGCAGATCTCCGACAGGTCGGAATATTTGTTGCCGGCAAACACCGGCTTGCCGTCCTTCCAGATCGACTGGTGGCAGTGCATGCCCGAGCCGTTGTCGCCAAACACCGGCTTCGGCATGAAGGTGGCGGTCTTGCCGTAGATGTGGGCGACCTGGTGGATGCAGTATTTGTAGATCTGCATCTGGTCGGCCATCAGCGTCAGCGTGTCGAACTTCATGCCGAGCTCGTGCTGGGCGGAAGCGACCTCGTGGTGGTGCTTCTCGACCTTGACGCCCATCTTGGCCATTGCGCCGAGCATCTCCGAGCGCATGTCCTGCACGGAGTCCTGCGGCGGCACCGGGAAGTAGCCGGCCTTGGTGCGGATGCGGTGGCCGAGATTGCCGCCCTCATATTCGGTGGCGGAGTTGATCGGAAGCTCCGAGGAGTCGAGCTTGAAGCTCGTGTGGTAGGGCTCGGCCGAATAGCGCACGTCGTCGAACACGAAGAACTCGGCTTCGGGTCCGAAGAATACGGTGTCGCCGACGCCCATCGACTTCACCATCGCTTCCGCCTTCTTGGCGATGCCGCGCGGATCG
>DASRGK010000021.1:0-9143 GCA_035651055.1 Bauldia sp.
CATCACAGCGAGTAGTACATCTCGAACTCGACCGGGTGCGGCGTCATCTCGAACCGCGCCACTTCCTCCATCTTCAGTTCGATATAGGCGTCGATCATGTCGTCGCTGAACACGTCGCCGGCCTTGAGGAATTCGCGGTCCTTGTCGAGGTTCGACAGCGCCTCGCGCAGCGACCCGCAGACGGTCGGGATGCGGCGCAGCTCCCGCGGCGGCAGGTCGTAGAGGTTCTTGTCCATCGCCTCGCCGGGATGGATCTTGTTCTTGATGCCGTCGATGCCGGCCATCAGCATCGAGGCGAAGGCGAGGTAGGGGTTCGCGCCCGGATCCGGGAACCGGACCTCGACGCGCTTGGCCTTGGGATTGTTGGTGACCGGGATGCGGCAGGAAGCCGAGCGGTTGCGCGACGAATAGGCGAGCAGGACAGGCGCTTCGTAGCCGGGCACCAGCCGCTTGTAGGAGTTGGTGAGCGGGTTGGTGAAGCCGTTCAGCGCCTTGGCGTGCTTGATGATGCCGCCGATGTAGAACAGGCACTCCTCCGACAGGTCGGCGTAGAGCTTGCCGGCAAAGAGCGGCTTGCCGCCCTTCCAGATCGACTGGTGGACGTGCATGCCCGAGCCGTTATCGCCGTAGATCGGCTTCGGCATGAACGTCGCCGTCTTGCCGTAAGCGTTGGCGACGTTGTGGATGCAGTATTTGTAGATCTGCAGGTGGTCGGCCATCGTCACCAGCGGGCCGAATTTCATGCCGAGTTCGTGCTGGGCGGACGCCACTTCGTGGTGGTGCTTCTCGACCTTGACGCCCATGGCGGCCATCGAGGACAGCATCTCGGAGCGCATGTCCTGGAGCGAGTCCATCGGCGGGACCGGGAAATAGCCGCCCTTCTTCGGGATGCGGTGGCCGAGATTGCCGGTCTCGTACTCGGTGTTGGAATTGATCGGCAGCTCGACGTCATCGATCGCGAAGCCGGTATTGTAGGGCTGTGCCGAGAAGCGCACGTCGTCGAAGACGAAGAACTCGGCTTCCGGTCCGAAAAACACGGTATCGCCGATCTTGGTCTGCTTGAGATAGGCCTCGGCCTTCTTGGCAATCGAGCGCGGATCGCGCGCATAGGGCTCGTCGGTCAGCGGCTCGACCACGTCGCAGACAATCGACAGCGTCGTCTGTGCGTAGAAGGGATCGACCGTCGCCGTGTTCGGGTCGAGCATCAACTTCATGTCGGACTCGTTGATCGCTTTCCACCCGGCGATCGAGGAGCCGTCGAACATGACGCCCTCGGCGAAGGTGTCCTCTTCGATCTGGCTGACATCCAGCGTCACGTGCTGCCACTTCCCGCGCGGGTCGGTGAAGCGCAGGTCGACGTATTTGATGTCCTTGTCCTTGATCGTCTTGAGGACGTCTTTGGCGGTCGCCATGAGGTATCTTCCTTCTTCCTTGTACCGCTGAAAATGGATTACCGGCCGAGGAGAAGGGCCGGGCAGGCTAGTCTCAAAAAGGTGTCGGGATGCGCGATCAGATCGCGTCCATTCCGCTTTCGCCGGTGCGGATGCGGACAGCCTCCTCGATGTTGGAGACGAAAATCTTGCCGTCGCCGATGCGGCCGGTCTGGGCGGCCTTGCGGATCGCATCGACGGCGCGCTCGACCATGTCGTCGCCGAGCACGACTTCGACTTTCACCTTGGGCAGAAAATCGACGACGTATTCCGCGCCCCGGTAAAGCTCGGTATGGCCCTTCTGGCGCCCGAACCCCTTGGCCTCGGTGACCGTGATTCCCTGCAGGCCGACTTCCTGGAGTGCTTCTTTCACTTCGTCGAGTTTGAACGGCTTGATGATCGCTTCGATCTTCTTCATTGCTCCGGCGTCTCCGACAGCGGCGGCGACCGGGCTGGTGACCAGTCGGTCCGCGGAATTGCAGACTCCATGCCACCCGGTCCGGAGGTGGAAACCGCCGGAACTTTGGGCTAGTGCGGGGCCGCGACCATGAGCATAGCCGGGCCGCCCGTCAATGTTTGACCACGGAATAAGCATTTGACCAATAATTCATCAATTGGCGAGGAATGGGCCCGGCGCTTCGCCAATTTGATAGGCGGCAGCGCCGAGCCGGAAGACCGGACCGTCCGCACCGAGATCACCGAACTTCTGACGCCCGAAGAGATGCGCGAGGCGGACAGCCGGTCGATCGCCGCCGGCACGCGCAGCTATCTTCTCATGGAGCGGGCGGGGGAGGCGGTTGCCGCGGCGGCGGGTCGGATGGCGCCGGTCGGCAGCCGCATCGCCGTGCTCTGCGGGCCCGGCAATAACGGCGGCGACGGCTTCATCGCGGCGCGCCTCCTGTCGCTTGCCGGCTACCGGGTCACCGTCTTCCTCTACGGCAAGCGCGACCAGTTGAAAGGCGATGCGAGCCTGGCGGCCCGCGCCTGGGCGGCGCAGATCGAAATGCCGCGCCGCGACTTCGCCATCGGCTACGACCTCATCGTCGATGCGCTCTTCGGCGCCGGCCTCGACCGCCCCGTCGAAGGCGAGGCGGCAAGCCTCATCGACGGGGCCAACGAGAGCGGCGTCCCCATCCTCGCGGTCGATCTGCCGAGCGGCATCGACGGGCGCACCGGCGCGATCCTCGGACGGACGATCATCGCGCGGGAGACGATCACCTTCTTCCGCCGGAAGCCGGGCCATGTGCTCCTGCCCGGGAGGCTGCTCTGCGGGCCGGTCACGGTCGCCGACATCGGCAACGACCTTGCGGCGCTGGCGGCGATCCGCCCGAAGGCGTTCCACAACCTTCCCTCGCTCTGGCTGCCCTATCTGCCGCATCCGCGGATCGACGGGCACAAATACGATCGCGGACACGCGGTCATCGTCTCCGGCCCGGCGAACCGGACCGGCGCGGCGCGCCTGGCCGCGCGCGGCGCGCTCCGGGTCGGCGCCGGGCTCGTCTCGATCGCATCGCCGCCCGACGCGATGGCGACCAACGCCGCGCACCTGACGGCAGTGATGCTCCTCCGCATGGACGGCGCCGACGGGCTGGCCGAAATACTCGCCGACGAGCGCCACAACGCGGTCGTGCTCGGGCCGGCGCTCGGCATCGGCGACCCGACCGGCGACCTTGTCGCGGCGGCGCTCGCCTCGAACGCCGGCGTGGTGCTCGACGCGGACGCGCTCACCACCTTTGCCGGCGACCCCGAGCCGCTGTTCGCCCTCATTCGGCGGCGGCGGGCGGCGACCGTGATGACGCCGCACGAGGGCGAGTTCGGCCGGCTCTTCCCCGACCTGGTCTCACTGCCATCGAAGCTCGACCGTGCCCGGGAGGCGGCGGCCCGCTCTGGCGCCAATGTCGTCCTGAAGGGCCCCGACACCGTCGTGGCCCAGCCCGACGGCTACGCCGCGATTGCGGACAATGCTCCGCCGGACCTCGCAACGGCGGGGGCAGGGGATGTGCTTGCCGGCTTCATCGGGGGACTGATGGCCCAGGGCATGCGCGGCTTCTATGCCATGGCGGCCGCGGTCTGGCTCCACGGCGCGGCCGGGCGCGCGGTGGGCAGGGGCCTCATTTCCGAAGACCTGCCCGACGCCCTACCGGCGGTGTTTACTCAGATCGGAGCCTGAGCGGCTGGGAGCGGCGAACTGGCCGCGGACTTGCGGCACGAATGCCGCGTCGTCCCACGCCCGTTCCGTTTCCGGACGGCGCCGGTCTCGGAGCTCCCGCATGTATGTGCTCGCCGTCGTCGGCGCGGTTCTTGTCTCCGGCGTCGCCCCTTGCCTTCGGCATCGTCCGCATCCTCGGCGCCCCCGCCTAACTCGACGGCTATCCGGCGCCGACGGTCGCCTTTGCCGTGCCCGCCGCGCTCGGCATTCTCATCGCCGGGCCGGCCCGATTTCCCGCCGCCCTTTTCCCTTTGATCGGCGGAATCGCGGTGATATAGAGGCGCGCCTTCCACGGGCCCCGCGCCGGCCGGGCGGGCGTGGCGGAACTGGTAGACGCGCGGGATTTAGGTTCCCGTGACGAAAGTCGTGGGGGTTCAAGTCCCTCCGCCCGCACCAAGCCGGTCGATCAATTCCCCGGACCTTGCGGCCGACGACCACGCCGGAAACCGCAGGCGATAGAAGAGACGGAACAGACAAGATGCAGGTGACCGAAACGCTGGCGGACGGCCTCAAGCGCGAATTCAAGGTCGTCGTCCCGGCCGCCGAACTCGATACGCGCCTCCTCAACCGCCTCGACACCCTCAAGAATGAAGTCCGGATCAAGGGCTTCCGCCCCGGCAAGGTGCCGGTCAACCACCTCCGCCGCCTGTTCGGCAAGTCGGCGATGGCCGAGATCGTCCAGAACGTCGTCAACGAGGTCGCGCGCGACACGCTGACCGAACGCGGCGAGCGGGCGGCGATGCAGCCCGACTTCAAGCTGCCGGAGGACGAGAAGGAAGCGGACAAGGTTCTCGCCGGGCAGGCCGACCTGACCTACACGATGACCTACGAGGTCCTCCCCAAGATCGAACTGCAGGACTTCAAGAACATCTCCGTGGAACGGCTCACCGCCAACATCAGCGACGAGGAGGTCGAGGCCGAGGTCAACCGCCTCGCCGACAACCAGCGCTCGTTCACGCCGAAGGACGGGAAGGCGGAGAAGGGCGACC
The DNA here is from genome assembly GCA_035651055.1 of Bauldia sp. Lineage (GTDB taxonomy): Bacteria > Pseudomonadota > Alphaproteobacteria > Rhizobiales > Kaistiaceae > JAFKKF01. The sequence goes on from DASRGK010000021.1 coordinate 4,629, forward strand.
GCGTCACCGTCTCTTATGTCGGCAAGATCGACGGGGCGCCGTTCGAGGGCGGCACCGATGACAACGCGGTGCTCCGCCTCGGCACCAGCCAGCTCATCCCCGGCTTCGCCGAGCAGATCGAGGGAATGCGGGCCGGCGAGGAGAAGACGATCAGCGTCACCTTCCCGGAGAATTACGGCGCCAAGAACCTTGCCGGAAAGGCCGCGACCTTCGACATCAAGGTGAAGGAAGTGGCGGCGCCCGACGAACTGAAGATCGACGACGAGCTGGCAAAGCGGGTGGGCCTCGAATCGCTCGACAAGCTGCGTCAGGCCATTCGCCAGCAGATGCAGAATTCGCTTATCGCGCTCTCGCGCACGCACCTGAAGCGGCACCTCCTCGACCAGCTCGACGAGATGCACAAGTTCGACCTGCCCAAGGGCATGGTCGACCAGGAGTTCGAGAACATCTGGAACCAGGTGACCAGCGAACTGGCCCAGGCGGGGCGGACCTTCGAGAGCGAGGGAACGAGCGAAGAAGAAGCCCGCAAGGACTACCGCAAGATCGCCGAGCGCCGCGTCCGCCTCGGCCTCGTCCTCTCGGAGATCGGCGAGAAGAACAAGATCGCCGTCACCGACGAGGAAGCCCAGCGCGGGCTGACCGCCCAGATCCGGCAGTTTCCGGGCCGCGAGCGCGAGCTGATCGAGTACTACCGGAAGAACCCGGAGGCTCTGGCGAGCGTGCGGGCGCCGATCTTCGAGGAGAAGGTCGTCGACTTCCTGCTCGAACTGGTGAAGGTCCGCGACCGCACCGTCTCGCGCGAGGAACTGGAGAAGGCGGCCTCGACGCCCGACGCCGCCTGACCGCCCGCCGTCCGCGCCCGGCGGAGCGGACCACCTCTTCCGCCGGGCGAGTCCGTACCATATCTATTGCCGGCATCCGGGGATTCGCGGGCGGCGGTCCCCTCCCAGCCTGCCTTTCACCGCCCGGTATTTTTCCGGCGCCAAGGACCCCCGATGAGAGATCCCGTCCAGACCTACATGCAGACCCTCGTGCCGATGGTGGTCGAGCAGACCAACCGCGGCGAGCGGGCCTACGACATCTATTCGCGACTGCTGAAGGAACGGATCATTTTCGTCACCGGTCCGGTCGAAGATCACATGGCGGCGCTGATCACCGCGCAGCTCCTCTTTCTGGAGGCGGAAAACCCCAAGAAAGAGATCGCCATGTACATCAATTCGCCCGGCGGCGTGGTCACCTCGGGCCTCGCGATCTACGACACGATGCAGTTCATCCGCCCGGCGGTCTCGACGCTCTGCGTCGGCCTTGCCGCGTCGATGGGATCGCTCCTCCTCACCGCCGGCGCCAAGGACATGCGCTTTGCGCTTCCCAACGCGCGGGTTCTCCTGCATCAGCCTTCGGGCGGCTTCCAGGGGCAAGCCTCGGATATCGAGCGCCACGCCGAGGACATCATCAAGATGAAGCGGCGGCTCAACGAGATCTACGTGAAGCATACCGGCCAGGACTACCAGACCATCGAAAAGACGCTTGACCGCGACTACTTCCTCACCGCCGAGGAGGCGATGAAGTTCGGCCTCATCGACAAGGTATTGACGACGCGCCAGGAGGCCGATGCGAGCGAAAAAACTCCATAGGAGGCTGGAATTACGCGCCGTTGCGGCCGGCTTCCGGGCGCTGCGGCGTTAAGTATCTCTTGAACAAATCGGGCCTAGCATGATTGGATTGCTTCGCGGCGATTGCACCGACGAAGCGGCGCGCTAAGGTCGGTCCGGGCCTGGCCGAGTCTGGCCATTCTCCCGGCAACATGCGGTCGTAAGGACGGCCGCGGGACAGGATCGATGAGCAAGGTCAGCAGCGGCGATTCCAAGAATACCCTTTACTGCTCGTTCTGCGGCAAGAGCCAGCACGAGGTCCGCAAGCTGATCGCCGGTCCGACGGTATTCATCTGCGACGAGTGCGTCGAACTCTGCATGGACATCATCCGCGAGGAGAACAAGTCCTCGCTGGTCAAGTCGCGCGACGGCGTTCCGACGCCAACCGAGATCTGCAACGTGCTGGACGACTACGTGATCGGCCAGCGCCACGCCAAGCGCGTCCTCTCGGTCGCGGTCCATAACCACTACAAGCGCCTGAACCACGCCGCGAAGAACAACGACGTGGAACTGGCCAAGTCGAACATCCTCCTGATCGGCCCGACTGGCTGCGGCAAGACGCTGCTCGCGCAGACGCTCGCTCGCATCCTCGATGTGCCCTTCACGATGGCCGACGCGACGACGCTCACCGAAGCCGGCTATGTCGGCGAGGACGTCGAGAACATCATCCTGAAGCTGCTCCAGGCCGCCGACTACAATGTCGAGCGGGCGCAGCGCGGCATCGTCTACATCGACGAGGTCGACAAGATCAGCCGCAAGTCGGACAACCCGTCGATCACGCGCGACGTGTCGGGCGAGGGCGTCCAGCAGGCGCTCCTCAAGATTATGGAAGGCACGATCGCCTCGGTCCCGCCGCAGGGCGGCCGCAAGCATCCCCAGCAGGAGTTCCTGCAGGTCGACACGACCAACATCCTGTTCATCTGCGGCGGCGCCTTCTCCGGTCTCGAGAAGATCATCTCGGACCGCGGCCGCAAGACCTCGATCGGCTTTGGCGCCAACGTCCAGGCTCCGGAAGACCGGCGGACGGGCGCGGTGCTGCGCGATGTCGAGCCGGAGGACCTTCTGAAGTTCGGGCTGATCCCGGAATTCGTCGGACGCCTGCCCGTGATCGCCACCCTCGAAGACCTCGACGAGGATGCGCTGGTCAAGATCCTGGTCGAGCCGAAGAACGCGCTGGTGAAGCAGTATCAGCGTCTCTTCGACATGGAGAATGTCGAACTGACGCTCCACCCGGACTCGCTCGCCTCGATCGCCAAGCGCGCGATCGAGCGGAAGACCGGCGCGCGCGGGCTGCGCTCGATCATGGAATCGATCCTGCTGGAGACAATGTTCGATCTTCCCGGCCTCGACGGGGTCCAGGAGGTCGTGATTTCGCCGGACGTGGTCGAAGGCAAGTCGCGGCCGCTCTACATCTATTCCGACCGGCGCGAGGAAGTCAGTTCGAGCGCCTGACCCGCGGCGGAGGGGACGGTTGGCGAGAGGCGGCGCCCGATCCGGACGCCGCCTTTTCCGATCGATGAGAATCCCGCGCAACGCCGCCGCGGCCGCTTTGTTCCGCTTACCTTGACACCCCGGCACCCGAACGCCACCTATTGCGTCGACGTCGGGCCTTTTCTGCGCTGATTCATCAACGAGTAGCGCGAGCTTGCTCGGCGCTTCATCCCATGCCGGGGCGCGGCGTCTCGCGTCGCAAGCCGGCCCGAAAGGACAATCGGAAGATGGCCCAGGAACAACCAGGCTCGATCGGACTGCCGACCGGCGACGACGTATTCCCGGTTCTGCCGCTCCGCGACATCGTGGTTTTCCCCCACATGATCGTGCCGCTCTTCGTCGGCCGCGAGAAGTCGATCCGCGCGCTGGAAGAAGTCATGCGCGCCGATAAGCAGATTCTGCTCGCCACCCAGCAGAACCCGAGCGAGGACGATCCCAATCCGGAATCGATCTTCTCGGTCGGGACGCTGGCGCAGGTGCTGCAGCTGCTGAAGCTGCCGGACGGCACCGTGAAGGTGCTTGTCGAGGGCGTCTCCCGTGCCGAAATCGTGCGCTTCACCGCGAACCAGTCGTTCTACGAGGCGCATGCCCGCAAGATGCCGGACGCGGTCGGCGACCAGGTCGAGGTCGAGGCGCTGGCGCGGTCGGTCGTCTCGGAGTTCGAGAACTACGTCAAACTGAACAAGAAGATCTCGCCCGAGGTGGTCGGCTCGGTCACCCAGCTCGACGACTACTCCAAGGTCGCCGACACCGTCGCCTCGCACCTCGCCATCAAGATCCCGGAGAAGCAGGCGATCCTGGCGCTGCCGACCGTGGTCGAGCGGCTCGAGCGCGTGCTCGGCATGATGGAGAGCGAGATCTCCGTCCTGCAGGTGGAGAAGCGCATCCGCTCGCGCGTCAAGCGCCAGATGGAGAAGACGCAGCGCGAGTACTACCTCAACGAGCAGATGAAGGCGATCCAGAAGGAGCTGGGCGACTCCGAGGACGGCAAGGACGAGCTCGCCGAACTCGAGGAGCGGATCGCCAAGACCAAGTTCTCAAAGGAAGCCCGCGAGAAGGCGCAGGCGGAGCTGAAAAAGCTGCGCTCGATGAGTCCGATGTCGGCCGAGGCGACGGTGGTGCGCAACTACCTCGACTGGCTGCTCGGCATCCCGTGGGGCAAGAAGACCAAGGTCAAGAACGACCTCAAGTACGCGCAGGAGGTCCTCGACGCGGATCACTTCGGCCTGGAGAAGGTGAAGGACCGCATCGTCGAGTACCTGGCCGTGCAGAGCCGCGCCAACAAGCTGAAGGGGCCGATCCTCTGCCTGGTCGGACCGCCCGGCGTCGGCAAGACCTCGCTGGGAAAATCGATCGCGCGGGCGACGGGACG
>DASRGK010000022.1:0-21813 GCA_035651055.1 Bauldia sp.
CCTTCCAGCACCTCTACAACACCTACAGACCCCACGGCGCCCTTGCCGGCCTCACCCCAAAACAGTACCTCGATCAACAACCAGCCAAGGAGACCCCGCCGTCTCATATGTGCTGAGCCCGGACACGCCCTTGCGAATCGCCCCCGGCGTGCTATTGGCAGCCGCCAACCCATTGCGTCGAGGCGCGCGGGCCGGCTCTCCGCCGGCCGGCGCTTCCGCTTTTTCCCGGGAGTTGGCAGGTGGCGCGGATCATCGAAGGGGCGACCGGCAGGGAGGCGCTTGCCTTCGACGACGTTCTGCTAGCGCCGGGCTATTCCTCGGTCCTGCCCGGCGAGGCGAACACCGCCACCCGGCTTACCCGCGAGATCGGGCTCAACCTTCCCATCCTTTCCGCCGCGATGGACACGGTCACCGAGGCGCGCCTCGCCATCGCCATGGCGCAGGCCGGCGGCCTCGGCGTCATCCACCGCAACCTCACCCCGCAGGAACAGGCCGAGCATGTCCGCCAGGTGAAGAAGTTCGAATCAGGCATGGTGGTGAACCCGGTCACCATCCACCCCGAGGCGACGCTCGCCGATGCGCGGGCGCTGATGCGGAAATACGGCATTTCCGGCATCCCGGTGGTCGAGAACCGCGGTACGCCGGGCAGGCTGGTCGGCATCCTGACCAACCGCGACGTGCGCTTCGCCGACGATCCCGGCCAGCCGATCTCCGAGCTGATGACCAAGGACGGGCTCGTCACGGTGCAGGAATCGGTCGCCCCGGACGAAGCCAAGCGGCTGCTCCACCAGCACCGGATCGAAAAGCTCCTCGTCGTCGACGGGCAGTACCGCTGCGTCGGCCTGATCACGGTCAAGGACATCGAAAAGAGCCGGCTCAATCCGCATGCCACCAAGGACGAGCAGGGCCGGCTCCGCGTCGCGGCGGCGTCGACGGTCGGCGACGCCGGCTTCGAGCGGAGCGAGCAGCTCATTGCCGCCGATGTCGACCTTGTCGTCATCGACACCGCGCACGGCCATTCCGAGCGCGTGCTCGAGGCGGTCCGCCGGGTGAAGGCGATCTCCAACCGGGTCCAGGTAATCGCCGGCAACGTCGCAACCGGCGACGGCGCCCGGGCCCTCATCGATGCGGGCGCCGACGCGATCAAGGTCGGCATCGGCCCCGGCTCGATCTGCACGACCCGGATCGTCGCCGGGGTCGGCGTGCCGCAGCTCACCGCCATCATGGACGTGGTGGCAGCGACCGATGGCAGCGGCGTGCCGGTGATCGCCGACGGCGGCGTCAAGTATTCCGGCGATCTCGCCAAGGCGCTAGCCGCCGGGGCCGATTGCGCGATGATCGGCTCGCTGCTTGCCGGCACGGACGAAAGCCCCGGCGAGGTCTACCTGCACCAGGGGCGCTCCTATAAGGCCTATCGCGGCATGGGTTCGGTCGGCGCGATGGCCCGCGGCTCGGCCGACCGCTACTTCCAGGCCGAGGTGCGCGACCAGCTGAAGCTCGTGCCGGAGGGCATCGAGGGGCAGGTGCCGTACAAGGGGCCGGTATCCGGCGTCCTGCACCAGCTTGCCGGCGGCCTGCGCGCCGCGATGGGCTATGTCGGCGCGGCCAATCTCGGCGAGCTTCGCGAAAAAGCCCGCTTTGTCCGTATCTCCTCCGCCGGGCTCCGCGAGAGCCATACGCATGACGTGACCATTACCCGGGAGAGCCCCAACTATCCCGGCAGCGTCTAGGAGGGCGGTGGAATGGGTGCGACGACCGTATTGCTGCCAGTATTCGTGGAGGTGGCGCTGACCCTCGGCCTCCTGTTCTGGGTCGGGTCAATGCGCGTCGCGGCGGTGCGGAGCGGCCTGGTGAAGACGCGCGACATCGCGCTCCGCGAACCGAACTGGCCTCCCCATATCCTCCGCGTTGCCAATGCCTACCAGAGCCAGCTCGAACTTCCGGTCCTGTTCTATCTCGTCTCGGTGCTGGCGCTCTTCACCGGGCGGGCGAGCCTCCTGCTTGTCGTGCTGGCATGGCTGTTCGTGGTGAGCCGGCTCCTCCATGCGCTCATCCACGTCACCACCAACAATGTTCCGCGGCGCTTTTTCGTATTCCTTGCCGGCGCGATCCTCGTTTCGCTGATGTGGCTGGTCTTCGCAGCCGACCTCGTTTTCGGCGCATGACGCCGGGGGCACGGCTGGCGGCGGCGATCGAGGTGCTTGCCGACCTCGAAGCACGGCGGCGTCCGGTCTCGGAGGCGCTGAAGGGCTGGGGGCTGACGCACCGCTTCGCGGGGTCAGGCGACCGCTCGGTGATCGGCAATATCGTTTACGACGCCCTCCGCTGGCGGGCGTCCACCGCCTGGGTGATGGGCGAGGAAACGCCGCGCGCGCTTGTCCTCGGCATGGTCGCGCTGCACTGGGGTCTCGGCGTCGAGGGGATCAACCAGATGGTCACGGGCGACGCGCATGCGCCGCCGCCGCTCAGCGACGAGGAAGCGGCGCGGCTGACATCGGCGGATATGGCCGGCGCGCCCGACCATGTTCGCGCCGACGTGCCGGAATGGCTCGGACCGAAACTGGCCCGCCAGTTCGGCGAGAACTGGGTGGCGGAAGGGATCGCCCTTGCGCTTCGTCCGCCGCTCGACATGCGAGCCAATCGACTGAAGGCGGAGACCGCGAAGGTGGAGAAGGCCCTGTCGAAATTCGGCGCAGCGCTGACGCACTACGCGCCGGACGGTCTCCGCATCGCGCCGACCGAGGGGCAGGGCCGTCATCCCAACGTCCAGGTCGAACCGGCCTTTCAGAAGGGCTGGTTCGAGATTCAGGACGAAGGCAGCCAGGTCGCGGCAAGCCTCGCCAGCGCGAAGCCCGGCCACCAGGTGCTCGACCTCTGCGCCGGTGCCGGCGGGAAGACGCTGGCGCTCGCAGCGATGATGGAAAACAAGGGCCAGGTTCTCGCGACCGACCGCGACCGCACCCGGCTCGCGCCGATTTTCGAGCGGCTCAAGCGGGCAGGGACGCGGAACGTTCAGGTTCGCGAAGCCGGCGCCGACCTCAGCGACCTCGCGCGCCGGATGGATATCGTCCTGGTCGACGCTCCCTGCACGGGGACCGGGGTCTGGCGCCGCCGGCCGGATGCCAAATGGCGGGTGACCGAGCAGGCGCTGGGCGACCGGCTCGCCGAGCAGACCGCGATCCTCGACGAGGCGGCGGGCTATGTGAAGCCGGGCGGCCGGCTGGTCTACGTGACCTGCTCCCTGTTGCCGGAGGAAGACGGCGACCAGGTTGCCGGGTTCGTCGAGCGGCATCCGGATTTTGCCGTGGTTCCGCCGCTTGACGTCATCGCCGCGTCCGGCCTTCCGGCCAACGCTCAGAGCGCGCTGGCAGGCGCTGCGCTGGCCACGGTCAACGGTATAGTGCTGACGCCGCGACGGACCGGGACGGACGGCTTCTTCATCGGAGTAGTCGCCCGCAAGAGCTGACAGCGGGCAGGGCGGGGGACGCGATGACCGATTTTCCGAGTTTCGACTTGAAGGGGCAGGTTGCGCTGGTGACCGGCGCGGCGCGGGGTCTCGGCCGTGCAATTTCGCTGGCGCTCGCGCATGCCGGGGCCGACGTTGCCCTCGGTCTGCGCGATCTCGCAGGCGGCAAGGCGCTGGCCGGCGAGATCGAGGCGATGGGCCGCCGTGCCTTTCCGCTGCAGATGGACGTGACCTCGCGCAGCGAGATCAACGACGCGGTGAACCGGGCGCTCTCCGAGTTCGGCCGTATCGACATCCTCGTCAACAATGCCGGTCTCGGGCCGGAGAACCCCGCCGAGGAAGTGCGCGAGGAAGACTTCGACCTGACGCTCGCCGTCAATCTGAAGGGCACGTTCTTCGTCAGCCAGGCGGTTGGCCGCGCGATGATCAAGGCCGGACGCGGCCGCATCATCAACCTCGGCTCGCAGGCGGGCTTCGTCGCACTGCCTGGCGAGTCGATCTACTGCATGACCAAGGCAGCGATCTCCCACCTGACCAAGTGCCTCGCGGTCGAGTGGGGCAAGCACGGCATCACGGTCAACGCCGTGGCGCCGACCTTCATCTCGACGCCGGGTACGGACGCCGCGCTCGGCAATCCGGCATTCCGCGCCGACGTGATCGAGCGGATCGCCGGCCTGCACCGGATCGGCAAGCCGATGGACGTGGCCGGCGCGGTGGTGTTCCTCGCCTCGCCCGCGGCCGGGATGATCACCGGCGACACGATCATGATCGACGGTGGCTGGACCGCGCGCTGAGCAGATGACCGACACGATCCTCATCCTCGACTTCGGCAGCCAGGTCACCCAGCTGATCGCGCGGCGCGTGCGCGAGGCCGGCGTTTATTCCGAGATCGCGCCGTTCAACCGCGCCGAGGAGGCGATGGCGCGGCTGAAACCGAAGGCAATCATCCTTTCCGGCGGCCCCGCTTCGGTGCTCGACAAGGATTCGCCGCTGCCGCCGCGCGCCGTCTATGAGGCCGGCGTGCCGGTGCTCGGCATCTGCTACGGCGAGCAGCTGATGGCGCATCAGCTCGGCGGCAGGGTCGAGGGGGAACATAACCGCGAATTCGGCCGCGCCTTCGTCGAGGTGAAGAAGCCTTCGGCGCTGTTCGACGGCATCTGGCGGCCCGGCGAAAAGCATCAGGTCTGGATGAGCCACGGCGACCGCGTCACCGCGCTGCCGCCGGGATTCTCGGTGCTCGGCACGTCGGAGAACGCGCCGTTCGCGATGATCGCCGACGAGAAGCGCCGCTTCTACGCGACGCAGTTCCACCTTGAGGTGGCGCATACGCCGGATGGCGCGAAGCTCCTCGGCAATTTCGCGCACAAGATTGCCGGGCTTCGCGGCGACTGGACGATGGCAGCGTTCCGCGAGCAGTCGGTGGGCCGAATTCGCGAGCAGGTCGGGAGCGGGCGCGTCATCTGCGGCCTGTCCGGCGGCGTCGATTCCGCGGTGGCGGCGCTGCTGATCCACGAGGCGGTGGGCGACCGGCTCACCTGCGTTTTCGTCGATCACGGGCTCCTGCGGCAGGGCGAGGCGGCGGATGTGGTCGACCTTTTCCGCCGCCACTACAACATCCCGCTCGTCCACGTCGATGCGGGCGAGCAGTTCATTGGCGCGCTCGCCGGGGTCTCGGATCCCGAGGTCAAACGGAAAACGATCGGCCGCCTGTTCGTCGAACTGTTCGAGGCGGAAGCGAAGAAGATCGGCGGCGCCGAGTTTCTGGCGCAGGGCACGCTCTATCCGGACGTGATCGAGAGCGTCTCCGCGCTCGGCGGCCCGTCGGTGACGATCAAGTCGCACCATAACGTCGGCGGCCTGCCGGAGCGGATGAACATGCGGCTGGTCGAGCCGCTCCGCGAATTGTTCAAGGACGAGGTGAGGGCGCTTGGGCGCGAGCTGGGATTGCCCGAGGTGTTCGTCGGGCGCCACCCGTTCCCGGGGCCGGGCCTCGCCATCCGCTGCCCAGGACCGGTGACGCGCGACAAGCTCGACCTTTTGCGGAAGGCCGACGCGATCTACCTCGACGAGATTCGCAAGGCCGGACTCTACAATGCGATCTGGCAGGCCTTCGCCGTGCTCCTGCCGGTGCAGACGGTCGGCGTGATGGGCGACGGCCGCACCTATGACTACGTGCTGGCCCTTCGGGCGGTGACCTCGACCGACGGCATGACGGCGGACTTCTTCCCCTTCGACATGGGTTTCCTCGGCCGCGCCGCGACGCGGATCATCAACGAGGTGAAGGGCATCAACCGGGTCGTCTACGACGTGACGAGTAAGCCGCCGGGCACGATCGAATGGGAATAGTCTAGTTCGGTCAGGACACTGCGCCGGTGTTGAGTCGGATGCGAAAACGGCAAGTCGGCAACCTAGCAAATCAGTTCCAAATTCAGTCTGCTGTCGACCTAGACTTTGTGATCGGGCAGGGTTTCGGAATTCCAATTGGGATGGAGCGCGCCAGTCCTCCTCAGTTCAAGAGGCGCGTTTTGGCGGCTGCCATCTCGCATCAACTTCGCCTGAAATCAATCGACTACTCGCTTAAGCGCTACGTAGAGCCGGACCTCTATGACAAAGACGAAACATCACTGGGCGACACCGTCAGCGATTTCCTTCGCGCTAGCGGCGTCCCTCTCGAAGACCATTTGAAGCAGTTGCATACCCCAGACCCCTCTCTCGGTGTCTTCGGCGCCGAAGTGACCCTGTTTCGTCTTCCTCATGCCCTCGACGCGGCGAGGATGCTTTCTAATCGGGGTCTGCTTCCGGAAGTACTGCCAATCTTGCGCCTGTGCATTGAAATGATTTGCTGGTCCAACGTGGCGTTCGATCTAACGGCCGAAGTGGTCCGGCTCAAGGCACGGCAATGCGTCTCTCGAATGAAGCCCATCTACCCAACGATTGGAAAGCTGTACGGTCATCTTTCCGCATTTGCTCATTGGGAACAGGTAGTCCACGGGAGGTTTATCACGCTCGATCAGGATCGAACGGCGATCCTGAAAGCGTCAGTGCAATATCGAGCCGAGTCGCTTGCTCTCTGTTTGGTTGTTTTGGACGTCGCGGTGGCCGTCGCAGATCGAATGTACGGCGACCGCAGCAAGAAGCTGGTCGCCGATATTCAAGGTACCTCGCCGGGCAACAAGAACCGACGGACTCGCCGCCTTATTTCTGCAATCACACGCATTGCCGACCTAGCGGAGGTGCGCGAGGTGCAGGCATTTCTACGATAGCTTCTAGCCGTCGAAGCCGCCCGGCACGATCGAATGGGAATGATCTAGAGCCGCCTGACCTCGAGACTTTCCCTCACATAGGGCGCGTAGAAGAAATCGCGGATCGCGGCGATCTTCCCGTCGGCCCAGTCGAGCAACACCACATAGTCGATGGTATCCGGGTCGTGCGCCCGGTTGCTGACGAGGATCGCCGGGCGGCCCTCGGCGATGCCCGGCCAAACCCGCCAGTCCGATCTCTCCGCGTAGCGCGTGAAATAGACGCCGACATTCTTCCGGCCGTCGATCCGCCTCCGGTTCACCAGGTCGAGGCGCACGTCCTCGGCGAGGAGGGCGCGGAGCGCATCGAAATCGCGGGCATTGAACCGGTCGGCGTAGAGGCGGAGCAGGTCGCGCTCGGCCGAGGCAAGGCGGGGCGGCGCGGCATCCGCCGCCAGTTCCCGCAATCTGGCGCGCGCCCGATGCAGGGCCGCCTTTGCCGCGGCAACCGTAACGCCGAGAATGTCGGCGGTTTCCGCCAGCGAATGGCCGAGCACGTCGACCAGCACCACGGCCGAGCGCTGGGTCGGCGGCAGATGCATGAAGGTCGAAAGGCTTGCCGCCGCGGCCACGCGCGCGTCAGCCGCCGAGGCGTCGTCCTGGAGGCCGTCGAGGTCGGCGTCGGACTGCACCACCGCCTGCCGCCTGCGCCGGCGGAGGGCATCGAGCGCCGTATTGTGCGCGATGCGGAAGAGCCAGCTTTCCGGGCGCTCGATCGTGCCGGCGCCGGCGAATGCTTCCGCCGCCTTGGCCAGCGCCTCCTGCACCACATCCTCGCCGTCAAAGGCCGAGCCGACCATGCGCGCGCAATAGCGGTGAAGCCGCGGCCGCAGTTCCACCATCAAGCGGCCGAAGGCCTCTGTGCTTGCGTCTGCCATGCTCGTTCCTTCCAGCCGCGGCGCGGACAGGCGGCGCCCGGAACAAAGACGATTCCCGGCGGCGGAAGGATTCGCGGCCGGAAAGGAATCTGTTCCGGCGAATCCTTTGCCCCCGTTCAGGCGTCCCTAGGTCAACGGCGTGCGTCCCGCGCGTCCGATGACAAGGGAAACAGCTTCATGCCGAGAGTGACATTGGTGCGCTACACCGCAAAGCCCGGCCGGGCCGAGGAGAACGAGGCGTTGTCGAAGGCGGTTTTCGCCGAACTCCACAAGGTGGCGCCCGGCCACGTCGCCTATGGCCTCTTCCGGGACGGCGATTCGTTTCTCCACCTCTTCGTCAACACCGTGGAGGACGATTCCAGCGCCGTGACCGAACTCCCGAGCTTCAAGGCTTTCGGGGCGAACATTTCCGAGCGCACGGTGACTCCGCCCGAGACGACGCGGATCGCCTATGACCTCGTCGCTTCCTACGGCCTGGCGGTGACCGAGCCTGCCTGAGAGGCGCCGGTTCGACGGTGGCTGTGGTTGGCCGGCCCCCCAAAATGCCACCGCCGCCCGGTGCCGACCGGGCGGCGGCGGCTCAAAGACTGAACCAGCGCCAGTACGTCTGGGGGGCGGATTGGCGCCGCCTGATGTTCAGTCCGTGATGAGGATGCGGGTATTCCACTTCCCGTAGGTGCGCACGAGGTTGTAGAAGGCGGCCGCATTGGCGGTGGAAAGCCGGACGCAGCCATGCGAAGCCGGCCTGCCGAGGCGGGCGACGGCATCGGTGCCGTGAACGGCGTAGCCGCCGTTGAAGAACACCGCGTAGGGCATCGGGGCATCCTCGTACTGGTTCGACTTGTGGTTGATGTCGAGCCAGAACGGGCGGTAGGAGCCCATCGGGGTCGGGAAACCGGTGCGGCCGGTCGAGACCTTCCAGAGATAGACGCGCGGCTCACCGCTGCCGGAGATCACTTTCACTTCCATGACCTGGCGCGCGAGGGAGACCTTGGCGATGACGGCCGGCTGCGCGCTGCCGAAGGGCAGGAGCGAGAACGGCGAAAAGTCCGCCTTGCCGGGCGTGGCGAAGCCGAAGATGAGCGCCGCCGCGAGAATGGTGAGGGTCTTCCACATGGTCGTTCTCCCGTCTCTTTCCGGAGGCAAATCTCCTGCCGCCTCCGCGCTCTTCCGAGTCGTGTCCTTCTGAGTGCCAGCGATGTATGCCGCTCACCCGAGCGCGACAGTGACCGCTGTCACACCGGACCGGCCAATAACGGCCGCAGCGTGAACTGGTTCACACCTAGCGAGGATCGGTGGGCGACCGTGGGATTTGCGCCACAAGGCGAAAAAAGGCCGCGGGGCGGCCTTTTTCGGGCGGGCGCACTCGAGCGGCCCGTCTAGCGGACGATCGTGATCAGCGTGTTGTCGAGGCCGGCCTTCCGCACCAGCGAGTAGAAGATTTTCGCATTGGCCGGAAGAAGCCGGACGCACCCGTGCGAAGCCGGGCGTCCGAGGCGCCGCACATCGGTAGTGCCGTGCACGGCGTAGCCGCCGTGGAAGAAGACGGCCCACGGCATCGGGGCATTGTTGTATTTCTTCGAGCGCCAGAACGCCGCCGTCCACAATGCCGAGTAGCGGCCGGCCGGCGTGCCGTAGCCGGGTTTGCCGGTCGAGACCGGGAAGGTATTCGTCAGCGTCTCGCCGACATAGACGTACATTTTCTGGTCGGAGAGATCGATGCGGGCGACGACGCTCTCGCCCTTCTGCTCGCCGGCGGTTGTAACGTTTGAGGCATCGAGGCTGGCGAGCCGCATCAGCGGACTCATCTCCGCCGAGGCCGGCAGGGCGGCAACGAGCCCGCCCAGCAGGACGCCGGCCGCCAGAACCAGGTTCACACGCACGGTACGCGTTCCAACTCTACCCGCCCGTAAGCCTGTCCCGGCCTAGTAGCTGACGATGATCCGGGACGCGCCCATGCCATGCGCCCGCACCAGCGAGTAGAAGAGCGCGGCATTGCCGGGGGCGAGGCGGATGCAGCCGTGCGAGGCCGGCCGGCCGAGGCTCCACACCGCGTTGGTGCCGTGGATGGCGTAGCCGCCCAGGAAGAAGACCGAATTCGGCATCGGCGCGTTGTCGTACTTGCTCGAGTACCAGATGCGTTCCATGCGCTGCGCGCGGAAGCTGCCCACCGGCGTAACGTAGCCGCGGCGTGCGGTCGAAACCGCCCAGACGTAGCGCGTGACTCCGTCGACGGAGACGGTCATGCGCTGCGTGCTCAGGTCAACCTTCGCCACGATGGCGGCGGATGCCCCACCGGGCACAGCAAAAAACATCGCGGCAAGCGCGACAATCCAGCCTTTGATTTTCATCTTTCCCAGCCCGTTTGCTCCCGGCGCCCAAGCGTCCGGATCAGCCTCCTCAACACGACGCTACGATACCATGCCGGCGATAAACAACGGGTAACCGAGGAAATGCTGGTGATAGAGGTCCTCGCCTGTCCGCGGCGACGATCCAGTTCGATTTCAACCTTACCGAGACACTTCCGCGATGCCGAAAATCAGCCGATCTCGCTCTTCTCCGCCGGCCGTCCCTCGTACCGAAGCGGGCGGGCTCACCGGCGGGCGATCCGGCAGGACCGCATGTTTTCAATGGCTTACGCCACCGTCCGCGAGTCGGCCGTGAGGCTGTCGGAGAGGCGGCCGAGGAGGATCGCCGGCAACGACAGGTGCTTGTCTTGTGGCCTATATTAGGACCGCCGGCGCCGGCCGCGCCGGTCGGGCGATTGAATTGCTGCTCGCTGGTGCGGGCGATCCGCACCTCCTGCTCACCGACTTGTGAATACCTGACCGACCGGAGTTTCCCCCTTGTCCCTGCAGCCTGAGCGCAACCGGATTTCGGCAAACGACCTGCGGGTGCGGAAGGGCGGCGTCCCGATCGTGGCGCTGACTTCGTATCACGCGCACACCGCCGCGATCATCGATCCGCTCGTCGACTTCATCCTCGTCGGCGATTCGCTCGGCATGGTGATGCATGGGTTCGAGACCACCATTCCGGTGACGCTCGACATGATGATCCTGCAGGGCCAGGCCGTGATGCGCGGCTCGCGCCGGGCGCTGGTCGTCGTCGACATGCCCTTCGGCAGCTACGAGGAGGGCCGCGAGCAGGCCTTCCGCAACGCGGCGCGGATCATGAAGGAAACCGGGTGCGGGGCGATCAAGGTCGAGGGCGGCGCCCGGATGGCCGAGACCATCCGCTTTCTGGTCGAGCGCGGCATCCCGGTCATGGGGCATGTCGGGCTGACGCCGCAATCGGTCAACACGATCGGTGGGTTCCGGGTGCAGGGCAGGGACGAGGAGGGCGCCGCCGCCATCAAGGCCGACGCGCTCGCCGTCGCGGCGGCGGGCGCCTTCGCCGTCGTGGTCGAGGCGGTGGTCGAGCCGCTCGCCCGCGAGATCACGAGGAGCGTCGCCATCCCCACCATCGGCATCGGGGCGTCGTCGGACTGCGACGGGCAGATTCTGGTCCTCGAGGACATGCTCGGCCTCAGCCCGCGCGTGCCGAAATTCGTCAAGCGCTTCGGCAGCCTTGCCGGGGCGATCGAAGCATCGGTGGCGGCCTATGCTGAGGAGGTGAGGGGGAGGACGTTCCCGGCGGCCGAGAATACCTACCGGCCCGCAGGCCCGGTCGCGGCGGCGCAGCCGCGGGCGCGGATCAAGGGAGGGCGCCGGGGTTAGGCTGCCGCCCTCGGGCAACCGGTCGGAATCCCGCCGTTTGCAAGGGCTTCGCCGCATCTGTATATGGTGCGCCAAGGCCGGGGCGGCCCGAGGGCGGACCATCCGCAAGAGCATCCGATGTCCGATATCTTCCGCGAAGTTGACGAGGATCTGCGCCGCGAACAGGTCAAGCGCCTGTGGGACCGGTATGGCACCTACGTCATCGGCGCTGCGATCCTGATCGTCGTTGCGACCGCCGGCTACCGCCTCTACGGATATTTCCAGGACCGGCAGACCGCCGCAAGCGGCGACCGCTTCGTCGCCGCGGTGAAGCTCGCCGACGACGGCAAGCATGCCGAGGCGATCGCCGCGCTCGATGCGATTGCCAAGGACGGCAGCGGCGGGTACCCGGTGCTGGCCTCGTTCCGCTCGGCCGCGGAGAAGGCCGCTACCGGCGACGACAAGGGCGCCGTCGCGGGCTTTGACGCAATCGCGCAATCGTCGAGCCCGCCCAGCCTCATCCGCGACATGGCGCGCATCCGCGCCGCGCTGATCCTCGTGGAGACCGCCAACTTCAACGACATGGTCGCGCGCATCGGCGACCTCGCGGCGCCGGACAATATCTGGCGGCACACCGCCCGCGAAATCCTCGGCCTCGCGGCATGGCGGGTGAACGACACGGTCAACGCGCGGAAGTATTTCAAGGCGATCCTCGACGACAAGGACGCGCCCGGCGACATCAAGGGCCGGGCGTCGTTCATGACCGCGCTTCTCGATGCGCGCGAGGGCGCGCCGAAAGCGGAAACGCCGAAGCCGGCGACCTGACGGCCGCCGGGCCGGCGTCGCTCCGACATGGCCCTCCCTCATCCCCGGATCGCGATCGTCGGCCGCCCGAACGTCGGCAAGTCGACCCTGTTCAACCGGCTCGTCGGGCACAAGATTGCGCTGGTCGACGATACGCCGGGGGTCACCCGCGACCGCCGCGAGGGCGAGGCGCGGATCGGCGACCTCCGCTTCACGGCGATCGACACCGCCGGGCTCGACGAGGCCGAGCCGGACAGCCTCACCGCGCGGATGAGCGCCCAGTCGGAGGAGGCGGTGCGCTCGGCCGACCTCTCGCTCTTCCTGATCGATGCGCGCACCGGCGTCACCCCGGTCGACGCGCATTTCGCGGGGCTGCTTCGCCGGCTCGGCTCGCCGGTGATCCTCGTCGCCAACAAGGCCGAGGGGAAGGCCGGCGAGGCCGGCTACCTCGAAGCCTATGGGCTCGGCCTCGGCGAGCCGGTGCCGGTCTCGGCGGAGCATGGCGAGGGCCTGCTCGACCTCCGCGATGCCATCGAGGCGGCGCTCCCGGCCGTGGGCGCGGAGGCCGGGACGGAGGCGGATGCGGACGTCCTTCCGGCGCCCGGAAAGCCGATCCAGGTTGCCGTCGTCGGCCGCCCGAATGCGGGCAAGTCGACGCTGATCAACCGCCTCCTCGGCGAGGAGCGGCTGGTGACCGGTCCTGAGGCCGGAATCACCCGCGACGCGATCGCGGTCGACTGGACCTGGCGCGGCCGGAACTTCCGGCTCTTCGACACCGCAGGCCTCCGCCGGCGGGCGCGGGTCGAGGGGAAGCTCGAAAAGCTCGCGGTCGGCGACACGCTTCGCGCGGTCCGTTTCGCCGAGGTCGTGGTGCTCGTCATCGACGCCGGAACGCCGTTCGAGAAGCAGGACCTGCAGATCGCAGACCTGGTCGAGCGCGAGGGGCGCTCGATCGTGATCGCCATCGACAAGTGGGACCTCGTCGACGAACGCCAGAAGGTGCTCGCCAGGCTGCGGGAAGAGGTCGAGCGGCTGCTGCCGCAGATCCGGGGTGTGGCCCTGGTCCCGGTTTCCGGCCTGACGGGCGAGGGGCTCGACCGGCTGATCGAGGCGGTCGTCCGCACCCACGACGTGTGGGGAAAGCGCGTACCGACGCCACCGCTCAACCGCTGGCTCGCCGCAATGGTCGAACGCCATCCACCGCCGGCGGTTTCGGGCCGGCGGATCAAGCTCCGCTACCTCACCCAGACCAAGGCGCGGCCGCCGACATTCGTTGCCTTCTGCTCGCGGCCGGAGGCGCTGCCGGACGCCTGGACGCGCTACCTGGTCAACGCGCTGCGGGAGGATTTCAAGCTGCCGGGCGTGCCGATCCGGCTGCTTCTCCGGAAGGGCGAGAATCCCTTCGAGGGGAGGAAAGCGCGGCAGAACTGATCGCCGCGCCGCTCAGGCGGCAAGCAGGCGGCGGGTCGACCGGTCCGGGAAATTGAAGAGGACGCCGTTCTCGGCGTAGCCGGGCGACAGCATCCCGACGATATCGGCAGCAACCGCGTCGGGCGTCCTCAGCGTCTGGGGGTCCTCACCCGGCACTGCCTGGGCCCGCATCCTGGTGCGGAGCGGGCCCGGATTGAGGAGGTTCGCGCGGATGCGGGTATTCGCGATTTCCGCCGCGTAGGTGCGGACCAGAGCCTCCAGCGCGGCCTTGGCGACGGCATAGCCGCCCCAGTAGGGCCGGAACGAGCTGGTGATGCCCGAGGTGACGAACAGCGCGCGGCCGCCATCCGAGGCGCGGAGCAGCGGGTCGAGCGAGCGGATGAGCCGCCAGTTGGCGGTGAGGTTGACGGCGACCACCTCGTCCCAGACCTTGGGTTCCAGATGCGAGAGCGGCGTGATCGCGCCGAGGAGCCCGGCATTGCCGAGGAGCGCGTCGACCCTGCCCCAGCGCTGGTAGATCGCCGCGCCGAGGCGGTCGATCCCGGCGCTGTCCTTCAGGTCGAGCGGCACCAGCGTCGCTTCGCCGCCGCCGGCCTTGATCTGGTCGTCGAGCGCTTCCAGCCCGCCGACGGTCCGGGCCACCGCAACGACATGGGCGCCAGCGGCGGCGAGCGCCAGCGCGGCGGCATGGCCGATGCCGCGCGAAGCGCCGGTGACGACCGCGATCCGCCCGGCAAGCGGCTTGCTCATCGAAGGAGATCCATGAAATCGGAGACGCTAAGCCCTGCCTGACGAACGATCGACCGCAACGTGCCCGGCTTGAGGTCGCGCCCGGAGTGAAACGGCACCACCACGGTTCGCGAAGGGCTGCCGGGGTGGGTCAGGACGTGATGGCTCCCGACGATCCGGTCAACCACGAAGCCGGCACGGCGCAACGCTTGAATGACGCGCCTCGCGTTTGCCTGAGGAAGACCCTGGCCGGTCAAATCACGCTGCGATGGTGATACGCCGAATTTCCGGGGCGGCGTCCGCGGGGATATCGATCCCGTGCGCCTGTCGATATTCTATGACCGCGCGGATTGCCTCCTCGGCGTGAGCCAAGGCTTCATCCTCCGTGTCGCCTTCGGTGACCACCTCCGGCAACGCGGGAACGAGGACGGTGAAACCGCCGTTTTCCTGGGGTTCGAGCACGACAGAATAGCTTCTTCCGGCGGGCATGGCGTTCTCCGTTTCCGGAGCCTTCTAACCCGCCTCGGCCAGGAGCGAAAGCTGGCGGACGTTGTCCCGGCGTTCCATGTCGGTCAGGCGCGTCGGGTAGTCGCCGCTGAAGCAGGCGTCGCAGAACTGCGGCTGGGCGGCATCGCGCCGGGCCTTGCCGAGCGCCCGGTAAAGGCCGTCCATGGACAGGAAGGCGAGGCTGTCGACCTTGATGTAGGCGGCCATTTCCGCGACGCTCATGCGCGCGGCGATCAGCTTCGATTTCTCCGGCGTATCGACGCCGTAGAAGCAGGAATCCGTGGTCGGCGGGCTGGCGATGCGCATGTGCACCTCGCGGGCGCCGGCATCCCGCACCATCTGCACGATCTTCAGCGACGTGGTGCCGCGCACGATCGAATCGTCGACCAGGACGACGCGCTTGCCGGCAAGCACGTCGCGGTTGGCGTTGTGCTTGAGGCGAACGCCCATGTGGCGGATGGCGTCGCTCGGCTCGATGAAGGTGCGGCCGACATAGTGGTTGCGGATGATACCGAGCTCGAACGGGATCGCTGCCGCCTCGGCAAAGCCGATCGCGGCGGGCGTGCCGGAATCGGGCACCGGCACGACCAGGTCGGCGGCGGCGGGCGACTCCGCCGCCAGCTCCGCGCCGATCTTCTTCCGCACCTCGTAGACGCCTCGCCCTTCGACGGTGGAGTCGGGTCGCGAGAAATAGACGTATTCGAAGATGCAGAAGCGGGGCTTGGCCGGCGGGAAAGGACGCAGGCTTTCGATCCCGGTCTCGGTGACCACCACCATCTCGCCCGGCTCGATGTCGCGCACGAAGCGGGCGCCGATGATGTCGAGGGCGCAGGATTCGGAGGTGAGGATCGGGGCGCCGTCGAGGTCGCCGAGGATGAGCGGGCGCACGCCCAAGGGATCGCGGCAGCCGATCATCTTCTTGCCGGACAGGCAGACCAGCGACCAGGCGCCCTCCAGTTCGCGGAGCGCGTCGATCACCTTCTCGACCAGACGCTCGCGGCGGCTGGTGGCGACGAGATGGAGGATCACCTCGGTATCCGAGGTCGACTGGAAGATCGAGCCGTGGCGCTGCAGCCGGTCGCGGAGCGAAAGCGCGTTGGTGAGGTTGCCGTTATGGGCGACCGCGAAACCGCCGCCGGAGAACTCGGCGAAGAAGGGCTGGATGTTGCGCTCGAGCGAGCCGCCGTGGGTGGCGTAGCGCGTGTGGCCGAGGGCCCGGGTGCCGGCGAGGCGGTCGATGACCGGCCGCGCGGTGAACGAGTCGCCGACGAGGCCGACATGGCGCTCGGTATGGAACTGGACGCCGTCGAAGGAAACGATGCCCGCCGCCTCCTGTCCGCGATGCTGGAGGGCATGCAGCCCGAGCGCCGTCAGCGCCGCCGCGTCCTGGTGCCCGAAGACGCCGAAGACCCCGCATTCCTCGTGCAGCTTGTCGTCGTCGAACGGCAGGCCGGCGAGGGGGTCGGGGAGGGCGTTCCGGTCGATCATCCTAGTTGGCGCGTTTGGGCGGGTTGGCGTCGCTGTTCTCGATCATCCGCTGCAGGGCGTCGTCATTGTATTTGGGCGCCGGCTCGATGCTGCCGGTGGTCGGGTTGGCCGGCGTGACCGCCGGGCCGGCGGGCGGCTCGGGGGATTCGCCGGGCACGTCGGGGGAATCGTCTTCGGTCGCCGGCTTCTTCGAGAGGAGGCCCTCGAGGTCCTTGGGCAGGATGGCCGTCAGCTTGGCGTCGAGGACGTCGAGCATGGGCTTGGTCCTGGCCTGCGCCACCCAGGCCGGGGGCTTCGGCACGAGCGCGTTGAAGAAATGCATCGCCACGACAAGGAGGAGCAGGCCGCGCGCGGCGCCGAAGACGAAGCCGAAGGCGCGGTCGGCCGCACCCACCCGGCTGTCGATGACGTAGTCGGCGATCTTCATCGTGACGTAGCTGGCGATGATGAGGGCAACGAAAAAGATGATCGCCGCGGAAACGATGGTCGCCACCGGCTCGCTGTCGAAGTACGGCGAAACCAGGGGCAGGAGCGACTTGTAGAGAAAGTAGGCGGCGGCGGCCGCAGCCAGCCACGAGGCGATGGAGAGGACCTCGCGGACGAACCCGCGGACCATCGCGAGGATCGCGGAAATGAGCACGACAACGATCACGATGATGTCGAGAATCTCGATGGGCATGCGCTCTGGTCCTGAGGAACGGGCCGCCTCTGCCGCGGGCCGGCGTTACCTAGCACGATTCTGACGGGCCGGTAGCGCGTCGAAGCGCCCGTGGCAACCGCCAATTCCGGCCGATCTTGCCTAAACCTGAGGCATTTGCGAGGCGCTTGCCGACTAAGTGTCGGCGCTCCGCGCATTGGCGGCGATGGCCGCTACCAGGTCGGCCAGCTGGCCGACCGGATCGGTTCCTGCGGCGGCCCCGGATTCGCGGGCTGCGGGGGTCACGGCGCGGGCGAAGCCGAGCTTCTGGGCCTCCTTCAGCCGGCTGGCGCCGTGCGCCACGGCGCGGACGGCCCCGGACAGGCTGATCTCGCCGAAATAGACCGTGTCGGGCGGCAGGGGCGCGTTGAGGCGGGAGGAGACGAGGGCGGCGGCAACGGCAAGGTCGGCGGCGGGCTCGCCGATCCTGAGGCCGCCGGCGACGTTGAGGTAGACGTCGCATTCGCCGAGACGAACGCCGCAATGGGCCTCGAGCACGGCGAGAACCATGGCGAGGCGGTTATGGTCCCAGCCGATGACGGCCCGGCGGGGCGTGCCGAGGGCGGTCGGCGCGACCAGCGCCTGCAACTCGACCAGCACGGGCCGGGTGCCCTCCATGCCGGCGAAGACCGCGGAGCCCGGCGTCGAGACGCTCCGCTCGCCGAGGAACAGTTCCGACGGGTTGGCGACCTCACGGAGCCCCATCCCGGTCATCTCGAAGACGCCGATCTCGTCGGTCGGGCCGAAGCGGTTCTTGACCGCGCGGAGGATACGGAACCGGTGGCCGCCCTCGCCCTCGAAGTAGAGGACGCCGTCGACCATGTGCTCGACGACGCGCGGGCCTGCGATCTGCCCGTCCTTGGTGACGTGACCGACAAAGACCACGGCCGCACCCGACTGCTTGGCGTAGCGGATGAGCGCCTGCGCCGAGGAGCGGACCTGCGTCACGGTGCCCGGCGCGGAATCCGCCGCCGCGGTCCAGAGCGTCTGGATGGAATCGATGACGACCAGATGCGGCACCGGGCCGGCGGCGAGCGTCGACAGGATGTCCTCGACGCTGGTCTCGGCGGCGAGCTTCACCGGTGCGCCGGTGACTTCGAGCCGCTCGGCGCGCAGCCTGATCTGGGCGAGGGCCTCCTCGCCGGAAATATAGACGACCGACCTGCCGGCCCCGGCGAGGGCGGCGGCGGCCTGAAGCAGGAGCGTCGACTTGCCGATGCCGGGATCGCCGCCGACCAGGAGCGTCGAGCCGCGCACGAACCCGCCGCCGGTGACCCGGTCGAACTCGGCGATGCCGCAGCGGACGCGCGGCGGGGATTCGTTGCCATCCCCGACAAGGCCGGCGAGGGTAATGATCCGCCCGGAGCGGGGGGCGCGCTGCGGCGCGCCGCCGATGCCCGCGGACGGGGTTTCAGCGACGAGCGTATTCCACTCGCTGCAATCCTCGCAGCGGCCCTGCCAGCGCGGGGAGACCGCCCCGCAGTTCTGGCAGACGTATTGCGCTCTCAGCGCCGACTTGAGGCCCATCCCGATCGATCCCGCCCTTCTATGTTCCTGTTATGTTCTCATAGCTTCCCTCTGTTGTCCAGCGAGGGATTTGGATCGCGCACCGAAGCGTTCCCGCGACCGTTCCGGCCCGGGTGATGAGTTCAGTTCATCCTCGCCTCTTGAAGGCGAAGGGGTGGCGGGCGCTCGTTGAACGCCAGTCCGGTAGTCCGAGTTGGGCGCTCAAGCGGGCGCCCGCCGCGGCGATTTTGAGCCACCGCCTTCCGCTCTCCGGTACGGCGCCGTTCTCGCGAACGGTCACCGCCCTTAAGGTGGGCAGAACCCACAGCCGGTCGTAGTGCCGGCGGGCGGTCTGACGGCGGCTTCCCGAGGCATAGGGGTGCGAACCCGGCCGGACAGGAGTCGCCCCCGATCCGGCGTCCCCGAAGGGAGTGCCGCAGGCGCCGCGTCCCCGCCCCACGCCGATGACGCCTCATGAGCGCGCCCCTTCGCGGGCAGGAACGCGGCTGATTATGGGGGCGGAAGAGCCGGCGGGGATAAGTATTTTTTCCGCTGAGAGGAGCTGCGGCTCCGACGTTGGTGGACCTCAAACGACGATCATCGCCTCGCCACCCACGCACTCCGTCATCCTCTGCGAAAGCAAAGGATCGAGCGCCGCGTCGCGCGGCAAAGGACGGCCCTCGACCACCCGATCCTCCGGTCAAGCCGGAGGATGATGCCGGGTGAGCGCTGACAGGGGAGGCGGGCGAGTCCCTCCGGGCTGATGTGGGCCGGGGCTCGAAGCGGTAAGCCAGATGGCGGCCCGGCCTCAGCCGCGATAGATGCGCTCGTAGCGCCGCCCAAGCTGGGTGAGGAACTCGTACCCGACGGTGCGGGCATGGCCCGCCACCTCGTCCACCTTGACGTTCGGACCGAAGAGCTCGGCCCAATCGCCGCGCGATGCGGCGCGGATGTCGGTGACGTCGACCGCGATCAGGTCCATCGAGACGCGGCCGAGGATGCGGGCAGGGCGGTTGCGGATGACGACATGCGCGCCTTTCCGCTCGTCGCTCGAACCGGTGACGCGGTGGTAGCCGTCGGCATAGCCGGCGGAGAGGATCGCGATCCGGCTGGGGCGGCGCAGCCGCTCGGTCGCGCCGTAGCCGACCGTCTCGCCCGCCTCGGCTTCGCGCACCATCAGCACGCGCGCTTCCGCCGTGACCACCGTCTGCATCGGCACCGGTACGCCCGGACCGGGCGAGGCGCCGTAAAGCGCGATGCCCGGGCGGACGAGGTCGAAGTGGAAATCCTCATCGAGATAGATGCCGGCTGAGTTGGCGAGCGATGCCGGGATTTCGGGGAACTGCGCGGCAATCTCGCGGAAAAGCGTCAACTGTCGCCGATTGAGCGGGTTCGCGGCTTCCTCCGAGACGACGAGGTGGCTCATCAGGAGGTTCGGCGCGATGGCCGCGAGCAGGTCGGGCCGGCGGGCGAGTTCCAGCGCTTCGTGGAGCGACAGGCCAAGCCGGTTCATGCCCGTGTCGACGTGGACGGCGCAGCCGGTGGCGGCGCCCGTCTCGCGGAAGGCCGCCCATTCCTCGATCTCGCCCCAGGAATTGAGCACCGGGCGGAGGTCGGCGGCGGCAAGCGCCTGCGACGTTCCGGGAAGGAGGCCGGCGAGGACGTAGATGGTCACGCCCGGCGCGGCGGCGCGCAGCCGCTGGCCTTCCTCGGGAAGCGCCACGAAGAAGGTGCGGCAGCCGGCGGCGGCGAGCGCGCTACCGGCCGGCGCGATGCCGATGCCGTAGGCGTCGGCCTTGACGACCGCAGCCGTCTCCGCGACGCGGACGCGGGCGCCGACCTGCCGCCAGTTCTCGGCCAGCGCCCCGAGGTCGATGGTGAGACGCCCGCCGGCGAGAGCCGGGTCGGTCAGGCCTGGCGGGCTGAGCAGTGCATCCATTGCCGAGCGGACTAGCAGAAAACCGCGGCAGGCGTGAGGCGGTCCGCGAAAGCTATGAAGCGGCGAGGGCCTTCACGTAGGCGTCGAGCATCCCCGGCCAGGCCTTCGCCATCTCCGCCTTGTACTTCTCCCAGCCCTCGCCGTGGCGCGGGAAGTCGCGGTGGACGAGGAGGATGCTGCCGCCGCCCTGGTCGTTGGCCATGAAGCGGACGTCGATGCGCGAGGCCGCTGCTTCCTCCGGTTCGGGCGAACGGTCCGGCCGGATCTGCCAGGTGAGGACGATGTGGCCGGGGCGGCTGATCGTCAGCACCTTGCCCCAGACGCGCTCCTCGCCGCTTTTGGTCCGCTCGTAGCAGCGACCGCCGAACATCGGCTCGATGACGATGCGGTCGAGATCGTCCTGCGACCACGTATTGCGGCGCGGCCACCAGGTATCGGCCTTGTCGACGAAGACCGCGAAGGCCTTGTCGGCCGGCGCGGCGAGCGGACGGGTGAGGCTGAACAGCTCGCGCGTCTCGGTGACGCCGCCGCCGCTTTCGCCTTTCCTGCCGAACAGCCAGCCGAACATCGGGCGCTCAACCGTAGGACTGGGGCAGCGATCCGCTTTGCGCCAGATTGGAGAAGCGGGTGAGGTGATCCTCGAAGAGCAGCTGGATGGTGCCGGTCGGGCCGTGGCGCTGCTTGCCGATGATCGCCTCGGCGATGCCGTGGACCTGCTCCATCTGCTGCTGCCACTGCTCGTATTCCATGGTGCCGGGGCGCGGCTCCT
This sequence comes from Bauldia sp., assembly GCA_035651055.1. Lineage (GTDB taxonomy): Bacteria > Pseudomonadota > Alphaproteobacteria > Rhizobiales > Kaistiaceae > JAFKKF01. The sequence goes on from DASRGK010000022.1 coordinate 21,209, forward strand.
TGTTCTTCAGGTAGTACTCCTCGCGGAAGACGAAGAGCACCACGTCGGCGTCCTGCTCGATCGAGCCCGACTCGCGCAGATCGGAGAGCTGCGGGCGCTTGTCCTCGCGGTTCTCGACCTGCCGCGAGAGCTGCGACAGCGCCAGAATGGGAACGTTAAGCTCCTTGGCGAGCGCCTTCAATTGGTTGGTGATCTCGGTGACTTCCTGGACGCGGTTGTCGGCGCCGCGGCGCGAGGAGCCCTGGAGGAGCTGGATGTAGTCGACGACGACGAGGTCGAGGCCGCGCTGGCGCTTCAAGCGGCGGGCGCGGGCGGCAAGCTGGGCGATGGTGAGGCCGCCGGTCTGGTCGACGAAGAGCGGCGCCTTCTGCATCTCGCGAGCGGCCGCCACGATCGCGGCGAACTGGTCCTCGGTGATGCGGCCGCGCCGGATGTCGGAGGAGGGCACGCCGGACTGCTCCGCGACGATGCGGGTAGCGAGCTGCTCGGCCGACATTTCGAGCGAGAAGAAGCCGACGATGCCGCCGTTCACCGTCTTCATCGAGCCGTCCGGCTGGATCTCGCCGCGCCACGAGCGGGCGATATTGAAGGCGATGTTGGTGGCG
>DASRGK010000023.1:0-54386 GCA_035651055.1 Bauldia sp.
AACCCGCAGACCACGACCGGACACGACCCGCTGAAGGGCGAAAACGGCTGGACCGAGGTTGCTCCGACCTTCACCAACGACGATATCGCAACCGCAAACCAGCAGTTCGCCGACGTTCTGGCGGCAAACCCCGACCTGTCGGCTTATGTCCTGCTTGGCGGCTGGGCGCAGCAGGGCTGCCAGGCGTTCAATGCCACCGGCAAGCAGTATGATGCGCGCTTCAAGGACGGCAGCCTCGTGGTTGTCGCCGGCGACACGGTTGGTTGCCAGCTCGACACCGTTCGCGCCGGCTACAGCCAGGTGAACGTCGGACAGCGGCCGTACCAGATGGGCCATGACGCTCCGAGCATCATGATCGACATCATCAACGGCAAGTCGGTCGCCAATCCGATGTATACCGGCCTCGACGAATGCACGAAGGAAAACGTCGACAAGTGCGTCAGCGGCTAGGGCTACGCCCATAGCAGGAGCCCGGCATCGCCGGAATGCTGAAATGAGGAGGCGCCGAAGATGGCGCCTCCTTTTTCTTTCCGGGGCAGCGCAGGGCCGCAGAGGCGCGAGACGTGGTGCGAGGGCGGCACCCCAGCGGCATCATTCCGTCGCGAGCGGCGCGCAACCGGTCGTCTGCAGAATCGTCGTACCAATAAGGCCAGCGCTCGGCTGATCTTCAGACAGCAGCGCAACCCGCCGCCTGTCGCGAACCGCACCAGAACTCCGGCCGGGCACACACATGCGCTGGCCTCATTCGCCGACCTTCCGGTCAGCCAGCGTTTCGATACTCGTGCTACGATATTCGGGTCGTCATACCGGGGGGCGACGGAACTGGGGATGTCTCGCGCGTGATCCTTGAACTGATCGCAATCGGCAGGAATTTCAGGGCTGTGACCGCGCTCTCCGACGTTTCGCTTTCGGTCGCGGCGGGCGAAGTCGTCGTCCTCATGGGCGAGAACGGTTCGGGCAAGTCGACGCTCCTCCGGATCGCCGGCGGCGACCTTCTGCCGAGCAGCGGCAGCATCCGTTTCCGCGGACGCGATGCGCCCTACCGCTCGGCCGCGGAAGCCCGCGCCGCCGGCGTCGAACTGGTCGGCCAGGAGCCCGCGCTCTGCGACAACCTGTCGGCGGCGGCGAACATCTTCCTCGGTCGGGAACTGAAGCGCGGCGTCGGTCCGGTCCGCATCGTCGACACGGCGGCGATGGACCGGCGGGCGCGACAGATGCTCGCCGCGATCGGTTCCGGCGTTCCGAGCGGCCGCCGCGCCGCCGCCATGTCGGCCGGCGAGCGCCGCGTCGTGGCACTCGCCCGCGCCGAGGTGGCGCGCCCCGTCCTTCTCCTCCTCGACGAGCCGACCGCGGCGCTCGCCGTCGCGCAGGCGGCGAAGGTCCTCGACCTCGCCCGGGCATTTCGCGACGCCGGCACCGCGATCCTGATCGCCAGCCACAACGTCGAGGAAGCCTTTGCGATCGCCGACCGCGTCGTCATATTGCGACGAGGTACCAAGATCGCCGACCGGGCGATTGGCATCACGTCGCGGGACGAGATCGCGGCGCTGATCGGGGCGGCGGCGCCGGCGGCCAGGATCCCCGCATGACGCAGTTCGGCAACGTCAAGGAGGGCCTCCGCTTTCGCATCGTGCTGAAGCCCGGGGTGGCGATCGGGCCGGGCAAGGCGGACCTGCTCCAGGCGATCGACGAGACCGCTTCGCTCACCGCCGCGGCAGCGCGCTTCGGCATGAGCTACAAGCGCGGCTGGACGCTGGTGAAGGAGATGAACGGGGCCTTCGCCGAGCCGCTCGTCGAGACCGAAAAGGGCGGCGCCGGCGGCGGCGGCAGCGCGACCCTCACCCGACTCGGCAAGCGCATCCTCCGCCGCTACCGCGAGATGGAGAGGGATGCGACGGCGGCGATCGAGGCGGGCATTGCCGACATGCGCCGGCATCTCGCCAAGCCGTGACCCGCACCGGCCCGACGCCGGAACCGGCCGGCCCGGCGCCCGTTTAGATCGGTCGCGATTTTCCCCGAGGAGAAGACCCGCGTTGCGGATGTACTCGTCCGATGTCCCCGGACCGGCAACGACGTGCCGGTCGGCATTGAGATGGACCGGGATACCTGGGACCGGCTCCCGGTGATCCTCTCCCGCTTCCGCTGTCCGGCCTGCGGCCAGGAGCACGTCTGGTCGAAGACCTATGCCCGCTACCAGTCGAGCGGCGGGCCGGCGAACCGGCAGCAGGGTTGATCTCGGACGCCCCCTCTGGTCTGATGGCTCGATATTCCCAATGGAACATATCGAGGCCGAGCCATGCGCCGCCGCATCCTTCCTTGCGCCGTCCTGTCGGCGCTCCTGGTCGCGGCGCCGGCCGGCCCGACGCCCGCCATCGCCGCCGATAACGTCGTCGTTTTCGCCGCGGCAAGCCTGAAGAACGCGCTCGACGATGTTGCCGACGCCTACAAGGCCGAGACCGGCAGGGCGGTGACGGTGAATTATGCCGCCAGTTCGGCGCTGGCCAGGCAGATCGAAGCCGGGGCGCCGGCCGACATCTTCTTCTCCGCCGATCTCGACTGGATGGACTACCTCCAGACCAGGAACCTCATCGACCCGGCCACGCGGAAGACGCTCCTCGGCAACCGGCTGGTGATCGTGGCGCCGAGGGATTCGGCGGCGCGGATCGACATCGCCGCCGGGATGGACCTCGCCGGCCTGCTCGGGGCCGACGGGCGGATCGCGATGGCCAATGTCGATTCGGTGCCGGCCGGCAAATATGCCAAGGCGGCACTGACCAGGCTCGGCGTATGGGACCGGGTCTCGGCCCGGGTCGTCCAGGCCGACAATGTGCGCGCCGCCCTCGCCTTCGTCGCGAGGGGCGAGGCGCCGCTCGGCATCGTCTATCGAAGCGACGCCATGGCCGAGCCCGGCGTGCGGGTGCTCGGCGTGTTCCCGGAGGAAAGCCACCCGCCGATCGTCTATCCGGTGGCGCTGACCGCCGGCGCGAGGAACGCCGACGCCGGGGCGTTCCTGCGTTATCTCGAATCGGACAAAGCGAGGCCGCTCTACGAGAAGCAGGGTTTCACGTTCGTCGGCGCGGGTTCCTGAACCGGGGCGGGGCGGCAGGCCGAGGCGGGATGTTCGACGCGCTCACACCCGACGAATGGACCGCCATCGCCCTCAGCCTCCGGGTCGCGGTCGCCGCTACGCTCGCCGCCCTGCCCATCGGCCTCGCCTTCGCCTTCCTGCTCGCCCGCGCCCGTTTTCCCGGCCGCCCCCTCGCCGACGGGCTGATCCACCTGCCGCTGGTGATGCCGCCGGTCGTCACCGGCTACCTGCTTCTCATCCTTTTCGGCCGGCGCGGACCGATCGGGGCGTTCCTCGAACAGACGTTCGGAATCGTGCTCGCCTTCCGCTGGACCGGCGCCGCGCTCGCCTCGGCGATCATGGGCCTGCCGCTGATGGTCCGGGCGATGCGCCTGTCGCTGGAGGCCGTCGACCGCCGGCTTGAGGCGGCCGCGGAGACGCTCGGCGCGCCCCGCCTGCGGATTCTGGCGACAATCACCCTCCCCCTCATGCTTCCCGGCATCCTCGCCGGCCTGGTGCTTTGCTTTGCGCGCGCCCTCGGCGAATTCGGCGCGACCATAACCTTCGTTGGCAACATCCCCGGCGTGACGCAGACCATTCCCTCGGCGATCTACACCTATACACAGGTGCCGGGCGGCGACGCCGGGGCGCTGCGGCTCACCGCGATCGCGGTCGCCATCGCCTTCGTAGCGCTCGTCGCCTCGGAAATTCTGGCGCGTCGGGTCGCCCGCCGCATGGCCGGGCCATGACGCTCAGTGTCGACATCGGCCACCGCGCCGGCACGTTCGACCTCACCGCGAAATTCGAGAGCGGCGGCCGCGTCACCGCGCTGTTCGGCCGCTCCGGCGCGGGCAAGACCACGCTCGTCAACCTCGTCGCCGGACTGCTCAGACCGGCGCGCGGACGGATCGCGGTCGATGGCGCCGTGCTCTTCGACGCCACCGCCGGCATCGACGTTCCGACGCGCCGCCGCCAGATCGGCTACGTCTTCCAGGAGGGCCGCCTCTTCCCGCACTACACCGTGCGCGGCAACCTCCTCTACGGCGCCGGCCACGCCGGACGGGCGGCCCTCGCCGAGATCGCCGACCTCCTCGGCATCGCCGCGCTCCTCGACCGCCGCCCGGCGACCCTTTCGGGCGGCGAGAAGCAGCGGGTCGCGATCGGCCGCGCCCTCCTTGCCGAGCCGCGCATCCTCCTCATGGACGAGCCGCTCGCCTCGCTCGACGAAGCGCGGCGGGCGGAGATCCTTCCCTACATCGAACGTCTGCGCGACGAGATGCGGCTGCCCATCGTCTATGTCAGCCACGACATGGACGAGGTCGCCCGCCTCGCCGACACGCTCGTCCTCCTGTCCGCCGGCAGGGTCGTCGCGAGCGGGCCCGTCAACGATGTCCTCGCCCGCCTCGATCTCGCCGAGGAAACCGGACGGGCGGAGATGAGCGTCGTTCTGGTCGGACGGGTGGCGAGCTTCGACGCGGCAAGCGGAACCGCGAGCCTCGACCATCCGGCCGGCCGGCTGAGCGTGCCGATGCAGGCCGCGCGGCCGGGCGAGGAGGTGCGCCTCCGCATCCGCGCCCGCGACGTGGCGCTGGCCGTGGGCGAGACCGGGCTCATCTCGATCCGCAACCGGCTCGCCGGAACCGTTACCGGGATCGCGGCAGGACCGCCGCCCACGGTCAATGTCCGGCTGGACATCGGCGGCTCGCCGCTGCTTGCCGCGATCACCCGGGAAGCCGCCGACGCGCTCGGTCTGGCGGTCGGCCGCCCGGTCACGGCGCTCGTCAAATCCGCTGCCCTCGAACGTCCGCCGAACCGCGCAGCGTAGCTTTTCTTTCATCCGCGGAGGCGTAGAATGCGCCGCGGTGGCGGGGGAGTCTCCGGAAATGCCGAAGGCAAGCCGGTCGGCTTGGGCAACGCGGGCGCTGATAGGGCTGGCCGTGACCGTGGCCGCCGTGCCGGTCGGCGCCGATGTCCGCTCCTCCACCGAGATGCGCGATTACAGGGTCAGCGGGACATCGGCCGCCAGCCTCGTCAGCTTCATGCGCAACAACCCGTTCCACGGCGACCGCGGCGCGGCCGTGGCCAACATCCGGCCGAGCTACTCGCTCTCCGTCCTCACCAAGGACGAGGGCCGCGACGGAATCTGCCAGACCCAAAAGGTCGACGTGAATATCCGCTTCGTGATGACGCTGCCGAAGGCGACCAATGCCCTCTCCGGCGGGACGAAAAACGCCTGGAACGGCTTTGTCGCCTTCGCCCGCAAGCATGAGGAAACGCACCGCGGCATCTACCTCGACTGCGCCAACGATTTCATCAAGCAGGCGATGAAGATGACCTCGGCGACCGGGTGCTTCGCCCTGCAGGCGAACATCCGCCGGCTGTTCGAGGCGCAGAAGCGAAGCTGCGACGCCAGGCAGCTCGCCTTCGACCGCCGCGACTACCGCCGCGTCTTCGGCCTGAGCCTCTTCGCGATGGCCAAGTATCCGGTGAGCGCGAAGCCGGCCAAGGTTTCCGCAGGGAAACCGGCCGGCTCCCGTTCGATGATCGGCCCCTGACTAGCAGCCGCCGGCAAGCTGACCGGTACGGCCGACGACGGTGATCCGCACGTTGGCGATGCCGGTGGCGACGAGGCCGATGCGCTCGGCTGCCGCCTTGGTCACGTCGATGACGCGGCCGCGGACGAAGGGCCCGCGGTCGTTGATGCGGACCACGACCGTCTTGTGATTATTGAGGTTCTCGACCAGCACCGAAGTGCCGAACGGCAAGGTGCGATGGGCCGCGGCAAGCACCCGCGAATTCATTCTCTCGCCGCTCGCCGTCCTTACTCCGGCGCTGTACCACGAGGCCTTGCCACACTGGGCGCCTGCCTCGGCAGACTGGGTTGAAAGAAACGCTCCCGCGAAAGCTGCCGCGACAACGCAAGCGAACGCCATTCGGCGTGGCCGATAGAACATTCTTCGGATTTTCCCGTCTCTGTTAACGCCGCATCGTTTCTGGTGTTGGCCCGTGCCTCACGGGCGCGGGCATTCCTGCGGCCAAATACGGCCCGAATGCGGCCCTTGCATCACCTTTCGAAACCGCTGGTTAAGCAACGTGATGAAGCGGTTTGGTGAAGCGACTTGGTAAATTTCAGGCAAGCCTCTGGATCAGCGCCATTGCCGCGGCCGGAGCCCGCACCTTGGCGCCGGCGATCATGTAGAGGAACACGTCGCGCTTCTTCTTCGGCACCTTGCCGCCGAGGACCGGCAGGTCCTTCGGCACGCCGCCCGCCTCCCAGGCGCGCGCCGCCGCCAGCCAGCGGTCGAGGTCGGCATCGGAATACCCGCTCCGGTTCTTCTCCTGGGTGCGCTGCAGCCGGCCGTAAACGAAATCGGCGGTCGGATCGGCGATCGCCGGGTACTCGTCCGAATCGGCGAAGACGACGGCGACGTTGTGCTGGCGGAGCAGCGCAACGAATTCCGGAACGAGGAAGCTCTCGTGGCGCACCTCGACCGCATGGCGGAGCCGGAGGCCGTTCCGCTCGGCCGGCAGGAGCGCCAGAAAGGCGGCGAAGTCCCCGGGGACGAATTTCTTGAAGGGCGCAAACTGCCAGAGCAGCGGCCCGAGCTTCGGCCCGAGTTCGAGGACGCCGCTCTTCAGGAACCAGTCGATCGCCTCGCCCGCCCCGGCAAGCTCGGCGCGATTGACCACGGCGCGGTGGCCCTTCACCGAAAAGACGAAACCCTCGGGCGTCTCGTCGCGCCATTTGGCGAAGCTCGCCGCCGACTGCGTCCGGTAGAACGTGCCGTTGATCTCGATGGTGGTGAGATGGCTGCCGGCATAGGCGAGCTCGTCGGCATGCTTGAGGCCCTCGGGATAGAACGTCCCGCGCCACGGCTCGTAGGTCCAGCCGCCGATCCCGACCCTGATCATGATCCCGCCCTCCGTTCACGATTGGCTTTCTGACGCGCCGTGTATTTCGGCGCAACCCGGAACACCTTCGCCGGGAGCGGTCCAAGCCTCGCTTGCTTTCGCAATGGTCTCTTCCCAATCCTCGTTCGCCCCATCGACGGGTTGGCCGGCCTCGAATCGGTCGAGCCGCTGCATGACCTCGGCCTCGATGTCCTTGAAGTCGCGCTGAGCGAGCTGCCGGTACATCGCAACGTTGACCGGAGCGACGTCAGGATCCTCGCCCCGTTCGACGGCCATCTGCCATTGCTTTGCGATCACCCAGAGTATCAGCGGGCGCAACGGTTCGCGGAGCGTCTGCCAGCAGATCACCTCGCGCGTGGCGCAGCGGCCGGCGCGCCGGCACGCGCCATAGGGACACGATCGCGCAAAACCCAGCCAGGTGCAGATCGCCTGGAGCATCTGCGCGGCCCGGCGGTCGAGCGGCTCGATCCTCAGATCGGGCGGGAGTCCAGGACGGTTCTTCTTCATGTCGACAGGTCCTTTTTCCGATGCGCGTATCCGATGCGCGCGTAGCAGCGTTCTCGCGGCGGCTTCCGCCCGAGGCATGATCGCGTCCCTCCACTTCCTTCCCCGCCTTGCCGAGGCGCGGGCGTCCGGCCAACGCCGGAAGAGCGTTTGCGTCGGGGCGCTCGCCGAACGCCCGCCGGCGGCTTGTCGCCATCCGTTTCGCTCTCCGGGGCCGGACCGCAGCCGCGAGGAGAATCCGCGGACGCGGCGCCCGGCCCTTTACGGTGGGCAGAACCCACAGCCGGTCGTAGTGCCGGCGGGCTTTCCGGACGGCACCCCGAGGCAGCGGCCGGTTACCGCTACCGCAGGCGCCGGCTCCCCCGCGTCTGGCCGATACCGGTACCGGGCACGCCCTCGGCGTGGGGAAGCGAGGATCAGTTTACGGCGGCGCTTGCAGGCGGGAATAAGTGCAAGGGATATGCGCGGTGGAGCGGGGAAGCGGCGGTGGCCTCCTCATGGCGGTGGGCCGTGGCGGACGTGGTGTCCCGCCGCGGATGCGGGCGGGCGGCACCGGGGGACGCGGTGCGCGCCGCTAATCGACCAGTCCGGAAACGCTCTAACCCCTCACCCGCACGCTCGGCGTTGCCGAGCGTGCGACCTCTCCCTTTGGGAGAGGTGATGCGGCTTTGCCGTGGGCGCCAGCACCCGGGCAGGCTCTCAGGCCTTTTTCAGCGCTCCGGATTCAGCCGCGACGGCCTGCGCGAGGAGCGTCGCCTCGGCGGCCGGCATCGCCTTGCCGAAGTAGAATCCCTGACCGTATTCGCCGCCGCTGTGCATGATCGCCTGCATGGCTTCGCGATGTTCGATGCCCTCGGCGATCGTCGGCAGGCCGAGGCTCTTGGCCAGGTCGATGACCGAGCGCACGATCTTGGCGTTGCCGGCGTCGCTCTGCATGGAGCGCACGAACGAACGGTCGATCTTGATCTTGTCGAAGTGAAGCTCGCGGAGGTTGTAGAGGCTGGAATAGCCGGTGCCGAAATCGTCGAGGGAAATCTTGATGCCGATATCCTGGAGGGCGCTGAGGGCCGCGCGGGCCGCGCTGATATCGGTGACCAGCGCGGTTTCCGTGACCTCGACTTCCAGACGCCGCGGCGGAAAATCCGTCTCGGAAAGGATGGCGAGTATCTTCACCGGCAGCAGCGGATCGGCGAAGTGGAGCGGCGACACGTTGATCGCGATGGTGATGTCCGGGGACCAGTTGCGCGCGTCGAGACAGGCACGGCGCAGCAGGAAATAGGTGAGCTCGCCGATCAGCCCGAGCTTCTCGACGATCGGGATGAAGACTTCCGGCTCGACGTTGCCCCGCACCGGGTGGTTCCAGCGCGCCAGAATCTCGAAGCCGACCAGCCGGTTTTCCGCCAGATGAATGAGCGGCTGGTAATGCGGCTGGATGGCGTTCTCCGCCACCGCCCGGCGGACGTCTTCCTCCAGCGCGACGCGCTCCCGCAGCGCCTTCTCCATGCCCTGGTCGAAGAAGCGGTAAGTGCCGCGGCCGTCCTCCTTGGCCCGGTACATCGCCATGTCGGCGGCACGGAGCAGCGTTTCCGGATCGCTGCCGTCGGTCGGGCAGATGGCGACGCCGATACTGGCGCCGACCTCGACCGAATTGGCGCCGATCATGATCGGTTTCGCGATGCCGGCGATGATCCGGTCGGCGAGCGCGGCGGCTGCCGATACCGGTTCCTCCGGGGCAACGCAGTCGAGGATCAGGCCGAATTCGTCGCCGCCGAGGCGCGCGACCGCGTCGCCCCGCCGCGCGAGCCGGTCGAGGCGGGCGGCGACTTCGCGCAGCACATCGTCGCCGGCGGCGTGGCCGTAGACGTCGTTGACCGGCTTGAACCGGTCGAGGTCGACAATCAGGACCGCGTAGGCGACCGAGCCGCGCGCCGCGCGCGCCACCGCCTTGTCGAGGGTTTCGGCGAACACGCGCCGGTTCGGCAATCCGGTCAAGGGGTCGTGGCGCGCCAGCGACTCGGCCAGCTTGTGCGCGGCCTCGGTAGCCTCGTGCGCCTTTTCCAGCGCCGCCAGATGCTGACGGTACGTCTCGGCCTTTTCGGCCGCCGCGCGCGCCTCGGCTTCCTTCAGGAACGTGATGTCGGTGTCGGTGCCGATGATGCGGGCGACGGTGCCGTCGGGCATCCACTCGACCGGCCGGCCGCGGCTCAATATCCACATCCAGTGGCCGTCGCGGTGCCGCTCGCGGTACTCGAAGGAATTCTGTTTCAGTTCGCCGGCGTTCTGGCGATCCGCCTCGGCGGTGATCCGCTGGCGATCGTCGGGATGGAGCCGCGCCAGCCATGCCTCGCGCGACGGATCGACCTCTTCGTTGAGGCCGATGCCGCGCATCTTCCTCCACATCGGCGAGAAGAACGCCTTCCGGTTGCGGAGGTCATGGTCCCAGACGCCCTGCCCGGCGCCTTCCAGGGCGAAGTTCCAGCGGCTCTCGCTTTCGGCAAGCGCGTCCTCGGCCCGCTTGCGGGCGGTGATGTCGCGGCTGACTCCGACGATGCCGACGATGCGGCCCGCCGGATCGCGGAGCGGCAACTTGCTGGTCGAGAGCCATTTCTGCTCGCCCGTGGTCGTGACGACGAATTCCTCGATGTCGATCTGCGGCTTGCCCGAGCGGATGACCTGCTGCTCGTCGGCGAAGAACTTGCGGGCGAGATCCGGCGCATGCAGTTCGAAATCGGTCTTGCCGATCAGGTCCTCGGGGTTGAGGCCGAGGTCGGCGGCGACGGCGCGGTTGGCGACAACGAAGCGGCTCTCGTTGTCCTTGACGAAGAGATAGTCGGGCACGCAATTAATGAGCGCGCGAAGGCGGAGCCGGTCGGCTTCGCCGTCCCCCTCCCGTTCCGGCGGCGCCGGGGTCTTCGCCGGAAGCCGTCCGCCCGACTTCGGCCGGGCGCGCTTGGCAACGCCGCCTTTACCCTTCTTCTCCGATCGGCTAATCACCCGCGCACCCTTGCTTTCCATGGAGTTCGGCGCCCACGGCCGACCGCGGCCTGACGGGCACGGCGCTAAACTTACAACCGGTGTCTTTCCGCATAATTAAGCAGCCCGGGAATGCCTCCCGGCCCGAGCGACCCATGGCAATCCGCCAATCACCTCCGTTTCATGCCAGGAAGCCGCACCGGGCGAGGACGGCGCCGCCCGGCCGCGCCGCCGGAAAGGCGGGGTGACCGCGATGGCGCATATTCTCGACCGGCCGGTGTGGAGCGCGCTCACCACCCGCCAGGCGGCGCTCGCCGAAGGCGGGGCGCTGGCGCGTCGCTTCCCCCCGGCGATCATCCCGTTTGCCGCCGCCCGCGACCGCAGCGCCGAAAGCCTCGCCGCGCTCGGCGCGCTCGCCGGACCCGGCGAGGAGATCGTCCAGCTCGAAGCCGACGAGCCGGCCGTGCCGCCCAGCTTCGTCCCGGTGGTCGCGGCGCCGGTGGTGCAGATGGTGCTGGCCGATCCGCCCGCCCCGGTCGCCGATCCGCGGATCGAGAAACTGAGCGAGGCGGACGCGCCGGAAATGCTCGAACTGGCGACGCTGACGCGGCCGGGGCCGTTCACGCTCCGCGCCCAGGCGCTCGGCGATTTCTTCGGGGTGAGGATCGGCGGCCGGCTGGCGGCGATGACCGGGGAGCGGATGAAGGTCGACGGCTATTCCGAGGTCTCGGGCGTCTGCTCGCACCCGGACTTCCGCGGCAAGGGCCTTGCCCGCCTCCTCTCCGTCCACGTCACGCGGCGGCTGCTCGACCGCGGCGAGACGCCGTACCTCCACGCCTGGGCGAGCAACACCGCCGCGATCCGGCTCTACGAGACGATCGGCTTCCGGGTCCGGGCGACGCTGAACGCGGTGATGGCGCGCAGGGGGTAGCGGGGCGGCGGAGCCGGTGTCGCTGCTCCCCGGCTCGATATCTTGCGGTGAGCAGCGCGGCACACAAGAATCATGCTTCTTGCATGCGCGCGTCTGACCCCTCGGGAGGAGAAAGATGACGGCACGACCGCCCTACATGGCCAATCCCAACAAGATGGAAATCGCAACGGAAGTTCTGGGATCGGCCATCAGAGTCCTTCAGGCAGCCGGCTTCTATGAGCGGGAAATTCTTGATCTCTTCGCCCAAGCGGCTGCGAAGCGTGAGAGGGCGCCGTTGTGGCTTGAACCGTTGGCTGAAGCAAAAGACTGACCCTAGATCCGACCTGGCGCCTTCGTTACCCTTCGGACATGCGGGATTCGGGGCATTCGGCGCAGCTTTTGTTGCCTGAGCACCTGGGTGCTCTTTACGAATTTCATCAGTGGCGGAACGCAATTCCCATTCTTAGGGGCGCTTACCCAGATGAATGGGCTGACATTCTCTCAATTCTGAGCAGTTTCCGAATACTGCGATCGGACATCGGCGAGGTTGGAACGAAGGGCGGCGGGAAGAGCCTTGTCGCGATCCGGATGGACCGACTGTTCCGCGCGGCTGGCTGGCAGCCGCAGGAATTTGACACCAGCATCGTTGTCAAGACAGGAGGTAGCGCGCAGGAAATAAAAAGCCCGACGCACGAGGTTGACTGCTTCAAAGGAAAGATCGCTCTCGAACTGGAATGGAATAACAAGACCGAGTTTTACGATCGGGACCTCAACAATTTTCGTCTTCTCTTCGAGCTGCGAGTTGCCGACGTCGGCGTGATTGTGACCCGCTGCGACGAATTGCAGAGCGTCTTCAATGCAATCGGCAAGGGCAGCAGCTACGGTCCAACAACCACAATCCTCAGCAAACTCCTTCGTAAGCTGCAGGGAGGCGCCGGCGGTGGATGTCCTGTGTTCGTTATCGGTATGAAGCCAACACTCTATCTGGACGACATAGCCGATCCTAGTGTAGGTTCCCGTTTCGTTCCCATCGCCAGGACCACTCGAAAGCGCGTCAAGAGCCATGACCCTTAGCCGAATCACAGAGGACGGTTGGGCCGGGGCCCGCGATTTTGCCGCCTTTGCTCGTGGGAGGAGATTTCCGACTGTTCTCGCCGACCCGCCGTGGCGCTTTACCAATCGCACCGGCAAGGTCGCGCCCGAGCACCGGCGTCTCGCGCGCTACGCGACCATGGCGGTCGAAGATATTTGCGCATTGCCGATTGAAGGGGTCGCGGCGCCCACTGCGCACTTGTACCTCTGGACCCCGAACGCCCTGCTCCCCGAGGCGCTGCAAGTCATGGCCGCGTGGGGGTTTGCCTACAAGGGCAACATCGTCTGGCATAAAGTGAGGAAGGATGGCGGCTCGGACGGCCGCGGCGTCGGGTTCTATTTCCGCAATGTCACCGAACTGCTGCTGTTCGGCACGCGCGGCAAGAACGCGCGGACGTTGCCACCCGGACGCAGCCAAGTGAATATGATCGAGACGCGCAAGCGCGAGCACAGCCGAAAACCGGACGAGCAATACGCGATCATCGAGGCGTGCTCGCCGGGACCGTATCTCGAGCTGTTCGCCCGCGGCGAGCGGCCCGGCTGGACGGTCTGGGGAAACCAGGCAAGAGCCGACTATCGCCCGACCTGGGAAACCTACGCCTACAATTCAGCGTCGCTGCCGGCGGCGGAGTAGGCCGGCTGCACGTTCGATCCGCGCGGAGAAGTATCGATCCCGACCGCGCCTCCACCGATTGCGCGGCGCGGCGGGGATGGACTACGGTCCGGCGACACCCGCGCCCGGAGGCTCGTGCGATGAAGCTCACGCTCTCTCTTGCCGCCGCGCTTTCCCTTGCCGCCGCGCTCGGCCTCGCCGGCGGCGGCGCCCTTGCCGCGCCCTTTGTGATCACCGGGTCGCACGGTCCGGTGGCGGTGACGACGCCCTATAGCGGCGTGATCAACAAGGGCACGATCACCGGCGGATCGAGCGTGGGGCTGACGGTCACCGGCACGGCGTCGAAGACGATCGTCAACAAGGGAACCATCACCGGCTCGACCGGGCTTTCGGTGACGGGTGCAACCGGTTCGGTGACGATCATCAACAAGGGCGTCATTTCGGGCTCCGGGAACGGCATCACGGTGAGCGGGAAGCCGTAGGCTTCGCGCGAGCGCCCGCGCCCGGGGCTCCGTCTTCCCCCTCGGCGGCGGAAACGCCTGACGTCCGCGGGTCAACGCGGCGGCGGGGCGCCCTGCGGGCGGGCGAACCGTCGGCACCCCGGCGTCGCATCGATGCAACAGTCAGGCCGATCCGCATCGCCCGACCCATAAACGACTCGACATGGCCCGGCCGCCGCGCCAGATTTTTTCGTCTGGGAGTTGCAGCGACGGGGTGCAGCTATGGCGCGTTGCGCGGGGCGCATTCGGGAAGGTCGATTTCAGCGCCGGCTGACGGCACTCATGCGCCGCGCCGCTGCAACGGTGCTTTTGTTGTGGGCCTGTGAGCCAGCCGTTGCGGCGCTGAGCGCCAGCAACTTCGACGACGTTCGGGATGGCGTCATCGACGAGCTGGGTCTGCCCGAGGACACGACAGTCGCCATCGCCGGACGGACCGACCCCGACTACCACCACCAGGACCTCGATATCGTCGGCACGGTCACTTATTTCGACGAGAACCTCCATACGACCGTCACGAGGCCGTTCAAGGCGCACTTTCACTACAAACCGCACGAAGGCGGGTTCGGCCTCCCGTCCAACACGGGACGCCTGCTGATTCTAGATGCGGAATTCACGGGCGACGGCGGCACCAACGGCAACGCCACCAACCAATCGGGCGATCCCGCCACCGTCGGCTTCCTCGACGACGGCAATGGCGGGCCGTTCCAGGCATATCTTCAAGTCAACGACGGCCCCGTGGTGCCCCTCGGCGCGCTCGGCGGGGTCGATGCGCAGGCGACGGCTTCTTCGATTCCCACAGATGTGACCGATGACGGCTCGGTGGTCGTCGGCTTCTCGGACTTCCCCTCCGACCCGACCAACGACCCGGACAATCTCGACATGACGCACGCCTTCCGCTGGACGGCGAGCGACACGACCATCCACGATCTCGGCGCGCCGGTCGGGGACTCGGGCTATTCGCGCGCCTTCGGCCTCGACGCGACCGGCAACCTCGTAGTCGGCGAGGCCGAGTTCGCTGGCGGACGGCATGCTTTCCTGTGGAGCCCCGACAGCGGCGGCACCTTCACCGACCTCAATACCTACTCGGGCGCCTTCGCCTTCAACTCAATCGCCACCGCTATCACCGGCGACGGTTCGGTGATCGCCGGCCAGGCGGGCCTCGGCTCCAACAATTCGCATGCCGTCCTGTGGACGGTCGCCGACACGACGATGCACGACCTCGGCGTGCTCGCCGGCGACGACAACGCGGTCGCGACCGGGGTCAGCGACAACGGCAAGGTCGCGGTCGGCATCTCGGCGGACCGCCCGCTCACCCGCTTTAATCCCGGCTGGGACTACGGCGACGATACGCGGGCGTTCCGCTGGTCGGAATCGACGGGAATGAAGGACCTGACGCAGCTGATGACCGATGCCGGCGTGCCGATGACCGGCATCACCTTCGTCGCCGCGACCGGCATTTCGCGCGACGGCCAGTTCATCAGCGGCGCGGCCGTCACGCCCGACACGCCGCTCAACGAAACCGAGCCGTTCATCGTCCAGTACTGCGACGACGATGTTGAAGGCCCGTGCTTCGCCGGCTTCGCCACGCAAGGGAGCGTCAACGGCTCTCTTGGCGATGTCGCCGGCGAGCACAGCGGGATCACCACGCATCTCACCAGCACCGCCGACCTGATGCTCGGCTTCGTCGACCCGCTGGAAGGCGGCAGCGACGCCGGCGCGTTTGCGGCGGCCGGCTCGGTCACGCTCGGGGCGCGCGGAAAGTACAATCTCGGCGACGGGTTCAGCCTCATCGGCGGCGCCGCCTATGTCGAGCAATCGGCGGGCGGCGCCAGCGTCAGCGGCGCGGCGCTCATCGACGCGGCGCTCCGCTACGTCAGGCCCGGCGACGCCGGCCTCCGTCCCTTCGGCGAGGTCGCCGCCTGGGGCTCGCCGTCGCTCGACATGCATTTCACCCGCCGCTACCTGAACGGCAGTGCGCCGGCCGTCGGCGAGGGCGATGCGAGCGGCGCGGCCGCCGGGCTGTCGCTGCGCGCCGGCATGCTCTATTCGCCGCGCCCGACGGACGAGCTGGTCTTCTCGGCCACGCTCGCCCGCAACTGGCTGAGCGTCGGCGCCTACAGCGAGGCGCTGGGTCCGGCCAACCCGTTCCCGGCGAGCTTTGCCGCCGCCACCGACCGGACCAACCTCTTCAAGGCCGGCGTGGCGTGGACGCGGAAGCTCTCGCCGAAACTCGACTTCACCCTGTCGGCGGCGGTCGGCCGCTCCTTCGGCGGCGCGCACGACGTGAGCGCCAGCATCACCGGCTTCGGCGGCCTGACCGGGAGCGCCGGGGACTACACGTTCGGCGAGTTCGGCGCCCGCGCCGGGTGGAAGGTGAAGGGCAGCCTGTCGCTCGATGCGTTCCTGGTCAGCACCACCGGCCCGGCCATCGGCACCCACACGCAGGTCGGCGGCGGGCTCAGCATCGCGTTCTAGGGACGGCGGGCGGAAGCCCAGGTCAGACCCGCGATCCGCACCGATGTCGCCGGCCACGAACGCGACGCGGATGCCGGCGTCGCGGCAAGCGGTCGCCCTCGCGCCCTTCCTCGCGCATCCCGGCCTCGCGGGCGCCGGCATCATCGTCCTGGATTATCCGGCGCCCGCTTTCAGGCGGAGCGACGCGAGGGTAGCCTCGCTGGGGGGGGGGGTACGACGGAGGAACTGCCATGTCCCTCGGATTGCGACCGGCCATTGCCGCCTTCGCGGTGATTCTCGCAGGCGCGGCGCTCGCCGCAGACAATGACGACAAGCCCGACAAGTCGGCGATCGTCTTTGCGTGCGACGCCAGCCACAATGCGTGTCTCGATGCCTGCCAGCGCTCCAACGGCGGCGCGAACGTGCTGTCGCGCGCCGACCGCGAACTCTGCGAGAACAAGTGCACGGACATCTACGCGCAATGCATCAAATCGGCCGGCATCCGCGGGACGGCCAAGGCACCGAGGACCTCGCAGAAGGGCGCGATCGCCCCCTGAGCGCGACGCTTCGCCTGGCGCGGCTACCGACGTCCGCGCTTGCCCACGTCGCTGCCGGGACGGCCGCCGATGGAGCGCCCGACCGGACGCGGCTTGTCGCCGAGCGGGACTTCGAGGTCCGTGCCCGGACCCATGTAGTCGAGCGAAGGCCTGGCCACCTTGCTCCTGCCGCCGAGCGGCACCTCGGTCCGGCGGATGGTCATCTCGTCCAAGGAATTCTTCCTTGGACGATTCGTAGTGATCCCGGTCGCGCCTTCGGCGCTCCTCGCCTCTTGGAGGCTATTCTTGCGCGCGCGGGTCTTTGGCGTGGCGGAGTCGACCGGGACTTCTTCCGGTGCATAGCGGCGCTTCCAGATGTCGGGTGAAGTCGGGTCGCGCGGGCGGCCTTCGGGGTTGCCCGCTCCCGTCCCTTCCACCGGCTTTGCCGGTCCCCCTCCCCCGCTTCGCGGAGGAGGATTGGCGCCCTTTCTTGCACCGCCACTGCCATTCCCCTCGCCGGGATTGCGGGCGAGCGGGTCGGCGGCGACGGCCAGTTCCATCTGCTCGAGGCGCCTGATCTCGTCGCGCAACCGCGCCGCCTCCTCGAATTCGAGATCGGCGGCGGCATCGCGCATGCGCTTCTCGAGGTCGGCGATGGCGGCCTTGAGGTTATGGCCGACGAGCGCGCCCTCCTCGGCAAGCCCGGCCGGCACGGTGACATGGTCGCGCTCGTAGACCGAGGACATGATGTCGCCGATCGACTTCTTGATGCTCTCCGGCGTGATGCCGTGCTCGGCATTGTAGGCCGCCTGCTTCTCGCGCCGGCGTGCGGTCTCGGCGATGGCGCGCTCCATCGAGCCGGTGACCTTGTCGGCATAGAGGACGACGCGGCCGTCGACGTTGCGGGCGGCCCGCCCGATGGTCTGGATGAGCGAGGTCTCGGAGCGCAGGAACCCTTCCTTGTCGGCGTCGAGGATGGCGACCAGCGCGCATTCGGGGATGTCGAGACCCTCGCGCAGAAGGTTGATGCCGACCAGCACGTCGAAGGCGCCGAGGCGCAGGTCGCGGATGATCTCGATCCGCTCCAGCGTCTCGACGTCGGAATGCATGTAGCGGACGCGGACGCCGTGCTCGTGCAGGTACTCGGTGAGGTCCTCGGCCATGCGCTTGGTGAGCACGGTGACCAGCGCCCGGTAGCCCTGCGCCGCCACGGCGCGGACCTCGCCGAGGAGGTCGTCGACCTGGCTCTTCGCCGGGCGAATCTCGACCGGCGGGTCGATCAGCCCGGTCGGGCGGATGACCTGCTCGGTGAACACGCCGCCGGTCCGCTCCATCTCCCACGCGCCCGGTGTCGCCGAGACGTAGGTGGTCTGCGGCCGCATCAGGTCCCATTCCTCGAAGCGGAGCGGGCGGTTGTCCATGCAGGACGGCAGGCGGAAGCCGTATTCGGCGAGCGTCGCCTTGCGGCGGAAGTCGCCGCGATACATGCCGCCGAGCTGGCCGATGGTGACGTGGCTCTCGTCGACGAAGACGAGCGCATTGTCGGGGAGGTACTCGAACAGCGTCGGCGGCGGCTCGCCGGGACGGCGGCCGGTGAGATAGCGCGAGTAGTTCTCGATGCCGGCGCAGGAACCCGTCGCCTCGATCATCTCGATGTCGAAGCGGGTGCGCTGTTCGAGCCGCTGCGCTTCGAGGAGCCGCCCGGCGGCGGTGAGTTCGTCGAGCCGGAACTTCAGCTCTTCCCGGATGCCCTTCACCGCCTGGATCAGCGTCGGCCGCGGCGTGACGTAGTGCGAATTGGCGTAGACGCGCACCGACTTGAGGTCGCCCTGCCGCTGGCCGGTGAGCGGATCGAACTCGACGATCGACTCGATCTCGTCGCCGAACAGGTTGATGCGCCAGGCGCGGTCTTCCAGGTGAGCGGGAAACAGGTCGACGGTGTCGCCGCGGACGCGGAACGAGCCGCGCCGGAAATCGGAATCGCCGCGCTTGTACTGGAGCGCCACCAGGTCGGCGAGCAGCTGGCGCTGGTCGATGCGCTCGCCGACGGTGAGGCTGAACGTCATCGCGGTATAGGTCTCGACCGAGCCAATGCCGTAGATGCAGGACACCGAGGCGACGATGATCACGTCATCGCGCTCGAGGAGCGCCCGCGTCGCCGAGTGGCGCATGCGGTCGATCTGCTCGTTGATCGAGGATTCCTTCTCGATATAGGTGTCCGTCCGCGGCACGTAGGCCTCGGGCTGGTAGTAGTCGTAATAGGAGACGAAATACTCGACCGAGTTGTCCGGGAAGAAGCTCCTGAACTCGCCGTAGAGCTGGGCGGCGAGCGTCTTGTTCGGCGCGAGGATCAGCGCCGGGCGCTGGGTCGCCTCGATGACCTTGGCCATCGTATAGGTCTTGCCCGAGCCGGTGACGCCGAGGAGGACCTGGTCGCGCTCCTCTGCATTCACCCCGGCGACGAGCTCGGCGATTGCCGTCGGCTGGTCGCCCTTCGGCTCGAAGTCGGAGGCGATGCGGAGCGGGATGCCGCCCTCGGACTTCTCCGGCCGCGGCGGACGGTGCGGCACCCAGGTCTTGTCGCGGAATTCCGGCCGGCCGCTTTCGATGAGCGCCGACAGCGCCTCGACCGTGGCGGTGACCCCGCCCTTCGGCAGGGCCTCGGCCTCCTCCAGGGAGACATCGAGGCCGGGGACGGGATTGAGGCCGACGGCGGCGCGCTCGCGGGCCGAGCCGAGGCCGCCCATCGAGGTGCCGCGCGATGTCCGCAGCGGACGTTCCTTCTTCTGCCCCGGCGCGCCGGGGCCTGTCTTCGGGCCCGCCTCCGGCGGGACCTGCGGGGCGCTCCACGCCCCCTGGGGCGCTTCGCCGAATCCGGTTTTGCGAGGAGGCATGACGCGAATATGGGGGGTTTGAGCAGGCTTGGCGAGGGGCCGCGCAACGCTCCTGACAGGACGCTGGCGGGAGGATTCCGATCGCATCACCGGGGACTTCCCATCGCTACCGGATAATCGTAATAATTGTATCTATGATATAATACACTCTTGACGGGCAGGCGTCCGGAAAGCACGGGAGGAACGAAATGGCGAACACCCTGGATCTGAATGCTGCAGCCCTGGATATCGTGAAGGCCGCACACGCTGCAGAGGCGGCAGTTCCGCAACCGATGGCATTGATGGCGGCCGGTGCGGTAGGGGCGACGGCCGCCGCCCCGGCGGCGGCAAAACTCGCCCCCGGAAACTTCTGCGCGATCTGGGCGGAAGCGAAGCCGGTGCTCACCGGAGCGCTTCTCCTGTTGACGCTTTTCCCGCGAATACGCGCGGTGGCCGAGCGCCTGATCGCGATCGGCGACCAAATCGCGAAGGCGGCCGGCTGCACCTGAGCGGGCCATCAGGAAGGCGTGTCCCGAAGGAAATCCTCGCGGTCGCCGCCGGTGGCGGCACCGCGGTGCCGGGCGAGATCATCTCTGCGCTGAAGGAAAACCTGCCCGCGATCCTGATGCAGGCGATTCCGCTTCCCTTCCTCCATGGCCCGGTGAAGCAGGCGCTGGTGAGCGCCTTCATCAATCTGCTGATGCAGGCGCTTGCCGCGGGCAAGAAGATCGGCGGCTAGGGAAAGCTGATCGAGCGGCGGATCTTGTCCCACTGCGCGATGAGCCCGGCGCGGTTGAACTCCTCGACCGTGCCGGGATCGTAATTGCCGATATTGGTCGCGTGGATGAAGTAGCGGACGCCGATGCAGCGGGCTCCGGTCGCCCGCGCATAGACGGTCTGGTCGTAGAAATTGCCGGCGCCGGCATCGCCGAAGGTTCCGAGCGTGTATCGCTGGCCCTTGTCGGTGACGCTCTTCACCTCGGCGCCGGCGGGAAGGAAGAGCGCCGCGGTGCACTTCGCGGCGCCCCGTATCTCCTCGACGCTGAGGTAGCTGTCGGCGGAGAGGTTCGATCCCTTCCATATGCGCTCGGGAACGGTGAACGCGGTGCCGGCGATCGTTCTGCCGGCGCCGAGCTGGTCGTAGCGATAGGATGGGTTCACCGCGTATCCCTCGGGCACGACGATCGTCCAGCCCTGCCCGGTGTCGACCCGGTTCCACTTCACCGGCGCCGCGGCCGCAGCCGGCAATGATTCGCCGGCCAACGCGAACAGCGCGGCGATCAGGCTTGCCCGGACGCAGCGGTGCGGTGCATTCATCCGCGTCTCCTCCCGGGGCGACAGCGCCCAACCGGAAAAGAGAAACATGATCCTCGTCGTCGGTCACCTCAAGTTTGCGCCCGCGCAATTCGCCGCACTCAAGCCGGCGATCCGGGCGATGGTCGAAGCGACGCGTATGGAGGACGGCTGCCACCTCTATGCCTTCGCCGAGGACGCGGTCGAGCCGGGCGTGCTCCGCATCGCCGAGCGCTGGTCGAACTGGGACGCGCTCGCCGCGCACGGCAGGACCGGGCACATGGCGGCGTGGCGGGCGGCGTTGAAGGACGCCGCGCCGAGCGAGCGGAGCGTCCTCGCCTACGCCGCGGGCGAGACGCGGCAGCTCTGACGACCGGGCCGGGAACGCATCGCGTGGGTGTCCACATCGCCCTCCTCCGCGGCGTCAATGTCGGCGGCAAGCTGGTCGCCATGGCGGCCCTCCGGGAACTTGCCGCCCGCCTCCAACTCGATGATGCGCGCACGCTCCTCAACAGCGGCAACCTCGTCTTCCGGAGCGCGCGGAAGGCGGCGGCGCTGGAGAAGCTCCTCGAGGAAGAAACGAGGAAAACCCTGGGTTTGGCGACCCGTTTCCTGCTGCGCAGTCCGGCCGAATGGGACGCGATGATCGCGGCAAATCCGTTTCCCGGCGAAGCAAAATCCGCCCCTGCCCGCCTCGTCGCGGTGGCGCTCGCCGAGGCGCCGTCGGCGGCCGCGGCAGATGCTCTGGCCGCCGCGATCAGGGGGCCGGAAATGTCGCGGGTGATCGGGCGGACGGCCTACGTCGTCTATCCGGCCGGCATCGGCACATCGAAGCTGACGCTGACTGCGATCGAGCGGGCGCTCGCCACGACCGGCACCGCGCGGAACTGGAACACTGTGCTGAAACTGTCGGCGCTGGCGCGGTCTCTCGCGGAGAGCGCCGGGCGGAAATGAAAAAGCGCGCCCGAGGCGCGCCGCATCTTTGTGTTCGTCTTCGGGAGGAAGCGGGGGCACCTTGCGATGCCCCTCTCTGGGCTTCCTCCGTTCGCCGCGCGACCGTCCGAAGAGCAGGCCGCGAGGCGAAAGCGGAAGTGCTTACGCGATACGCTATTTCTTCTTCGCGCCGGTCTTCTTCGCGGCGGGCTTCTTCGCAGCAGCCTTTTTCGCCGGAGCCTTCTTCGCGGCGGGCTTACGAGTAGCGGTCTTGGCCAAAGTGCTTCTCCTAGCTAGATGCCGAGCCCGAATCGGCTCGCGCGGAATATTGTATATCGAGATTGCCGGTTAAGATCGCGCTAATTTGCCGACACGCATTCCGACACCTCGACACGCCGGATCGGACGATCGGCTCCTCCGCATTGCGTCGGCGCGATCACTCCCGCGCATCGACATGGGCAACGGCGATCGCGATCCGACCGCGCTTCACGACGAGAGCACGTCCTTGAGGAAGGCGACGGTGCGCGACCATGCGAGATCAGCGGCCTGCTTGTTGTAGCGCGCCTCCGACGTGTCGTTGTTGAAGGCGTGATTGACGCCGTCATAGATGTAGATCTGGAACTGCACGCCCGCCGCCTTCAGCGCATCCTCGAACGCGAGAATGCCGGCATTGGTGCGCTCGTCGAGACCGGCATAGTGCAGCATCATCTTCGCCTTGATGTTCTTCACCGCGGCCGGGTCGGGCTGCTGACCGTAATAGGCGACGGCGGCGGCGAGGTCGGGCGCGCTCACCGCGAGCTGGTTGACGAGGCCGCCGCCCCAGCAGAAGCCGACCGCGCCGACCTTGCCGTTGGTGCGCGCGTCGGCCTTGAGAAAAGCGACCGTGGCGACGGCGTTCCCGACCGTCTTCTTCATGTCCATCTTCTGGAAGAGATCGCGCGCCGCGTTCTCGTCGGCGGGCGTGCCCCCATAGGGCGACAGGAAATCCGGAGCGAGCGCGACGAAGCCCTCGAGCGCCAGCCGGCGGGTCACGTCCTCGATATGCGGGTTGAGGCCGCGGTTCTCGTGGATGACGATGACACCGGGGAGCTTGCCGCCCGCACTGGCGGGCATCGCGAGATAGCCGCTCATGCTGCCGCCGGAGCCCGGATAGGAGACCTGGTCGGTGGTCAGGCGGGCATCGTCGGGCGCGACCTGCGCCGCGCGGGCCGGATTGGCCGCGATCACCGGAACGATGGCCGCCGCCGCCGCGGCGCTCCCGGCAAGCCGCGTCAGCTTCTCCATGAAGGAGCGCCGGTCGAGCGTCAGGTGGGTATATTCGTCATAGAGGTCGATCATCTGCTGCGAGATCGGCGGCACCCGCTGATCCTGGACGGTCATCGGCCGGCTCCTCCTGAAGAAATCCGTTGCCCCGGATTTAAGGCGATGCCGGGCCGCCCGTCACGCCGTTCACGCAAGTTTGTACCGATCGGGCGCCCGGTTTTTGGGGCGGCGGCGGATTTGCGTTCTGCCTTTATTTCGAGCATAAACCGAACCTAGGCAGACCATCGGGCCAAGGTCTGGACGGGAGAGAAGATCGCAAAGAGCACGGGCGGTGCCCGGCTGCGGACACAGCCTCGCCAAGAGGCTCGGCTCCCACCTCCCCGCGACAAGCAAACCGACCATCCCCTGATCCGAAAAGCTGCCTCGGCGCGCCAATGCGCCGATCACCAGCCAAAAGGTCAATCAATGCGTCAGACCGGAACTGTGAAGTTTTTCAATGCGTCGAAAGGATACGGCTTCATTACGCCGGACGGCGGCGGCAAGGACGTCTTCGTTCACGTGACCGCCGTCGAACGGTCGGGCATTCCCGCGCTGACCGACGGAATGCGGATCTCGTTCGAAACCGAGCCGGACAAGCACGGCAAGGGACCGAAGGCGGTCGAACTGCAGGCTTCCTGAACCGTCCCGGCCCCGCCCGGGGACCGAGGGTTCGCGGCGCCGTTCGGCGAGAACGGCGCCTTCCGACTTCTACCCGTTGGCAGCCATTGCCGGCTGCCGCGGGAGGACCGCCGCGCTGTAATCTTCCATGAGGTTACGGACGATCTCGCCGGTCCTGAACCGGTACTGGCCGATCTCGGACACCGGCGTCACCTCCGCGGCGGTGCCGGTCAGGAAGCACTGCTCGAAGCTGCCCATCTCCTCCGGCATGATCGCGCGCTCGACGATCTGGTAGCCGCGCTTGCGCGCGAGGTCGATGACCGTGCGGCGGGTGATGCCGTCGAGGAAGCAGTCCGGCGTCGGCGTGTGGATGACGCCGTCCTTGACGAAGAAGATGTTGGCGCCGGTCGCCTCGGCGATGCGGCCGCGCCAGTCGAGCATCAGCGCGTCGGCATAGCCCTTCCGCTCGGCCTCGTGCTTGGAGATGGTGCAGATCATGTAGAGGCCGGTGGCCTTCGACTTCGACGGCGCCGTCATCGGATCGGGCCGGCGGTAGCGGGCCATGTCGAGGCGGATGCCCTTCATGCGCTCTTCCGGCTTGAAATAGGACGGCCATTCCCATGCCGCGATGGCGACATTGATCCGGGTCGACTGCGCCGCGACGCCCATCATCTCGCTGCCGCGCCAGGCGATCGGCCGGACATAGGCGTCGGCGTGTCCCTGCCGCGCGAGCAGTTCCTGCGAGGCCTTGTTGATCGTCTCGACCGAATAGGGAATCTCGAAGCCAAGGATGCGGGCGGAATCGTGCAGCCGGCGGGTATGCTCGTCGAGCTTGAAGACGACGCCGCCATAGGCGCGCTGCCCCTCGAACACGGCGCTGGCATAGTGCAGGCCGTGCGACAGCACGTGCAGCGTGGCGTTCTCCCACGGCACGAACTCGCCATTGTACCAGATGACGCCGGGACGTTTGTCGAAGGGCTGCGCGGCCATCTTCCGATCCTCCCAAAGGTCGGGCCTCATGGGCGCCGATCCGGTCCGAAACACTAGAACCTCCGCCAAGCCGACGGAAGCACATGCGTTTTTGCGTCGCGGCGTGATCGCCGATATGTTCGCGCGGATCGAAGGAAGGTGCGCGGCAGGAATTCGCGTGCCTCGACCTTGCGTCGCGACCGCATCTTCTGTAGCGATCCCGGCAAAATATGTCAACATGGCTTACGTAATTTTGAAACCGGATACCGATAGCGCCGAAGGGCACGAAAATCCGGGCGGAGCGCCGCACATGCTGCCGCTCTCGCTCGAGGAGCGGCCCGAGATCCGCTACATCGAGCTTCTCTTCTTCGCCTATCGCGACTTCGTCTCCGACCCGGATGCGGTTCTGGCCAAATTCGGCTTCGGCCGCGCCCACCACCGCATCGTCCACTTCGTCAATCGCCATCCCGGCATGCGGGTCGCCGACCTTCTCGACATATTGAAGATCACCAAGCAGAGCCTCGGCCGCGTCCTGAAGCAGCTCATCGACAACGGCTTCATCGAACAGCTTCCCGGGCCGCAGGACCGCCGCCAGCGCCTCCTCTATCCGACCGCCGCCGGCCGTGCCCTTTCCCTCCGCCTGCTCGGACCGCAGGAAGAGCGCATCGCCGCCGCGCTCGAGCCGCTCTCGCCCGAAGAGCGCGCCGGCGCCCTGAAGTTCCTGCGCGGCATCATCAATGCCGGCGAGCGGGACAAGGCGGCGACCCTCATCGAGTCGCCGCCGCGATGAGCGACGGCGAACTCCTTCCGGCGCGTCCGGCGGTCGACGACAACGCGCCGCATCTTCTCGTCATCGACGACGACAGCCGCATCCGTTCGCTGCTCGCGCGCTATCTCGGCGGCCAGGGCTTCCGGGTGACCAGCGCCGCCAATGCCGAGGAAGCCCGGCGGCGGCTCTCCGGCCTCACCTTCGACATGCTCATCGTCGACGTGATGATGCCCGGCGAGAACGGCATGGACCTGACGCGCGGCCTGCGCGCCAGCATGAACGTTCCGATCCTCATGCTGACCGCGCGCGCCGAGATCGAGAACCGCATCCGGGGCCTCGAATACGGCGCCGACGACTACCTGGCGAAGCCGTTCGACCCGCGCGAGCTGCTGCTCCGCATCAACAACATCCTCCGCCGCGGCGCCCAGCCGGCGCGGCCGCTGATCGAGCAGGTCCGCTTCGGGCCGTTCTCGTTCAACCGCGAGCGCCGCGAGCTGCGCCGCGGCACCGAACTCATCCACCTCACCGACCGCGAGCGCGACATCCTCGCCGTGTTCGCCGCCTCGCCCGGCGAGACCGTCCGGCGGAGCGACCTTACCGCCGGCGACGGCCCCGCCGCCGAGCGCACGGTCGACGTCCAGATCAACCGCCTGCGCCGCAAGATCGAAGCCGACCCGTCCAATCCGATGTTCCTCCAGACCGTGCGGGGCATCGGCTACCGCCTCGCCATCTGAGCCGAGGGGGAGGACGATGGACGTACCGCTCATCGGCAACCCCCGCTTCCGGCGGATGTTCGACGGCGAGCGCTTCACGCTCCGCTATCCCGCGCTCCAGCGGATGCGGGCTGCCTACGGCCGCTTCGCCCGGCGGCTGACACGCTGGCTGCCGAAGGGCCTCTTCGCGCGCTCGCTCATCATCATCATCGCGCCGGTGGTTCTGCTCCAGGCGCTCGTCGCCTTCGTCTTCATGGAGGAGCACTACCGCACGGTCACCGCGCGGCTTGCCGAGGCGGTGGTCGGCGACATCGCCGCGCTGGTCGACATCCTCGAAACCTATCCGCAGGACCAGGGCAGCGAGAACATGCTCCGCATCGCCCGCGACCGCATGGGGCTCAACGTCTCGATCCTCGACCCGCCGCTCCCGGCGGCGGGGCCGAAGCCGTTCTTCTCGCTCCTCGACCGGACGCTCAGCGGGGCGATCACCCGCCAGATCGGCAAGCCGTTCTGGATCGACACGGTCGGCCGCTCCAACCTCGTCGAGATCCGCATCCAGCTCGACAACAAGGTGCTGCGGGTCTTCGCCCGCCGCAGCCAGACCTACGCCTCGAACTCGCTGATCTTCATCCTGTGGATGGTGGCGACGAGCCTGGTTCTGCTCGCCATCGCCATCGTGTTCCTGCGCAACCAGATCCGGCCGATCCTCCGCCTCGCCTCGGCGGTCGACGATTTCGGCAAGGGACGCGCGGTCCCCGACTTCACCGCGCGCGGCGCCCGCGAGGTGCGGCATGCGACGCTCGCCTTCCACGAGATGAAGCACCGCGTCGAGCGGCAGATCGAGCAGCGCACGACCATGCTCGCCGGCGTCAGCCACGACCTGCGTACCGTGCTGACGCGGTTCCGCCTGCAGCTTGCCCTGATCGGCGACTCGGCCGACGTCCAAGCGCTGCAGAAGGACGTCGACGACATGAACCGCATGCTCGAGGGCTATCTCGCCTTCGCGCGCGGCGACAGCGAGGAGGACTCGGCGCCGACCGACATCGAGGCGCTGCTCCGCGAGATCGCCGCCGAGGCAAGCATCTCCGGGCACCGGACCGACGTGCGCTTCACCGGCGAAGCGCTGGTCACGGTGCGTCCGCAGGGCTTCAAGCGCTGCCTGGCCAACCTCGTCCTCAATGCGTGCCGGCACGGCGACAAGGTCACGGTTGCCGGCGTCCACGAGGGCGGCCACCTGACGGTCACGGTCGACGATGACGGGCCGGGCGTGCCGCAGGAAGAGCTGGAAGCGGTGTTCAAGCCGTTCTACCGGCTCGACGCGGCGCGCAATCTCGACGAGAGCGGCACCGGCCTCGGCCTCTCCGTCGCCCGCGACATCGCGCGGAGCCACGGCGGCGACATCGTCCTCGAAAAGAGCCCGATGGGCGGCCTGCGGGCGACGGTGACGATCCCGGCCTAGTACATCCTGCCGCCGTCGGGGACGCTGCGGTCGGGTCCGAGCAGCATCACCTCGCCACTGCCGTCGGGCAGGCCAAGCGTCAGCACCTCCGACATGAACTTGCCGATCTGGCGCGGCGGAAAGTTGACCACCGCGATCACCTGACGGCCGACCAGCTCCTCGAGCCGGTGGTTCTTCGTGATCTGCGCGGAGGATTTCCTGCGGCCGATCTCGGGACCGAAGTCGATGACGAGCCTGTAGGCGGGCTTGCGCGCTTCCGGGAAGGGCTGCGCATCCACGATCGTGCCGACGCGGATGTCGACCTTGAGGAAATCGTCGAAGGTGATCGGCGGGGCCGGTCCGGCCATGATGCAGCGCTCCCCGGTGCGGGAACGCGCGTTAGCATGCCGGGCGGCCGAATCTCAAGCGTCGGCGCCGGCGCTCCGCGGGTTCAACCGCCCTCCGAGATCGGGGAGGAAGGAGCAGAGCCGGTCGAGCCAGCCGACCCAGGTCTCGCCGCGCGTCAGGCCGCGGTCGAGCGCCGCCATCGTGCGGGCGAGGCCGGGATCCTCGTCGTCGAGGAAGGTGCGCATGACGTCGGCATAGAGGAGCACCATGCCCTCGCCGGTCACGCGCCCGGCGATGCCGCCGCGCGAAACGCCGGCGGCCGCCAGCATCCACATCTGCGACCGGCGCGCGAGGCGGTGGAGCGCGGCCGCGAGAAGCGGATCGCGGCGGGCGGAGGCAGACAGCCGCCGCAGCGCCGCGCGGTAGGGCTGCAGGGCATCGAAGCGCCGCATATAGATGTCGAAGAGCCGGTCGCGCGGCTCCTCGCCCTCGGCCGGCCCTTTCGCGAGGACCGCCTCGTCGATGCGGCGCGAAAAATCGCGAAGCAGCGAGAAGCGCCCGTCGGCGACGGCGCGGAGCTCGGCCAGACTCAGCCCGGCTTCGGCGGCGATATCGGCAAGCGTGATGCGGGAGAAGTCGCGCGCGGCCGCGAGCGCCAGCAACGCGTCGATGGCGCGGTCGTGCGGCGACGCGCCGGAGCTTGCCTTGCTCTGGCGCGGGCGTCGGGGCGTGCTCTTGCGTGCCATGGGCGTCACTCCTGCTCTTGCGATCGGACTCTCTGGCCGATTTCACCTGGTCCGGCGACCGGCGCTTCAACCGTCCGCCGCCAGCGCCGGACACAACAGGGGGCCAGTCTGGGCAAGGTCCAGTGACCCCTCATGTCGCTCGATCGTCGCAGCCCTTCTATCGAGCTGGACATCCGGCGGTCGTGGTCGAACGGCTGATGTCTGCGCCAAAGCTGAAGGTTCCGGACGGAAAAGGCAATGTGGAAGAATCGCCGATTCCTGAAACGGAAAGGCCGCCCCGAGTTGGAGCGGCCTGACGGTTCCGGCCGACGTGATTACTTCACGAAGTCGGGGCCGGGATTCTTGTCGTTGGCGAAGTTGGAATTGGAATTCCCGTTCGATGTGGCCGGGGAAATGAAATCGCCCATCGATCCGCCGGGGAGTGTCGGGCCATCGCCCGGAGTTCCATGTGCCCACGGCCCCGGCGACTCGGACGGCAGAACGCCGTTGCCCTTGCCGCTCGGGTTGCTGGTATTCCCGTAGATGGTGCCGGAAATGAAGCCGCCGACATTCTTGTTATTCGTCGCCTCCGCGGCGCTCTGGAGGGCTGCTCCGACACCGCCCGCGGCATAGGCCGGGGCCACGAAAAGCAGTGCGGAAGCAAGCAGAAGGTACGTTCTTTTCATCTAATAACCTCTGGTTAACGTTACCAGACCTGATATAGGGCGCGCCTCGCCTTCGCCAAGGTTGTGCGGACCGCGAGGCGGTTCAGCCGGAGAGCTCCTCGGAGCGTTTGCGGGCGGCGTGCACCGCCTTCCTGAGGAGCGCCGCCATGCCGCCGTCGGCCATGAGGACGGCGAGCGCCGCGGCGGTGGTGCCGTTCGGCGAGGTGACGTTCTCCCGCAGCTTTTCGGGCGGCAGGTCGGACTGGCGGAGAAGCTCCGCGGCGCCAACGATCGTCTGCCGGGCGAGCTGGGAGGCGACCTCGCGGGACGCACCCTCGGCCATCGCGGCTTCCATCAGGCACTCGGCGAGCAGGAAGACGTAAGCCGGACCGGAGCCGGAGACTGCGGTGGCCATGTCGATCTGGCTCTCCTCCTCGACGAAGGCGACCTCGCCGATGCTTTCCAGCAGCCGCGCGACGAGCGCCTTCTCCGCCGGCCCCACCCGCTCGTTTGCGATCGCCGCGGTCATGCCCCGGGCGACCTGCGCCGGGGTGTTGGGGATGGACCGGACGATCGCGGCCTCGCCGAGACCGTCGGCGAGATTCTTCAGCGTCGCGCCGGCGGCGATCGACAGGATGATCGTGTCCCTGCCGATCATGGCGCGGAGTTTCGGCAGGACGCCGGCGATGATCTGCGGCTTCACCGCGATCACGATGACGCGCGCGGTCGCCGGTGGCGGCGCCGCGACCGACCTGATGCCGGCCTTCGCGATGATCGCGAGGCTGTCGGGCGGCGGCGCCGGATCGACGGCGACCACGGCCTTCGGGTCGAGACCGCGGGCGAGCCAGCCGGCGAGCATCGCACCGCCCATCTTGCCGACGCCGACGAGAACGAGCGGTGATTGCGGCGTGAAGGCGTCGGACAGCGACATCTGGCTACTCGCGATTCTTTGGGGCGGACGGGCCTGCGCCCGCTCCGCCACGCAGGAGTTCTAGCCCAAACCGGAGGAAAGCGAGACCGGGCGGCGGCGGCTCAGGCTTCGCCGACCGTCTCGAACATCACGCCTTCCAGCGCCTCGGGCGCGGTCTTGCCCGCCCAGACGACGAACTGGAAGGCCTGGAAATAGCGCTCGCAGGCGTCGATGGCAGCGACGAGAAGGCGCTCGACCTGGCTGGTGTTCGGCTCGACGCCGCCCGAAAGCAGCTGGGCCTGCCGGAAGATCACCGCCCCCTCCTCGCTCCACAGATCGAAATGCCCGATCCAGAGCTGCTCGTTGACGGCGGAGAGAAGACGCATCACCTCCATGCGCCGCGGCTCCGGGACTTTCAGGTCGAAGGCGCAGGCGAGATGGATCGCGTCGCGCTCCTCCAGCCAGGAAAACGAGACATTGTATTCGGCCCAGGTTCCGCCGACGCAAATGGTGATCTCGTCCTCACCGGCACGCTCGAACGTCCAGTCATTGAGTGCCGCAATATGCTCGATCGCATCGACGGGATTGGACTGGCGTTCGAGATCGACGTCCGTCAAGGTCATGCGACCGTTTCCCTTGCCGGGAGGAAGTATCCCGGGGCGAATCTGCTTGGAGAATCAGTATATAGGCCGAAACGTTCGAGTCGGGCCACTATTCCTTGGCCCTGCCCGCACTTGTTAACAGACCGTTAATCGGTGGCCGGCGGACCGCTCTTTTTCCCCCGCTTCACGGCGGCCGGTTTTTCTTCCGCGATCCCGAGTCTGGCCTCAAGCGCTGCGACGCGCGCGGCGAGCTTCTCGTTCTCGATCCGCGCCCGCGAGGCGAGCTCGCGCACCACATCGAAGTCCTCGCGCTTGACGAGGTCCATGTCGGCGATCCAGCGCTCGACCTGGCTGCGGACCACCGTCTCGACCTCGCGGCGGGCGCCGTCGGCAACGCTCGCCGCATCGGTCATCAGCTTGGCCAGTTCGTCGAAAAGGCGGTTGGAAGTCTGGGTCATGGAAACGGATGCCGGAGATCGGAGGTCGGATGACGGATGACGGATAGTAAGCGGACTGCAAAGAAAGCGCTATTCTGATATCCGACACGTGACATCCGACAGCCGGCGCGCGAACCCGAATGCTCTTCACCATCCCCTTCCCGGCGATCGACCCCGTCCTCATCGCGGTCGGCCCGGTCGTCATCCGCTGGTACGCGCTCGCCTACGTCGTCGGCATTTTCCTCGGCTGGTGGTACGCCAAGAAGCTGGTCGCCAATCCCGTTCTCTGGGGTCCCGCCGGCGCTCCGATGACGCCGCGCGATATCGACGATTTCGTCGTCTATGCCGCGCTCGGCATTATTCTCGGCGGGCGCATCGGCTACGTCCTTTTCTACGACCTGCCGCGCTTTGCCGCGCACCCGCTCGAAATCTTCGAACTGTGGACCGGCGGCATGTCGTTCCACGGCGGCTTCCTCGGGACGATCCTCGCGATGATCGTCTTCGCGCTGGTGAGGAAGATTCCGGTCTTCTCGCTGACCGACGCGATCGCCCCCTCGGTGACCTTCGGCCTGTTCCTCGGGCGCCTCGCCAACTTCATCAACGGCGAGCTCTACGGCCGCGCCACCGACGTGCCGTGGGCGATGGTCTTTCCCGCCGACCCGCTGCAGATCCCCCGCCATCCGAGCCAGCTCTACGAGGCGCTCCTCGAAGGCATCGTGCTCTTCTCGCTGCTCCGCGTGCTCACCCACCGCTACCGGAAACTGGCGCAGCCGGCGTTCGTGTCGGGAGCCTTCGCCGCGCTCTACGGGACCTTCCGGATCATCTCGGAGCTCTTCAGGGAGCCCGACATCCAGATCGGCTACCTGCCCGGCGGCATCACCATGGGGATGCTTCTGTCACTGCCGATGGTCCTCTTCGGCATCGGGCTGATGATCTGGGCCGTCCGCCGGCGGCCTGCCGCCGCGGGGTGAGCGCGCTTGCCGCGAAGCTGAGAGCGCTGATCCGCGCCGGCGGCCCGATCAGCGTGGCCCAATACATGGCGATCTGCCTCGGCGACCCGGAGCACGGCTATTACCGGACGACGGAGCCGTTCGGCCGCGGCGGCGACTTCATCACCGCGCCGGAAGTGAGCCAGATGTTCGGCGAACTGATCGGCGCGTGGACGGTCGCGACCTGGGAAGCGATGGGCGCGCCGGAGCGTTTCGTGCTGGCGGAGCTGGGACCCGGCCGCGGCACGCTGATAGCCGACCTGCTGCGGGCGGCGCGCGTCCGGCCCGCGTTCCTTGCGGCGGCGGAGGTGCATCTCGTCGAGACAAGCCGGCGGCTGCGCGCGGTCCAGCGCGAGACGCTGCGGGACGTCGCGACGGCTTGGCACGACGATGACGCAACGCTGCCGGACGGCCCGCTGATCGCTGTCGCCAACGAGTTCTTCGACGCGCTGCCGGTGCATCAGTTCGTGCGGACGAAGAGCGGCTGGGCGGAGCGGATGGTGGGGCTGGGTGGCGACGGGGAGCTGGTGTTTGGGCTGGGACCGGTTGTTGCCGACCCACATCCCCACCCGTCGTCATCCTCCGGCGAGGCAAGGCCGAAACCGGAGGATGACGAGAAGAGGACACTTCGAGCTGCACTGAACGTTGGTGCTGCTGTCGTCGAAACGTCGCCCGCGGCGCAGGCGATCATGCAGGCGCTGGCGGCGCGCATTGCCGCGCAGCGCGGCGCGGCGCTCGTCATCGACTACGGCTACGAGGGACCGGCGGCGGGCGACACGCTGCAGGCGGTACGGAAGCACCGATATGACGACCTCCTCGCCCATCCCGGCGAAGCCGACCTGACGGCGCATGTCGACTTCGGGGCGCTCCGCCGCGCGGCGGAGGCCGCCGGCGCCAGGGCCGGACCGCTGCTGACGCAGGGCGAGTTCCTCGGCCGGCTGGGTCTGATCGAGCGGACGGAGCGGCTCGCCCGCGGCAAGGACGAGGCAACGGCGGCGGCCATCGCCGAGGCGGCGCGACGGCTCGCCGGGCTCGAAGCGATGGGCGATCTTTTCAAGGCGATGGCGATCTCGCAGCCGGGCCTTGCCTTGCCCATATTCGGTGAACATCCTCGCGGCGAAGGAGAATGAGTCGATGCTTCGTCCCGCCAGCGTCGCCGTCAGCGCCGACCTCATCCGGCCGCCGGTCCTGACCCACGGACTGCTCGAGGCGCTCGACGGCGTCCGCCACGGCTTCTTCACCCGCGAGGGCGGCGTCTCACAGGGCATCTACGAAAGCCTCAACTGCGGCGTCGGATCGCGCGACGACCGCGGGCTCGTCTTCAAGAACCGTGCGCGCGCCGCCGGCGCGCTCGGCGTCGGCGCCTCGCGGCTGGCGACGCCCCATCAGGTGCACGGCACCGACGTGGCGATCGTCGAGGAGGCCTGGCGGCCGGGCGAAGGGCCGAAGGCGGACGGCGTCGTCACCAAAAAGCGCGGGATCGCGCTCGGCGTCGGCACCGCCGATTGCGGGCCGATCCTCTTTGCCGACGGCACGGCGCGGGTGATCGGGGCGGCCCATGCCGGCTGGAAGGGCGCGCTCGCCGGCATCGTCGAGGCGACGGTCGCGGCAATGGAGAAGCTCGGCGCCCGGCGCGACCGCATGGTGGCCGTTCTCGGCCCGACGATCTCGCAGCGGAACTACGAGGTCGGAACCGACC
The DNA here is from genome assembly GCA_035651055.1 of Bauldia sp. GTDB lineage: Bacteria > Pseudomonadota > Alphaproteobacteria > Rhizobiales > Kaistiaceae > JAFKKF01. Next base: position 33,845 of record DASRGK010000023.1, read on the forward strand.
TCGTCGACAAATTCCGCGCCGCCGACGCCGCCAGCGAGCGGTATTTCATCGCCTCCCCGCGGCCGGGACACGCACAATTCGACCTGCCCGGCTATATCGTCGGCCGGCTGGTCCGCGCCGGGCTCGCCGCCGACGACATGAGACTGTGCACCTACGCCGACGAGCAGCGCTTCTTCTCCTACCGCCGAGCCACCCATCGCGGCGAGCCAGACTACGGGCGAATGCTCTCCGCGATCGTGCTGGTGGAGTGACCCGGCAGACTGTCATCCCCGCCAATGCGGGGAACCAGCAAACGAGCCGGCCGGGAATGTGGCCAGCAGCGGTGCGAGCAGGATTGAGCACCAGCCACGGTCCGGAAACAGCGTAAGGGCGTAGTCCCACCTAGGACAAGCGCTTCCTCTTCCTGACCAGCTGAAAACGCCGCTTCCAGCGCCGCGGATACTGGGTCCCCGCTTTCGCGGGGATGACAGGTAGGGAGGCGGGGATGACGGGTGAGAACCGGCTTGCGCGCCATCGTGGCGCCCGGCCAAATGGCGAGCATGGCAATACACTTCGAACTAAGTGAGTTCGCCCGGCGGCTCAAGCGGACGCAGGCGGCGATGGGAGAAGCCGGTCTCGATGCCATGCTCCTCTTCGCTCAGGAGAGCATGTACTGGCTGACCGGCTACGACACGTTCGGCTTCTGCTTCTTCCAGTGCCTCGTGCTCAAGGCCGACGGCGGCATGACGCTGCTCACCCGCGCCGCCGATCTGCGGCAGGCGCAGCACACCTCGATCATCGACGACATCCGGCTCTGGGTCGACCGCGCCGACGCGACGCCGGCCGCCCAGCTCCGTGAGCTGTGCCGCAATCTCGGCCTCACCGGGAAGCGGCTCGGCATCGAATACGACACGCACGGTCTCACCGCCGCCAACGGCCGTGCCGTCGACACCGCCTTCGCGGGCTTCGCCACGCTCGCCGACGCGTCGCGCCTCGTGCCGAAGCTGCGCGTGGTGAAAAGCATTGCGGAGATCGCGTATGCGCGGAAAGCCGCGGAGCTTGCCGACCGGGCGCTCGCTGCCGGGCTCGCGGTGATCCGCAGCGGCGCCGACGAGGCCGACGTGCTCGCCGCCATGCAGGGCTCGATCCTGAAGGATGGCGGCGACTATCCCGGCAACGGCTTCATCCTCGGCTCGGGACCGGACGCGCTCCTCTGCCGCTACAAGACCGGCCGGCGGAAGCTCGATGCCGACGACCAGATCACGCTGGAATTCGCCGGCGTCTGGCGCCAATACCACGCGGCGCTGATGCGGACCGTCGTAGTGGGCCGACCGCGCAAGCGGCATCTCGAACTGCAGGAAGCGGCCGAGGCGGCGCTCGCCGCGGTCGAGGAAGCCATGCGTCCCGGCCGCACCTTCGGCGAGGTGTTCGACGCCCATGCCCGCGAAATGGATGCGCGCGGCCTTGCCCCGCACCGGCTGAACGCCTGCGGCTACAGCCTCGGCGCCCGCTTCGCGCCGAGCTGGATGGAATGGCCGATGTTCTATGCCGGCAACCCGGAGCCGATCGTCCCGGACATGGTGCTCTTCGCGCACATGATCCTGATGGACAGCGATTCGGAGACGGCGCTCTGCCTCGGCCGCACGTATCTGACGACCGCCGCCGCGCCACAACCGCTTTCCGCCGCGCCGCTCGCTTTGCAGGTGCGGTAAGTCCTTAGCCGGAAAGGCGGTTTGCTTCGGACTGGCGCGGTTGCTACAAGGCGCCCCGACGCCGCAGTCCGGTCGCAGGACCGCTCCCCATGAAGCTCGTATCCGGCAATTCCAACCGCGCCCTCGCCGAGGCGATCGCGCGCTATCTCGAAGTCCCGCTGTCGAAGTGCCTGGTGCGGCGCTTCGCAGACCAGGAAATCTTCGTCGAGGTGATGGAGAACGTCCGCGGCGAGGACGTGTTCGTCATCCAGTCGACCAGCTACCCGACGAACGACAACCTGATGGAGCTGCTCATCATCATCGATGCGCTCCGCCGCGCCTCGGCGCGCCGCATCACGGCGGTGATCCCATATTTCGGCTATGCCCGCCAGGACCGGAAGCCCGGACCGCGCACGCCGATCTCGGCCAAGCTCGTCGCCAACATCATCACCCGCGCCGGCGCCGACCGCGTGCTCACGCTCGACCTTCACGCCGGCCAGATCCAGGGCTTCTTCGACATCCCGACGGACAACCTCTACTCGGTCCCCAACATTGCGCGGGACATCAAGGAGCACCACGACACCAACAATGTCATGGTCGTCTCGCCCGACGTCGGCGGCGTGGTCCGCGCCCGCGCTCTCGCGAAGCGTATCGACGCGCCGCTTGCCATCGTCGACAAGCGCCGCGAGCGGCCGGGCGAATCCGAGGTGATGAACATCATCGGCAATGTCGAAGGCCGGCACTGCATTCTCTTCGACGACATCGTCGATTCGGGCGGGACGCTCTGCAACGCCGCCGAGGCGCTTGCCGAAAAGGGCGCGGCCTCGGTGCTTGCCTACATCACCCACGGCGTGCTCTCGGGCGGTGCGGTCGCCCGCGTCACCGGGTCGAAACTCACGGAACTGGTGATCACCGACTCGATCCAGCCGACCGAGGCGGTGCTGGCGGCAAGGAACATCCGCGTCATGCCGATCGCGCCCCTGATGGCCGAGGCGATCGACCGCATCGCCAACGAGCACTCGGTGTCCAGCCTCTTCGACTAGGCGTCGCGGAACAGGTGCGTCCTTCGAGGCCCGCTTGCGAAAGCAAGCGGGCACCTCAGGATGGCGGGGTTAGTGAATCGGTGCGGCTTCCCCGCCCCGAGCAAGCGAAGCCAACCCTCTTTCTTGCAGATCACCCACCCCGCCATCCTGAGGTGCCCGATCGCGAAGCGGTCGGGCCTCGAAGGACGCGCTGCGAGTTTCATTCGTATCGCGTGAAGGTAGCCCTCCGGCCCCGCGGCGGTGCTATCCTTGGCCGTCACGCGAGCGGGTGAATGGCAACGGCTCCTCCCGAAATCCGCGGCGCCGCCGCCTGGCGCTGGTACTACCGCTACCTACGCGATCCGCTCGCCTGCTTCGCCGAGGCGAAGGCGGCGTTCGGACCGCTGGTCGCGTTCGGCAATCCCCTGCCCTTCGTCAAGGGCGGCCGGCGCACGGTGCTGGCGCTCGGCGGCGAATATAACCGCGAAGTCTTCAGCCAGCCGGACCTCTACCGCCCGACCGGGCAGGTCGTGCGCGGGCCGAAGGGCTCGGCGCAACGCCGCATCCGCCTCGGCATCTTTGCCATGCATGGCGGCCAGCACCGCACCCAGCGCCGGCTGATGCAGCCGCCGTTCCTGAAAGGCGCGGTCGCCAGCTATGCCGAGCCGATGGCGCGGCTGATCGACGAGATCATCGGCCGCTGGCCGGTCGGCGGCGAGGTCGACATGTACCGCGAGATGCGCACGCTCTCGAACTGGGTGGCGGCGCACATCCTCTTCGGCAACGAGGACTTCGCCGCCTCGATCAGACTGGGCCTCATGATCGAGCGCTGGCTCGAACTCGATTCGGCGACGCGGCGGACGTTCCTGTTCCTGAACGTGCCGGGGACCGCCTACCACGCGCTTCTCCAACAGGCGGTCGAGATCGAGAAGGCGACCAAGGAAGCGATCGAGCGCAACCGCCGCACGCGGACGCCGGGAAGCGACGTGCTCTCCAACCTCATCCGCGTCTTCGATTCCGGCAAGACACGGATGACCGAGGCGGACCTCGTCGCGCACGGCGTCATCCTCTACGCGGCAAGCTTCGAGACGACGGCGAACGTGCTCGCCTGGACCCTGTTCCTGATCGCGGAGCATCCGCAGGTCGCTGCGGCGCTGGCCGGGGAAGTCGCCGCGATCGAAGGCTGGCCGCCGGACGAGGACGCGATCGACGGGCTCCCCCTCCTCGACGGCGTCATCCGCGAATCGATGCGGCTGATGCCGCCCGTCGCCTACACGTTCCGCTCGCCTCTCGCCGAAACCAGGCTCGGCAAGATGCCGCTCCACGTCGGCGACAACATCATCCTCAGCCATTTCTGGAGCCATCGCGATCCTGCGGTCTTCCCCGAGCCCGACCGCTTCCTGCCGGAGCGCTGGCGGGACATCCGCCCCGACCCGTATGAGTACATTCCGTTCAGCGCCGGGCCGCGCCTCTGCCTCGGCTACAGCTTCGCCACGCTCGAACTGAAGCTGACGATCGCGCGGATCATGCAGCGCTTCCGGCTGACGGTGGTGCCGGGCGCGCGGATCGACGCCATCGTGCAGCTGACGCTCCGGCCCGCGCACGGCATCCCGATGGAGGTGCACGATGCCGACGGGCATTTCGCCGCCGCGCCGGTGACCGGCAATATCGGCACGATGGTGAAGCTGGCCGGAGCGTAGGACGATCCCAGGGGCGGACGCTCATGGCCAGATAGGGCGCGCGCGTGTAGTCTGACCGCACCGGAGCAGTCATTCACCCGTCCGGCTCCCTCCCGCCTTTTGCGCGGAGACCCTTGAGTCAAAGAGCCATCGACGCAGCCGAAGTCGATGGGCATGAACCGGCGCGCTGAATTCCCTCGGCCTCGGATCGAAGCGAAAGACAGGCCGCGTGGGTGAGCTTGCCCTGCCGCCTCCGCCGCGATCCGGCCGCGGGAGAATTCCGTCAGGAGACAAGAAGATGAAAGCCGTCGTGTACTCGAAATACGGCCCGCCCGGCGTCGTTGCGCTGGCGGAGGTTCCTAAGCCCTCGCCGAAGCAGAACGAGGTTCTCATCCGGATTTATGCGACCACGGTCACGACCGGCGACTGGCGCGCGCGGAGCCTCCACATGCCGGGCGGGTTCGGGCTGATGGGCCGGCTGGCTTTCGGCATTTTCGGACCGCGGAAACCGATCCTCGGCACCGAGCTGGCGGGCGTCGTCGAGGCAGTCGGCAAGGCGGTGACGCGTTTCAAAGTTGGCGATGAGGTCTTCGCTTTCCCCGGCGCGAGCTATGGCGCGCACGCGGAATATCGAACCATGGCGGAAGACGGGCTGATCGCGACGAAGCCTCGGAACCTCACGTTCGCGGAAGCGGCCGCCCTGTCGTTCGGCGGAACGACCGCGCTCTACTTCCTGCGCGACGAGGCCGCCGTCAAGTCCGGCGACAAGGTTCTGATTATCGGCGCTTCCGGCGGAGTCGGGACGGCCGCGGTACAGATTGCCCGACACTTCGGCGCCGAGGTGACCGGGGTCACCAGCACCGCCAATCAGGCGCTCGTCCTCTCGATCGGCGCCGGCAAGGTCATCGACTACACGAAAGAGGACTTCGCCAAGAGCGGCGTGACCTACGACATCATCCTTGACACGACCGGCACCGCACCCTTCGCCCGCTGCGAGCCGGTACTGAAGCCGGCAGGAAAGCTGATCATCGTGCTGGGAACATTGTCCGACGTGCTTGGCTTCGGGCGGCCGTCGAAGGCCAGCGGCAAGAAGGTCATCTCGGGCGTGGTGGCACTGCGTGCCGAACATCTTCAGTATCTCGCGCGGATCGCCGAGGCCGGCGAATTCAAGCCCGTGATCGATCGCACCTACGCGCTGGCAGAGGCAGCCGAGGCGCATGCTTATGTCGACACAGGCAGGAAGCGCGGCAACGTCGTCATGACCGTCGCGGATCCCGAGACGCCTCGCCAGATCGCCGCTTAGCGGAAACTCGGACGGGTGGCACCATCCGGGCCGAGCTTCTCGGTCTCGGCGCGGAGGAACGCGATCGCGGCCGCGTCATCGGGGAACGCCGCAAGGCGCTCCGGCGCGATGGGCGTCCCGAGCGCGGCGCGGAGCGTCGCGCCCCGCTTGTTGACCATTTGGCGCATCAGGAGCGCGTCCTGAAGACCGGGCGCGACGGTCCCGAGCACCTGGAACAGCCAGCCATTGCCGCCGTGGAACCAGACCGGGATCACCGTCGCGCCGGAGCGGCGGATGAGGCCGGCGACCCGCGGGCTCCACGGCCGGTCGACGAGCTTCCGCCGCCGCCAGTCGTAGCGGGCGACGAGGCCGGCCGGGAAGACCGCGACCACGCCGCCATCGCCCAGCCAGCGGAGCGCCTTCATCCAGCCGGCGGCGTTCTGCATGCGCCGCTTCGGCGAGGGCCGCGGCTCGACGAAGATGAGCCGCTCCCGGTATTCGGGGATCGCCGAGAGGAGGTGGAGGACCATCACCGACACGTCGCTGCGGAGCGCGGAGAAGAAGGCGCCAAGCGCCATCCCCTCGACCATGCCGAACGGGTGGTTCGCAACCACCACCAGGGGACCGGTGAGCGGCACCGTCTCCTTCGGCGCGCCGTCCCACTCGACGCGAACGTCCATGCCGGCTAGCAGGGTCGCCGCGAAATTGTCGGTGTCGGACGGCGGCAGACGGGCGTAGATGGCGTTGAAGGCGGTGAAGCCGAGCAGCCGGTCGAGAAGCCGGCGAATGGCGTCGACCACCGGTCCGGGAAGCTGCCTGATCCTGACCTTCAGGCCGAAAACGGCGGGATTGCGCGGCGGAATCATCGCGAACTTGCCTTGCCCTGCCCGCTCGTCTATATCCGCCGCGCCGCGCCGACACCCCTGGAGGCAACGCGGCTTTCCACATTGAAAAGGAGTCGTCCGATGGGCGCTACGTACGAGCTCACGGCGATGGTTCGGGAAAAGGTGGGCAAGGGGGCCGCCCGCTCCGTCCGTCGTCAGGGCATGATCCCCGCCGTCATCTACGGCGGCAAGGAACCTCCGGTCAGCATCAGCCTTCCCGACCGCGACGTCTACTTCAAGATTCACGGCGGCGGCTTCCTGACCACCGTCGCAACCATCGACGTTGCCGGCGACAAGGTCCGCGTCATTCCGCGCGATTACCAGCTCGACCCCGTCAGCGACCGGCCGGTCCATGTCGACTTCCTGCGGGTCACCCCCGGCTCGCGGATCACGGTCGAGGTGCCGGTCCAGTTCATCAACGAGAGCGCCGCGCCCGGCATCCGCCGCGGCGGCGTGCTCAACATCGTACGCCACCGCATCGAGGTGACCTGCCCGGTCGACGCGATCCCGGAGAAGATCGTCGCCGACCTGACCGGGCTCGACATCACCGACTCGCTGCACATTTCCAAGGTTCCGCTGCCGGAAGGCGTGCGGCCGACGATCACCGGCCGCGACTTCACCGTGGCGACCATCGCCGCGCCCGCCGGCGTCAAGGAAGAGATGCGCGCCGCCGCCGAAGCCGCGGCTGCCGCCAAGGCCGCCGCCGAAGCCGCCGCCCTGGCGGGTGCGGAGGGCGAAGGCGCCGCGGCCGCGCCGGCCGAAGGCGCTGCCGCCCCGGCTGCGGGCGGCGACGCCAAGGCCGCTGCGGCCCCTGCCGCGGCCAAGGGCGCGCCGGCCGCCGGCAAGAAGTAGCGGAGTCGCGTCACCGCGGAGCTTCCCATGCTGCTCATCGTCGGTCTCGGCAATCCGGGACCGGAGTATGCAAGGCAGCGGCACAATATCGGCTTCATCGCCGTCGACGCCATCCATCGCCGCCACGGTTTCCCGCCGTGGCGGCGGCGTTTTTCAGGCGAGGTCGCGGAAGGCGCGCTTGCCGGCGAGAAGGTGCTTCTGCTGAAGCCCCTCACCTACATGAACGAGAGCGGCCGCTCGGTGGAGGCCGCCCGCGCCTTCTACAAGCTCGAACCGAAGGACATCCTCGTCATCCACGACGAGGTCGACCTGCCGCCCGGCAAGACGCGGATGAAGCTCGGCGGCGGCGCGGCCGGCCATAACGGCCTCCGCTCGGTCACCGCCGCCATCGGCGACGGCTACCGGCGGCTGCGGATCGGGGTCGGCCATCCCGGCGTCAAGGAAGCGGTGCCGCACTACGTGCTCCACGACTTTGCCAAGGGCGAAGCGGAATGGGCGGTGCCGCTCATCGACGCCATCGCCGAGAACGCGCCGCTGCTTGCCGAGGGCAAGGACAATACCTTCGCCAACCGCCTGCATGCGGCAACCGCCGCCGAGGCGGCGGACGCGGAGGAGGCAAAGCCCGCCGCGAAGCGCGAGCCTGTGGCGAAGAAGACCGAGCCGGATAAGCCGGCGGGTCGGGAAGGCCCGCTCGCCGGCAAGCTCAGGAAGCTGTTCGGCCTTTGAGCGGCGCCGTCCCCGACGCCCGCTCGGTCGGGATCATCGCCATGATCGATCCGGTGATCCAGGTCGCCAGGAACACGCAGAGATAGGGAAGCCAGGTTTCGCCGACGCTGGCGAACATGGCGAAGCTGCCGCGGTAGATGCCGGCGATCACGATCGCATCGAGCGCCGCCACAGCAATCGCGAAGACCGCCGCAGCAATGAGCGGCTCGCGCGCGCCGCGCGCCCCGAAATACCAGACCGAAGCGAGAGCAAAGACCGCCAGCGCAAGGACGGCGTGGAGGACGTTCCCGCCGGTCCCGGGCATGATCGCGGCGACCGCCAAGGCGAGGACCGCCAGGACCGCCCAGCCGCCGCCGGCACAGGCGGCGAGCCGCCAGAGCGAACGGCCGGGCGGCTCGCGATGCGCGCCCGGACGGGCGGCCGGCATTGCCGAGGCGACGGACGCGGCCCACGCGCGGACCCGCCCCGGGTTCCGCCAGTCGCCGCTGTGCTTCTTGGCCATCGCCGAGGCCGGAAAGCCCTTCGCGTTCGGCTCGATCCTGCCGCCGAAGGTGGCGTGCCCGAGGGCGCCGACCCGCTCCATGAGGACGCTCACTTCCCTGGTCGGCGAGATGAGGTCGCCGTCCGCCGAAACATCGAGCGGGCCGCTCGAGAAGAACCAGACCGGCTTCGTCCGCAGCACCGCGATGTTGCGCGCAATGAAACGGCGGGCGGCCGGATGCCAGCGATTGGCATAGAGGGCGCCGCCGACCACCACCGCGTCGTAACCGTCAAGAGCACGCGCCGACGCGGCATCGGTCGCGACGGCATCGACGCCGCTTTCCCGAAGCTGCTGCGCGACAATCTCGGCGATGCCTTGCGTGCCGCCGCGCGTCGATCCCCAGACGACCAGGGCTTTCATGACGAGATCCTCCAATTCGGGACAGATTGTCACCGGCTTCCGCTTCCCGGGTTGAGGCAGGTCAAAGGGCGGAGCGCGCCGCGGCGGGCTCGCCACGGGGGCGAGCGTTCTGTTCGGCAGAGGTCGGAGAGCGCTTGCGGATGCGTAACCAATGGTTCATCTGCACCCTCGACGTTTCCGGCCGAGGCCGGGAAACTCGTTTTCGCCTCTCGGGGAACCAGCGCCATGACCGATGTGACGATTTCCTTATCCAGCAGACAGGTCAAACGCCTCCAAGAGAAGGCCGAACGGGCCGGGATGAACCTCCCCAGTGGATTCTTGGCCTGATCGCGCTTGAGCTTGGCGCGCGCCCTGAGGGGTCAGCGCTACGAGACAGCGGGCGACTGGCCGTCGGAAACGGTCTCTGATAGTGCAACGTCCCGATGAGCGTGTTTTGACGCAAGTCCCCCGCGCTCGGCCAAACAATCCGACGGTTCTGTAACTTCATGGGTTTCCGCTGCGGCATCGTCGGCCTGCCCAACGTCGGCAAGTCGACCCTCTTCAACGCGCTGACGCGAACCGCCGCGGCGCAGGTCGCGAATTATCCGTTCGCGACGATCGAGCCGAATTCCGGCGAGGTGGCGGTGCCCGATCCGCGGCTCGCGGCGATTGCGGCCATCGTCAAGCCGGCGCAGATCGTGCCCACCCGCATCAACTTCGTCGACATTGCCGGGCTGGTGCGCGGCGCCTCGAAAGGCGAAGGACTGGGCAACCAGTTCCTCGCCAACATCCGCGAGGTCGACGCCATCGTGCATGTCGTGCGCGCCTTCGAAGGAACCGACATCACCCACGTCGAGGGCCGGGTCGATCCGGTCGCCGACGCCGAGACGGTGAACACCGAACTGATGCTCGCCGACCTCGCCAGCCTCGAGCGGCGCGTGGTCCAGCCGCGGAAACGCGCGGCCACCGGCGACCGCGAGGCCAGGATCGAGGTGGCGCTGATGGACGCGGCGCTCGCCGAACTGAATGCCGGGCGCCCTGCCCGCCTTGCCCGGATCGCCGAGAACGAGCGCGCCGCGTTCCAGGCGCTTGGCCTGATGACGGCGAAGCCGGTCCTCTACGTCGCCAATGTCGAGGAAGCGGCGGCGGCGACCGGCAACGCCCATTCGCGCCGGGTCGAGGAAATGGCGAAGCGGGAAGGCGCCGGCGCGGTCGTCATTTCGGCGGCGATCGAGGCCGAGGTGGCGCAGCTTCCCGACGCCGAGCAGCGCGAGTTCCTCGACAGTCTCGGCCTCAAGGAACCCGGCCTCGACCGGCTGATCCGCGCCGGCTACGACCTCCTCGGCCTCATCACTTTCTTCACCGCCGGTCCGAAGGAAGTGCGCGCCTGGACGATTAAGAAGGGCGCCCGGGCGCCGCAGGCCGCCGGCGTCATCCACACCGATTTCGAGCGCGGCTTCATCCGCGCCCAGACCATCGCCTACGACGATTTCATCCGGCTCGGCGGCGAGCAGGCGGCGCGCGAGGCCGGCCGCGCCCGCGACGAAGGCAAGGACTATGTCGTCGCCGACGGGGACATCATGCTGTTCAAGTTCAACGTGTGAGATGTAACCGTCAGAAGTGCCAATACTCTGAACAGAGATGGACTAACCGCCTTGACTTACGGGCGAGCCGACGACGGCTTCATCACGTACCGCACGTTTCGATTCGGCTCCAAGGGGCAAATCTACCGCGGTCACCCTCCCGAGAGCCCGGAGCCCATAGCAGCCTGCATCGGTGCGGCTCAGACCTTCGGTCGCTATGTCGAGTACCCTTACCCTGAGCTTCTGGAAGCACGGCTTGCCCAACCGGTTGACAATTTCGGAACGGGCGGCGCCGGACCGGATTTCTTTGCTAACGAAAGCGACGTTATAGCCGCCTGCAATCGAGCAAAGGTTGTCGTTGTTCAGGTGATGAGCGGGCGATCAGTTTCAAATCGCTTCTTCACTGTGAACCCTTTGCGAAACGCACGCATTCACGCAATCAGCGCGGAGCTCTACGAACTGGCGGGCGATCCAAGCCTTGGAAAATTCGTTTTCGCACATGATCTGCTGCGGTTTCTGGCTATCCGGCATCCCCGCGCGTTCGCTGAGGTTATTGGCGACGCGCGCCAGCGATGGATAGCAAGCTATTCAGTGCTCATGGAGCGCCTCACCCCTCCGAAGATACTCTTCTGGTTCTCGACACGCCCTCCCGAGGGCGATTCCATGAAGTTCCCTCAACTGATTGACGAGGCGACTTTGGAGTCGGTGCTGTCGACCGCCGATCTTTTCGTGTCGTGTGTCTCGCAGGCCGGAATGCCGCAGTCCCTTCTGCGCAATGGAAGGGCCGTCCTTACGGGCGGGCGCGGGCAACCCCGTACGTCGAATACCTATTATCCGTCGCCGGAAATGCATCAACTTGCCGCAGACTCGCTTGCGGCACCTATAACGAGACTCGCCGAACGTTCCTCAACGCGGCGGGCGACGAGTTCATAGAAGCGAAGATCGATCGTCTGCTCAGCGCGCAACCAGTCGACGGTGGAACTACGCAAGTCACTCTGCCTGATGCGGAAGTCTAATCGTTTCTCAACCACGTCGAGCGGGACATCTAGCGTGGAAGGATTTGGTTCTGGCCCGTTCCAGTTGAACTCGAAGCGGAGCTGTAGAACGAACTTATCGAATGCCTCCTGCAGGCCGATCCGAAAATCTGGCCTTCCCAACGTCGTGAGCGCCACGGTCAGATCGTCATCGCTGGTTGCATCTCCGGTCAAGAAGGGTCGGCCAGCGGAGAGCCTGGTCATCAGATTGAACTGGCGAACCGCTATGACGTTGTTTCCTAGGAGAACCCGCAGAAATCGATCCGGATCGCTTTTCGCGAGCGGTTTCAAATTGGTGTCGAACAGCTTGAGCGCGCCATGGTCCTTCGACGCAACGGCGAAGCTCGCAAAGCTCAGAATTCTCTCAACCGGATCCCGGTAGAGCGAGACGTAGATTGCGCTCGTTATGTTATCAAAATAGCCGACGGGAATGTGACCGCTCACAAAGCGCTTTCCGCTCAGCTTCCCATCGCCTTCCGGCGCAAAACGCGCCATTGCTGTAAATGGAAGCCGATACAGACCCAGCTGTTGAGACAGCGGGAACCACCTGTAGAACAGGCGGTTGTTGAGGGCAGACCCGCCTGTCTTCGGAATGTGGGAATGAACTATCAACGGCAATCGTAACCCATCGATGTCGACGGCTCCCACTGTTTGACCCGCTGTCGCAGTTGCTCGCTCGGACATGCCCGCCCCTACTCCGCCAGCCGCCGCGTCGCCTCGATCAGCGCGTCGGCGATGATATCGAGCGCGCCGAACTGCCCCGGAAAATCGAGGGCGTAGGTCCGCATACGGTAACGTCCAAGGTCGGATGAGATGTGCCAGGTGAGGCCGCTCGGATTGATTTCAAGCACATAGAGCAGTCCGGTCGCGGCCTCGCGGATGATGTCGACCCCGTGGACCGGAATGTCGGGCATCGCCGGATAGATCGCCTCCGCGGCGCGGATGACTTCCATGTCATAGCTCATCCGGAGGTCGCGTTCGACGGTCGCCGCGATCGACATATCGATCGGCTCGGCGCCGGCGGGATCGAGATCGGGCCGCGCCCGCTTCGAGCGCGACACGGTCGAATAGACGGCCCGCCCGAAGACGGTCATCACGCGATAGATCGACGGGTAGGTTCCGGTGTCGACGAAGACCTGGGCGACCATGCGCCGGCCGCGCCGCGGATCGCCGGCGGGCCAGGATCGGGGATCGACCCAGCGCACGTCCCGCGTGCGCGACAGCGTCACGCCGAGGCCCTGCCTGCCGACGTCGCGCTTGAGCACGGTGAACGGGCCCCAGTCGGCCTCGTCGAGCCGGGTTTCGGGCTCGACCAGCCGGAAGCGCGGCACCCGGACCCCCGCAGCGGCGAGCCGGCGCATCTCCTCGATCTTGGGCATCGCCCTCCCTGCAACGATGCGCCCGCGTTCCGGCCTGAATCCGGTTATCGCGATCGGCGAAAAGACCAAGGTCGGCCGTCCCACCGCCCAACGCCGCGTCACCGGGTTGGCACGCGCGTTCCGGGCGATGAAGACCTCGACATCGGGGGCCCGCTCCGCCATCCGCTCGCGGATGGCCTCGTAGTCCGAAACGTCCTGAAGGCGCTCGCTATGCACAAGGACGAGGTTGCGGGCGGGCTCGGCCATCGCGGGCGCCGGGAAAGGGACGCGGCGGGGCCCGGCCGGACTCCCGCCGCCAGCCGCCCTATTCCGCCGGGCCCTTCCAGGCCGGCAGCGCGTCGATCTTCAACCGGCGGCGCTCGTCGGCGGATTTCTTGTAGTCGCCGAGGAACGGCGCCGACTCGAACGAGCCGTATTCGGGATTGGCGATGACGATCCAGTCGTGGCCGATATGCGCCTTGTTGGCCTCGTAGTCCTTCAGCCGGTCGGCCTCGCTGCCGCTATAGGCGTCGGAGAAGTCACCCCAGTTGTCGCCAAGGAGGAGGAGGACCCGGTACTCCTTGCCGACGAAATCGCGGCGGGTGCCCTTCTTCGAGGTCCAGTCCTCCTTCTCCTTCGACATCAGCCAGGTGTCGACGTTGCCGCCCATCGGGAAGCCGAGCGCCTCGGCGTTCTTGCGGGTCGCTTCTTCCTGGGTGGCGTCGCGGTTGGTGACGTAGAATATCTTGACGCCCTTCGAGTCGGCGTATTTCAGGAAATCGACGGCGCCCGGAACCGCGCGCGCCTCCATCGCCTTGGTCCAGGCGTCGTAGGTCTTGCCGGAATAGTCCTTGCCGGCCTTGACCAGCCAGGACTCGTAACCGCCATTGTCGAAGAGCGTCTCGTCGACGTCGGCGATGATCGCCGGCGGCAGGTTCTCGGCGCCGGTCTGGCCGATGGCGCTCCAGCTCTTGTCGGCGAGCGCCTGGTCGAGACGGATGCGGGCGAGCTGGAACATCGACTCGCTGTTGGCCTTGTATTCGACCGAGTTGGAGACCCAGAGGGTCGCGTTGAGAAGATCGTTCTGGGGCACCGCGTCGGCGGCGAGCGCCGGGCCGGCAAGGGCAAGCGCGACCGCGGCGGCAGCCGCGGTGAAAAGCGTTCGGTTCATGGGGTCGAGCCTCGTTTGCATGGGGTTGTGCAGGGAGTGGCGTCCGCCCGTCCACGGCGAAGCTTAGCGCCGTGCTGCGCTGCCCACAAACCGCGGCCCGTTCACTTTCATGGGGGTTGCGAAGCGATGCCGGCCCGGCGTCGAGGCACGTCCGCGGCTGCCGGCCGCGGCCCGTCAGGGAACCTCGGGGTCGATCGGCGGCTCAGCCTCGGCCGCCGCTTCCCAGGCGCGGAAGTCCGGGTCGGTGAGGATCGTCTCCATGTACATGTGGCACATGGGGTCGATATGGGTGGCGTAGGTGCGGAAGCGGGTGACGACCGGCGCGTACATGGCGTCGGCCACCGTGAAGTGCCCGAAGAGATAGGGGCCGCCGGCCTTCCGGCCGAACCGCTCGCGGGCCTCACGCCACAGCGCCGCGACCCGGGCAATGTCGGCAAGCGCGGCCGGATCGTCGACCGTCTTCGGCATGCGTTCGAGGAGCGCCATCGACAGGTGCTCGCGGAGCGCCCGGAAGCCGGAATGCATCTCGGCCGAGACCGAGCGGGCATAGGCCCGCGCCACCGGGTCGGCCGGCCAGAGCCGCGCCGCCGGGAAGAGCTCGGCGAGATACTCGCCGATCGCCAGCGAATCCCAGACCTTCACCTCGGCGCCGTCGCGGCGGTGGACGAGGAGCGGCACCTTGCCCGTCGGCGAGACGGCGTTGAGCGCGGCCTTCCCCTCCGGCACGCGGTAGCGCATCAGCGTTTCCTCGAAGGCAACGCCGGTCTTGCGGAGCGGCAGCCAGCCGCGCAGCGACCAGGACGAGACGGTGCGGTAGCCGATATAGATGTGGAAGTCCGCCATCCTCAATGTCCCTCGAAACTGACCAGCGTGTGGACCTTCACGTCGTGAGCGGCGAGCCGCGCGGCACCGCCGAGCGCGGGGAGGTCGATGACGAAGGCGGCGGCGACGATGAGGCCGCCCGAGCGCCGGATGAGCTGGATCGCCGCCTCGGCCGTGCCGCCGGTGGCGATCAGGTCGTCGACGAGGAGGACGCGGTCGCCGTCGCGGATCGCGTCGGCGTGAATCTCGATCGTATCGACGCCGTATTCGAGGCTGTATTCCTGGCCGATCGTCCGCGACGGCAGCTTGCCCTTCTTGCGGATCGGCACGAAGCCGCGATTGAGTTCGTGGGCGACGGCGCCGCCGAGGATGAAGCCGCGCGCCTCGATGCCGGCGACGTGATCGATGTCTTCCCGCAGGAAAGGCAGCACCAGTCCGTCGATCGCCGCCCTCAGGCCGACGGGATCGGCGATGAGCGTGGTGATGTCGCGAAAGAGGATGCCCTTCTTCGGATAGTCAGGGATCGTGCGGATGAGCGCCTTGATGTCGGCGCCCGCCATCCCCGTCACTTGTTGTAGACGTCGCACTGGCTGGTACCTTCCAGCGACGCGGCGGCCTGGTTCGACCAGTTGCTGGCGTTGAAGCCGCAGACCGCGGACGAGGCGCCCTTCTGCAGGGTGACCAGGACCGCGGCGCCGGTATCGGGCGGGTAGCCCATCGGCTTCAGGGCGTCGGTCGGAACGAACGAGACGTCCTTGATCTCGTATCCGCTGCCGATCAGTTCCTTGAAGCTCGGTTTGTCCTGGGCGAGGGCCGAAGCCGCGGCGCTGAGGCAAAGGCCCGTCGACAGAGCGATTCTGAGCATGTCAGTCACCCCCGGTTGATTACCGCGGCAGGCTACTCCGCGGGGTTCCGGCGGCGCAACCGCATCCCGTCAGGCGCGCCGCAGGACCCTGCCCGCGACCGCGTCGAGCCTTGCCAGGAGCGCCGGATCGCGCGCGCCCGGCGCGGTCATGATCGCGTTGTCGAGGGCGCGGTCGGAGCCGATCGGACAGGGCTCGTGCTCGGCGGGAAAGTCGCGGGCGAGCCGCGCCACCAGCCGCTGGACGCGGTCGCGGTTCTTCGCGAGCACGCGGACGACCGCCGCGACATCGACCGCATCGTGGCCCGGATGCCACGAATCGTAATCGGTCACCATGGCCACCGTCGCGTAGGAAATCTCGGCCTCGCGGGCGAGCTTCGCCTCCGGCATGTTGGTCATCCCGATCACCGAGGCGCCCCACGAGCGGTAGAGTTCCGACTCGGCGAGCGAGGAGAACTGCGGGCCCTCCATCACGACATAGGTGCCGCCGCGGCGGCAACCGATGCCCTCGGCCTCGCCGGCGGCAGCGATCCGCGCGACGAGACGCGGGCTGACCGGTCGGGCCATCGAGACATGCGCGACGCAGCCCGCGCCGAAGAAGCTCTTGGCGCGGGCAAAGGTCCGGTCGATGAACTGGTCGACGAGGACGAACGTGCCCGGCGCGAGGTCATCCTTCAGCGACCCGACCGCGGAGATCGAGACGAGATCGGTCACGCCGATCCGCTTCAGCGCGTCGATATTGGCGCGGTAGTTGATGTCGGTCGGCGAATAACGGTGGCCGCGGCCGTGGCGCGGAAGAAAGGCGACGCGAGTCTTGCCGATCCGTCCGGTGCGGATCGCGTCGGAAGGCTCGCCCCACGGGCCGGTGACGCTCCGCCACTCCGCCGCTTCGAGGCCGGGAATGTCGTAGACGCCGGAGCCGCCGATGATGCCGAGGAATGCCGCGGTCATGTTGGTGGGTAAGTGCTTCCCTCGCTATAGCACGCCGGGGCCGAAGCGACCGACCCTGTCGGCATGACGGCGAGCGGGCCGGAGCCACCCCCGGGCCGGCCCGGTCATCGGGCCGTGCCTGCCTTCGATCGATCCACCGCGTTCCGCAGAGGACGACGAGAGCGAAACGATAAGGGGCGGCAGGCCGCGCGACGCCTTCCGTCTAATGCGCGACGTTCGACCAGACCTTGCGCTTGGTCAGGTACATGAGCCCGCCGAAGACGAGGAGGAAGATGAGGACCTCGAAGCCGACGCGCTTCCGCGCGACCAGGTGCGGCTCGGCCGCCCACATCAGGAAGGCGGCGACGTCGCGCGCATACTGGTCGACCGTCTGCGGCGAGCCGTCGGCGTAGTTGACCTGCCCGTCAGTGAGCGGCGGCGGCATCGCGATCGACGGCGCCGCGAGGAAATACGGATTGTAATAGGTGCCGTCCGGCACCTTCAGCCCGGGCGGCGGCGTCTCGTTGAAGCCGGTAAGCAGGGCGTGGATGTAGTCCGGCCCGGCCTCCTGGTACTGCGTGAAGAAGTCGAGGATGGTGAGGAGCGGACCGCGCTCGGCGGCGCGAGCCTTGGCCATCAGCGACAGGTCGGGCGGAGCGGCGCCGTTATAGGCGGCCGCGGCGGCCTGCTCGTTCGGGAACGGGCTCGGGAAATGATCCGAAGGCCGGCCGGGACGCTCGAACATGTCGCCGGCGTCGTTCGGACCATCGGGGACCTTGTAGGTTGCGGCGAGCGCCTTCACCTGCTCCTCGGTGAAGCCGGGGCCGCCCTCCTCGGCGAGGTGCCGGAAAGCCACCAGTTTCAGCGAATGGCAGTTGGAGCAGACTTCCTTGTAGACCTGGAAGCCGCGCTGCAGCTGGGCCTGGTCGTAGCGGCCGAAAAATCCGGCAAACGGCCAGCGCTGCGGCTCCGGCTCCTTCAGTGGGAAGCTGGTCGGGTTGGCGGCGGCGGGCGCCTCCTCCGCGGCGAGCGGCGTGACGGCGCCGATGGCGAAGGCAAGCGCGAGGAAGAGGCGGACGCGGGTCATCGGACCTAGCCCTTCGCCGCGGCGGCTGCGGGAGTGCCGACCTTCGCCAGCACCGACTCGGTGATCGAGGCGGGCAGCGGTTTCGGCCGCTCGATCAGTCCGATCACCGGCAGGATGATGAGGAAGTGGATGAAGTAATAGGCCGTGCAGATGCGCGAGAGGACGACATAGACGCCTTCCGGCGGCTGCGAGCCGAGATAACCGAGCAGGATCGCGACGACCACGAAGATCCAGAAGAACTGGCGGTAGAGCGGGCGGTAGGTCGCGGAGCGCACCCGCGACGTATCGAGCCAGGGCACGAAGACGAGGACCGCGATGGCGGCGAAGAGCGCGATGACGCCGAGGAGCTTGTCCGGGATCGAGCGGAGGATCGCGTAGAACGGCAGGAAATACCATTCCGGCACGATGTGGGCCGGCGTCTTCAGCGGGTTCGCCGGGATGTAGTTGTCGGCATGGCCCATGAAGTTGGGGATCCAGAAGACCACCCAGGCAAAGAGGACGAGGAAGACGACGAGACCGAAGAAGTCCTTCACCGTGTAGTACGGGTGGAAGGGCACCGTGTCCTGCTTGCTCTTCACCGGGACGCCGGTGGGGTTGCCGTTGCCCGGCACATGCAGCGCCCAGATATGCAGGACGACCACGCCGGCGATCATGAACGGCAGCAGGTAGTGGAGCGAATAGAAGCGGTTGAGGGTCGGGTTATCGACGGCGAAGCCGCCCCACAGCCAGGTCGTGATCGCCCTGCCGACCAGCGGGATGGCGGAGAAGAGGTTGGTGATGACCGTCGCCGCCCAGAACGACATCTGCCCCCAGGGCAGCACATAGCCCATGAAGGCGGTCGCGATCATGAGGAGCAGGATGATGACGCCGAGGATCCACAGCACCTCGCGCGGCTCCTTGTACGAGCCGTAATAGAGGCCGCGGAAGATGTGGATGTAGACGGCGAAGAAGAAGAGCGAGGCGCCGTTCGAGTGCAGATAGCGCAGCAGCCAGCCGTAGTTGACGTCGCGCATGATCGCTTCGGTCGAATTGAGCGCGAGCGTGGCTTCCGGCGTGTAGTGCATGGCGAGCACGATGCCGGTGACGATCTGGGCCGCCAGCATGAAGGTCAGGATGGCGCCGAAATTCCACCAGTAGTTGAGGTTGCGCGGCGTCGGGTAGACGATGAAGGAGGAATGTACGAGGCCGAGAACCGGCAGCCGGCTTTCCAGCCAGCGCGCGGCCGCGCTCTTGGGTTGGTAGGTCGAATGTCCGTCCATGTTGCCCTCGCCCCGGCCTAGCCGATCCGCAGCACGGTATCGGAGATGAACGCATATTTCGGGATCGCCAGGTTCTCCGGCGCCGGCCCTTTGCGGATGCGGCCGGCGGTGTCGTATTGCGAGCCGTGGCACGGGCAGAACCAGCCGCCGTAGTCGCCCTGCTGGCCGAGCGGCACGCAGCCGAGATGGGTGCAGATGCCGACCATGACCAGCCAGTTCTCCTTGTCCTTGGCGGCGCGGTTGGCGTCGGTGGCATTGGCGGTGGCCGGCACGTTCTCGTTGCGGGCGACCGGGTCTTTCAGTTCGGAAAGCGGCACCGCCTTCGCCGCCTCGATCTCCTCGGGCGTGCGGTTGCGGATGAAGACCGGCTTGCCGCGCCACTTGACCGTCAGCGACATGCCCGGCGTGACCGAGGCGATATCAACCTCGATCGTGGCCAAAGCCAGCGCCGCCGCGTCGGGATTCATCTGGTCGACGATGGGCCAGGCGACCAGCGCCGTCCCGACGGCGGTCACCGCACCCGTGGCTATGTAGAGAAAGTCGCGCCGCGTCGGCTCGCCATGATCGGCGGTGTCGCTGGTGGCCAAAACCGCTCCCCGGGGTCGGTCTAACGAATCCGGCCCGCACCTAGCGTCTGCGGGCCGCGGACTGTTTAGCGAGCGCTCCTAGCCCTTGTCTAGGGTTGGGCCAAGAAATGCGCACATTGTCGCGGAAAGCCTGAGTTCCGCGCTTCGACGGCCCGCCACCCCCCGGGGAAGCCTACTCGGCGGCCGCGGCCGGCTCGTCGAGGACGAGGAACCCGCCCGACTGCCGGCGCCAGAGGTCGGCATAGAGCCCGCCGCGGCGGAGCAATTCGTCGTGGGCCCCGTCCTCCACCACCCTGCCGCGGTCGAGAACGACCAGCCGGTCCATCGCCGCAATCGTCGACAAGCGGTGCGCGATGGCGATCACCGTCTTGCCCTGCATCAGCCGGTAGAGCGATTCCTGGATCGCCGCCTCGATCTCCGAATCGAGCGCGCTGGTCGCCTCGTCGAGGATGAGGATCGGCGCGTCCTTGAGAAGCACGCGGGCGATGGCGACGCGCTGGCGCTGGCCGCCGGAAAGCTTGACGCCGCGCTCCCCGACATGCGCTGCAAAGCCCCTGCGGCCCTTCGGATCGACGAGGCCGGGGATGAATTCGTCGGCATGGGCGAGGCGGGCCGCCTCCTCGATCTCGGCCTCGCCCGCCTCGGGCCGGCCATAGCGGATGTTGTCGCCGACCGAGCGGTGAAGCAGCGAAGTGTCCTGCGTCACCATGCCGATCTGGCGGCGGAGCGATTCCTGCGTCACCGCGGCAATGTCCTGCCCGTCGATCAGGATGCGGCCCTTTTCGAGGTCGTAGAAGCGCAGAAGCAGGTTGACCAGCGTCGACTTGCCGGCGCCCGAGCGGCCGACCAGCCCG
>DASRGK010000024.1:0-6945 GCA_035651055.1 Bauldia sp.
CGATCGCGCTCGTCGCCCTCGGACAGGACGCGCTCGGCTTCGCGGTCGCCGCGGTTTCACTGATCGTTGCCGCTGCAACGAGCCCGCGGGCATGGCGGCCGGCCGGCGTGGCTTATGCGGCCCTCTTCGGCCTGTCGCTTCTGTCGCTGCGCTACGCGCCGCTCGGGCGCGAAGCGCTGGTCTTCGTCTTCGCGGTCACCTGGGCAACCGACACCGGCGCCTATTTCGGCGGCCGCGGCATCGGCGGGCCGAAACTGTGGCCGGCGGTTTCGCCGAAGAAGACCTGGTCCGGCGCGATCTCGGGGCTGATCGCGGCGACGGCCGCGGGTGTCCTCGTCGCCCGCGCCTTCGCGCTGCCGGTATCGCTGCCGCTCGTCCTCGTGACCCTGTTCCTGTCACTCGCCTGCCAGGCGGGCGATCTGTTCGAGTCGGCAGTCAAGCGCCATTTCGGCGTCAAGGACGCCGGCCATCTCATCCCCGGCCATGGCGGCCTGATGGACCGGGTCGACGGGCTGATTTTCGTCGCCGCCGCCGCGGCGCTCATCGGTCTCGTCCACCTCGGACCGGCGCGCCTCGGGGAGGGGCTCCTCCTGTGGTGAGCCTGCCGCTGATGGCCGAGGTTGCGGTCCCGCCGGCCACGGCGGAAGAAGCCCTGATCAAGCGCGTCACCATTCTCGGGGCGACCGGCTCGATCGGCACCAGCACGCTGGCGGTCATGGCCGACAATCCGTCCGCATACGAGGTCGAGGCGGTGACCGCCTTCGGCAATGCCGAGCGGCTTGCCCAGGTGGCGAAGAAGGTGAAGGCGCGCGTGGCGGTGATCGCCGACCGTTCGGCCTACGACGCCCTGGCGAGCGCGCTTGCGGGTAGCGGCATCGAGGCCGCGGCGGGCCCCGCCGCAATCGAGGAAGCCGCCTCCCGGCCGGTGGACATCGTGGTGGCGGGCATCGTCGGGGCCGCCGGCCTGGCCCCCACCATGGCGGCGATCCGGGCCGGGGCGCGCATCGCGCTTGCCAACAAGGAATGCCTGGTCTGCGCCGGCGACCTGTTCATGGGCGAGGCGCGCAAGGCCGGCATCACGATCCTGCCGGTCGATTCCGAGCACAACGCGATCTTCCAGGCGCTCGAGGGAAGGAACCTCGACGACGTCGAGAAGATCATCCTCACCGCATCCGGCGGCCCGTTCCGCGACTGGACCAAAGAAGCGATGGCGGCGGCGCGGCCGGAGGAGGCGCTGAAGCACCCGAACTGGTCGATGGGCCCGAAAATCTCGATCGACTCGGCGACCCTGATGAACAAGGGCCTCGAAGTCATCGAGGCGCATCACCTTTTCGGCATCGACAGCGCCCGGCTCGACGTCATCGTCCATCCGCAGTCCGTGGTCCACGGCATGGTCGCCTATCGCGACGGGAGCACGATCGCGCAGATGAGCGCGCCCGACATGCGCACGCCGATCGCGCATTGCCTCGCCTGGCCGCGGCGCGCCAGGGATGCCGGAACCCGGCTCGATCTCGCCCGGGTGGGCCGGCTCACCTTCGAGCGGCCGGACCTCGACCGCTTCCCGGCGCTCCGCGTCGCCCGCGCGGCCCTCGATACCGGGGTCTGGGCAACCAATATTCTCAATGCCGCCAACGAGGTTGCCGTGGCCGCCTACCTCCAGGGCGCCGTGCGCTTCCTCGATATTGCCAAAGTCGGGGAGGAAGCCATCGAGCGGGCCGCCATCCAGGGGCTCGGACGGCCGCCCGGGACGATCAAGGAAGCGCTGGCGCTTGACCGGGAGGGCCGGCGGATCGCCACGGCCCTGGTGGCTGGACGGAAGGCCCCCTGAACGGGGTGGTAACGGATTTTTCGCCGCCGGCATGCGCATGATCGCATGGGGCAGGCCAGGGAACGGAACGGTAGCAAGATGCTCAGCGGGATCGAGAACCTCGGCGCTTTCGCCATCAGCCACATTCTCCCGTTCATCTTCGTTCTCACCATCGTCGTCTTCTTCCACGAACTCGGCCATTTCCTCGTCGCCCGCCGGGTGGGCGTGAAAGTGAAGACCTTCTCGGTGGGTTTCGGACCGGAACTCCTCGGATTCACCGACCGCAAGGGAACCCGCTGGCGGCTTTCCTGGATTCCGCTCGGCGGCTACGTGAAGTTCCTCGGCGACGAGAACGAGGTCGGCCGGACCGACTGGGCCGCGGTCAACGCGCTGCCGCCGGAGGAGCGGGCCGAGTCCTTCCCGGCCAAGAGCGTCGGCCGCCGCGCCGCCATCGTAGCCGCGGGGCCGCTCGCCAATTTCATCCTGGCGCTTGTCATTTTCACCGCGGTCTTCTCGATCTTCGGGCGCCAGGAAATGACCCCGCGGGTCGACACGGTGGTCGCCGGAAGCGCCGCGGAGAAGGCCGGGATCAGGCCGGGCGACATGATCGTCGCCATCGACGGCCACCATGTCGCGGACTTCTCCGACCTGCAGCGCGTGGTGACGGTGAGCGCCGGCACCGAGCTGACCCTCACGGTCAACCGGGATGGGCAGCAGCTCGCCATCCTCCTCACGCCGGAACTGAAAGAAATCAGCGACGGTTTCGGCAACAAGCACAAGGTCGGCGTTCTCGGCATTACCCGGAACACGGCCGACCGGGTCTTGAAGACATATTCGGTGCCCGAAGCCGCCGGTCTCGCGCTTTCCGAGACCTGGTTCGTGGTCGAACGGACCGTCACCTACCTCGCCGGCATCGTCGCCGGGCGGGAATCGGCCGACCAGCTGGGCGGCCCGATCCGGGTCGCCGAGGTTTCGGCCCAGGTCGCGACCATCGGCATCGTTGCCCTGATCAATCTTGCCGCAATCCTGTCGATCAGCATCGGCCTCATCAATCTGGTGCCGGTGCCCATGCTCGACGGCGGCCATCTCCTCTATTACGCGGTCGAGGCGGTGCGCGGCCGGCCGCTCAGCGAGCGGGCCCAAGAAATCGGCTTCCGGATTGGGTTCGTCGCGGTTGTGGCGTTAATGATTTTCGCAACCTGGAACGATATTATTCATTTGAGTTCGCTGTGAAAAACCGGTTCGATGCGTGGCGCTGAGGCAACGTCCGGATAGATTCGGCGGCGGCGACGGGGGACGGGTTGCGCGAAGATCGAAAGACTGTAAGTCTCGCCTCGTCGGGATCGCTGGGGGGCGAGTCTGCCGGTAGCTGGACCGGACCGAGTCGAGGCGGAGCAGGGCGTCCGAACCACATGGCTTCATTGAGATATTTTGTGCGCAGGGCGATCCTGGCGGTAGTCCTCGCGGCGGCTCCGGTGTTGGGCCTTGCCGTGCCTATGCTTGCGGCGGGGCCCGCCCATGCCGCGACGGTCAGCGTCATCGTTGTGCGCGGGAACGAGCGCATCGAGGCGGTGACAATCAAGAATTACGTCATCATCAAGCCGGGCAAGCCGTTCGGGACGGGCGCGATCGACCAGTCGGTCAAGGCGCTCTACGACACGGGCCTCTTCTCCGACGTCGACATTCATCAGGCCGGATCGAGCCTGATCGTGACCGTCGTTGAGAATCCGATGGTCAACATGGTGCTCTTCAAGGGCAACCGGAAGGTCAAGAAGGCGGCGCTGGCTGCAATCGTGCAGACCCAGTCGCGCGGCATGCTGACCGACGCCCGGCTCGAAGCCGATGTCCAGCGCATCACCGACTACTACGCCATGCAGGGCCGCGGCTCGGCGTCGGTGACCACGCAATTGACCAAGCTGCCCAACAACCGCGTCGACGTGACCTTCGTCATCGTCGAGGGCCGCCGCACCAACATCGCGGCGATCACCTTCGTCGGCAACAGCGCCTATTCCGACTCGCGCCTGCGCAGCGTCATCATTTCGCGCCGGCACAACATCCTGAGCTGGCTCAACAAGAACGACGTGTTCGACGAGAACAAGCTCGCCGCCGACCAGGAAGCGCTCCGCCGCTTCTACATGAGCCACGGCTTCGCCGACTTCCGCGTGATTTCCGCCGAACACAATTTTGATGAGGCGAAGGGCAAGTACTTCGTCACCTTCACCCTCGAGGAAGGGCCGCGCTACCGCTTCGGGGGAATCGCCGTCGACTCGTCGATCCCCGGGGTGAGCGGAGATGCGCTCCGCCGTGTCGTGAAGACGCGCCCGGGCAACGTCTTCAACGCCACGCTGGTCGAGAAGAGCATCGAGAACATCTCGATCGAGCTTGCCCGTCAGGGTTACGCCTTCGCGCAGGTGCGCACGCGCGGCGACCGCGACTACGACAAGAACACGATCAGCATCACCTACCTGATCGATGAGGGGCCGCGGGTCTACGTCGAGCGGATCAACATCTACGGGAACACCAAGACGCGCGACTACGTCATCCGCCGCGAGTTCGATATCTCGGAAGGCGATCCCTACAATCGTGTGATGATCGACCGCGCCCAGCGCAAGCTGAACGATCTCGGCTACTTCAAGACCGTTTCGATCACCACCGAGCCGGGTTCGGCGTCTGACCGGGTCATCGTCAACGTCATGGTCGAGGACCAGGCCACCGGCGACTTCTCGGTCGGCGGCGGCTATACGACCGAGGGCCTCGTCGGCGAGATCCAGCTGAACGAGAAGAACTTCCTCGGGCGCGGCCAGCAGCTCCGGATTTCGGTGAGCTACGGCCAGCACCAGCAGTCGTACAGCCTCTCCTTCACCGACCCGTACTTCCTCGGCAAGCGGATGTCGGCCGGCTTCGACCTCTACAATACGCTCTCCACCGCGCAGGCCTCGCGGCCGTACAAGACGCGGTCGATCGGCGGCGGTGTCCGCGTCGGCCTGCCGATCACCGACGACCTGTCTGTCGACCTCAACTACAAGCTGTCCCAGAGCACGATCAGCGAGTCGACCTCGCCGATCTACTTCCCGAACGGCAAGTCGATTACCTCGTCGGTCGGCTATGCGGTGCGGTTCAACACGCTCGACAGCAATATCGACCCGCACCAGGGCATCCTGGCGAGCCTGTCGCAGGACTTCGCCGGCGTCGGCGGGTCCACGACCTACCTGCGGTCGATCGCGGAGGCACGTTATTTCCACGAGCTTCTGCTCGACGGCGACGTTGTCGGCATGGTCAAGGTCGGCGCCGGCAATATTACCGGCCTCGGCAAGCCGGTCCGCATCCAGGACAACTTCTTCCAGGGGGCCGACACAATCCGCGGCTTCGCGCCCTACGGTTATGGCCCGCGCGATATTCCGACCGGCACGGCTCTCGGCGGCAAGACCTACTGGGCGGCGACGGCGGAAGTGCAGTTCCCGCTGCCGATCCTGTCGCGCGATTTCGGCCTGAAGGGCGCGATCTTTGCCGATGCCGGGCAGCTGTTTGACGTCGACCTGCCGAGCGGCGGCGGGCCGATCACCAACAGCAAGACGATCCGGTCGTCGGTGGGCGCCTCGATCCTCTGGGCCTCGCCGCTCGGACTCCTGCGCGGCGACTTTGCGGTGCCGCTCAGCAAGGCGCCGGAAGACCGCACCCAGGTGTTCAAGTTCAGCGCCGGCAAGCAGTTCTAGAATCAGTGGAAAAAGCCGGAAGGGCCGTCGTATCATCGGCGGCCCTTTTGCTTTTTGAGAGGCTGTCTTTCCCCCAATGGCGGATCCGACGTTCTTCGTCGTCGAGGCGCCGGTAACGGTCGCCGAGGCCGCGGCGCTTACCGGCGCGCGCCCGGCTGCCGGGGCCGACCTCGACCGCCGGATCAGCGGCGTTGCGCCGCTGCACCTGGCCGGACCGGCGGACGCCACCTTCTATACCGGCGAGCGTCATGCGGCGGCGCTCGGCAAGACGCGCGCGGCGGCCTGTTTCTGCGAGCCGCGGCAGGCGGAGCACGTCCCGAAGGGCACCGCGGCGCTGACGACAGACGAACCGCAGCGGGCATTCTCGGCGCTGGCGGCCAAGCTCTATCCGTCCGCCATCCGGCCGCGGCCGCTCAGCGGCTCCGGCGGGATCGCGCCCGGCGCCCACGTCGACGGAAGCGCCCGGCTGGAATCGGACGTCACGGTCGAAATCGGCGCGGTGGTCGGCCGCGACGCCGAGATCGGCGCGGGCAGCCTGATCGGGCCCCATGCCGTGATCGGCCCGGGCGTGCGCATCGGCCGCGACGTCGTCATCGGCGCAAACGTAACGCTCCAGAACGCGCTCATCGGCAACCGCGTGGTCATCCACCCGGGGGCGCGGATCGGACAGGACGGCTTCGGCTTCATTCCGGGGAAACAGGGCCACACCAAGATCGTGCAGATCGGAAGGGTCATCATCCAGGACGATGTCGAGATCGGCGCCAACAGCACCATCGACCGCGGCAGCAACCGGGACACGGTGGTGGGCGAAGGCACCAAGATCGACAATCTCGTCCAGGTCGCGCACAACGTCATGATCGGCAGGCATTGCCTCATCGCCGGTCAGGTTGGTATTTCCGGCAGCGTGACGATCGGTGATTTCGTGATGATCGGCGGGCAGGCTGGCCTCCGCGACAACGTGACCGTGGGAGCGGGTGCGCAGGTCGCGGCGATGGCCGGCATCCACACCGACATTCCCGCCGGCGAGCGCTGGATCGGGGCGCCGGCACAGCCCATGTCGGCATGGCTGCGCGAACTGAAGGCGCTGAAGCGCCTGGTGCGCGGCGGAGGCGCCGGCCAAGAGAATGAGAAGAGGGAATAATGGATGACCGGCCGGAACGGCAGTCCTTCGACATCAAGCGGATCTACGAACTGCTGCCGCATCGCTATCCGTTCCTGATGGTCGATCGGATCATCGATATCGACGGGGACAATTCCGCCATCGGCATCAAGAACGTCTCGATCAACGAAGAGTATTTCGCCGGGCATTTTCCGGAGATGCCAATCATGCCGGGCGTTCTGCTGATCGAGGGCATGGCGCAGACGGCGGGCGCTATCTGCATCGCCGCCCGCGGCACCACACGTCCGCCGATCGTCTATTTCATG
>DASRGK010000025.1:0-49170 GCA_035651055.1 Bauldia sp.
ATTTCGCCGGGTACGGCGTGCGCGCCAACGCCGTCGCGCCCGGCAGCGTCGACACGCCGATGCTCGACTGGGCGATCAATCTCGATCCCGTCCCTGACAGACTTCGGGCGACCGTCCGCGGAATGCATCCGCTCGGCCGCATCGCCGAACCTCGTGAAATCGCCGAGGCGGTCGCCTTTCTGGCCTCCCCGCGCTCGTCTTTTGTGACCGGCACTACCCTCGTCGTCGACGGGGGCCTGTTGCTGCCGATCGCCGGCGCGCCGGCAGATGGGAAGTGAAACAATGAAGATCACAGACCTGCGGGCGACCACCGTCACCGTGCCCATCGAAGCGCCAATCCGCCATTCGAACGGCGCGCATTGGGGTCGGTTCGTCCGCACCATTGTCGAACTCGACACGGACGAGGGGCTGACCGGCGTCGGTGAACTGGGGGGTGGCGGCGAGTCGGCGCAGCTCGCGATCCAGAGTCTGAAGCCCTACCTCCTCGGCCACGATCCGCTGCAGCTGGAACAGCTCCGCTGGAAGATCATGAATCCGGTGGCCTCGCTCTACAACAACCGGCTGCAGCTCCATGCCGCGCTGGAATTTGCCTGCATCGATGTCGTCGGGAAATATCTCAACATACGTGCCTGCGATCTGCTCGGCGGGGCCCTGCGGGAGGAGGTGCCGTTCGCGAGCTACCTCTTCTTCCGCTACCGCGACCCGAAGACCGGCGCCGGCGGCGAGGTGACGCCTGACGAGATGGTGGCGCACGCGCGTGAGCTGACGCGTCGCTACGGCTTTCGGACGCACAAGCTGAAGGCCGGCGTGTTCCCGCCCGACCACGAGGTCGAGGTCTTTCGGGCCCTCGGCCATTCCTTCCCCGAGGCGAGTCTCCGCATCGACCCGAACAGCGTGTGGTCTGTGGAGGAGGGGATCCGCGTCGGCCGCGCGATCAGCCACCTCAACAACGACTATTTCGAGGACCCGACCTGGGGGCTGGAAGGCATGCGGCGCCTTCGCGATGCAGTCGATATTCCGACCGCCACCAACACCGTGGTCGTGAATTTCGAGCAGCTCGCGGCGTGCATCCGCACCAGCGCCGTTGATGTCATCCTGCTCGACACGACCTTCTGGGGCGGTCTTCGCCAGGCACACAAGGCCGGCCAGGTGCTGGAGACCTTCCAGTGGGGATGCGCCGTGCATTCTTCGGGCGAGCTCGGCGTCCAGCTCGCCACCATGCTGCATCTTGGCGCGGCGCTGCCCAACCTCGGCTTCGCCGCCGATGCACACTACCACCACCTTACCGACGACATCATCAAGGGCGGCAAGATGGCCTACCGCGACGGGAAGATCGCGCTGCCGAAGGGCCCCGGTCTCGGCGTCGAACTCGACCGCGACAAGGTTGCCCAATACGCCGAGCTCTACAGGCAGCTCGGCGGCTATGCCTACGATCGCGATCCCGGCCGGCCCGGTTGGTTCACGATCAATCCGGAGCGGAACTTTGCTGATCCGGCGGCAGGAGCCGACCTGCCGGCAATGGTGTGAAGGGTGGAAAGCAGCCCCGGAGGGTCGGCGCATAAGAAAATAACTTGCATCTATGAAAAACGGGTCTTAGGATTCATCTAACGGCCGGCGCTTGATCGGCTGACGCAGAAGATGGATCGGGAGGCGCATGGCCGTCGCGCTGAAAGGGCTCGCATGGGATCACCGGCGTTGCTGGGGGCCGCTCGACGCGAGTATTGCCGCTTACACGGCGGCGCGGCCTGGCCTCTCGATCGTTTGGGACCGACGCAGCCTCTACGAGTTCGGTGAAGGCAACCTCGCGGACGCGATCCGCGCTTATGACCTCATCGTCTTTGACCATCCCTTCGTCGGCGAAATCGCCCGCGACGGAATGATGGTGCCGTTTGATGCGTATCTCTCCGACGCCGACCGGCGGATGTTCGAGGCCGAGTCGGTCGGCAAGTCCTGGCAGTCGTACCAGGCGGCCGGAAAGCAGTGGGCGCTGCCGATCGATGCTGCGGCACAGGTTGCGGCCTATCGTCCGGACATCCTCGCCGGTTATGTCGACGCCCCGCCCTTGACGCATGCCGCCGTCGTCGATCTTGGCCGGCGTCTGCGTGCGGACGGGCGCTGGCTGGGCCTGCCGCTGGTGCCCACCGACGCCATGTGCCTTGTCTTGACCGGCGCGGCGCTCGCCGGGCACCCGATCGGCTCCGACCCGGACCGCTTCCTCGACAATGACGTGCTCGCCGGAGTCATCGAGCGCCTCCGGGAGATCGCAGTACTCGCCCACCCCAAGTCGTGGGAGTGGAATCCCATCCGCTGCTACGAGCACATGGTGAGCCAGGACGACGTCGCCTATGTGCCGTTCGCCTTTGGCTATGTGAACTACGCCTCGCGCAGTGACGGCGCCTGGCTTCGCTTCGCCGACATTCCAGCGACGCCGCCGAACGGGTCGCTGCTCGGCGGTGCCGGCATCGGGGTCAGCGCGCTCTCCGCCCACAGGGACGAAGCGATCGCATACGCCATCCATCTCTGTGGGCGCGAATTCCAGCGCACCGAATACGTGCGCGCGGGCGGACAGCCGGGCATGCTTTCGGCCTGGACCGACGCTGCGGCAAACAAGGCGACGCGGAATTTCTTTGCCGACACGCTCGCCACGCTCCGCGGCGCCTAT
The DNA here is from genome assembly GCA_035651055.1 of Bauldia sp. Lineage (GTDB taxonomy): Bacteria > Pseudomonadota > Alphaproteobacteria > Rhizobiales > Kaistiaceae > JAFKKF01. The sequence goes on from DASRGK010000025.1 coordinate 2,663, forward strand.
CTGCGCGAGACCTACCCCGGCTTCGTCGCATTCTTTCGCGAGGGCGCGCCCAAGGCCGCCGCGGCGATCAGGGGCGATCTCTCGCCGGCCGACTTTGCCGCGTGGCTCAACCGGAAGCATGCCGAGAGTCGTCCTCTCGTCGCGCTCGAGCGGAGTTACGCATGAGCGAAGTGATCCTCGACAGGACCGCCGTTGCCGAGGACCGGGCAGGGTTGCCGGCCTACCGCGTGCCGGCGGCGGAAAAGGCGCTCGACATCCTCGAATTCATGGCCGACCGGCCGGAGGGTGTCACGCAGACTGAGATCTCAATCGGCGTCGGCCGCTCGATCCACGAGATCTACCGGATCATCCAGCTCCTCGAGAAGCGCGGCTACCTTGTCCGTGCTCCCCGATCCGACCGCTACCGGCTGTCGCTGAAACTGTTCGAACTGGCCCACAAGCACCCGCCGCTCAACCGGCTGATCGATGTCGCCCTGCCGGCAATGCGCGCGCTCGCCAACGACACCGACCAGAGCTGTCATCTGGCGGTGCTCCGCGACCTGCGGATCCTGGTCATCCTGCAGATCGATTCGCCGCTGCCGATGCGCTACTCGGTTGCCGTCGGTGCCGAGTTCCCGATCATCGAAACGAGCTCGGGCGCGGTCCTCCTTGCCAACCTTCCGGAGGCCGAGCGCGCTCAGCTCGTCGAGCGCATTCTGGCGAGCGACCCGTCGGCCGACCGCGACGGCATCGCCAGCCGAGTCGCCGATATCCTCAGGATCGGGTACGAGATGCGCCCCTCGCTCGCCGTTGAGGGCTGCACCAACATCTCCCTGCCCATTCGTGACCATGTCGGCCATATCGTGGCCGCGGTCACCGTGCCCTATCTGCCGCAGAAGGCCGCGCGCTTCGACCGCAAGACGGTTCTGAGACGGGCTCAATCGGCGGCGAGCGAAATCTCGCGTGGACTTGGCGCGCCCGAGCGGCCGAGACCCGCAAGCGCCGATACGAAGCGATGAGTAACGGAAGACAGAGTGGTCCCTCGCGGGACCCGCTGTGGTGACTTGAAGATCAATGGGAGGAAAGAAGAAATGACAAGGACAATCGCCAAGCTGCTTCTCGCCGGTACCGCCTTCGCGGCACTGACGGCCGGAGCCCTCGCCGCCGACACGCCCAAGCGCATCGGTTATGTCGTCAACTACGGGACCCACGAGTGGTACCAGAACGTCATCAAGGGCATGAAGGCGCACGCCGCCGAAATCGGCGCAACCGTCGAAGTGAAGGACGCCAACCTCGACGTCGCCAAGGAAGTATCGGCCGCCGAGGACTTCATTGCGCAGGGCGTCGACGTGCTGATCATCACGCCGGTCAACGAGGAAGGCGTCGTTCCGCTTCTCAAGCGGGCCAAGGCCGCCAACATGCCGGTGGTCCTGGAAGGCAACCCGGTCAAGGGCATGACCACGATGGTCGCGATCTGCGACTATGACACCGGCTACATGGCCGGGGTCGAGGCCGGCAAATACGCCAAGGATCATCTCGGCGGAGTCGCCAAGGTGATGAATGTCGGTCTGCCACTCCTGTCGGCGACGGTGCTCCGCTCCAACGGCTTCATGGACGGGATCCGCACGATCATCCCGGATGCCAAGCTCGTCCACGATCTCGACGGCGGCGGCAATCCCGACCGCGCGCTCGAGGTCTCGACTGCGGCCCTGGCGCAGAACCCCGACATCAACATCATCTACGGGATCAACGACTCCTCCTCGCTCGGCGGGCTGCAGGCCTGGAAGGCTGCCGGCAAGTCGCAGGACAACCTGCTCGTGGTCGGCACCGGCGGCGAAGGACTTGCCTTCATCAACGCCATGGAAAAGGAGCCGTCCTACAAGATCGAGGCGGCGATGTTCCCCGAGAAGGAAGGCTACACCACCATCGATGCGGCCATCGCGCTCTACCAGAAGAAGGAAGTGCCGGAGCACATCGTCAGCCCGACCGCGCCGATGATGGGCGACGATTGGAAGAAGTTCTATGACGTTGCCGGCACCACCCGGACGCCGAAGTGGGATGCGATCAACGCCCTCACGCCGCCCGCCAAGTGCATGAAGACCGCGGCCGACCTGAAGAAATAGTCGGCACGCACGTGACGTGACCGGAGCCGCGGCCACCGCGGCTCCGGGGTTGCTGGCTCAGCAATGGCACGCTGATGGTGAGCGAAGTCTCGCACCCCGCCGGGCCCGGAAACGCTATCGGCAGGCTGGCCAACAACAGCCAGATCGTGCTGATCGCGGTTCTGGTTATCCTCTGTGTCGGCGTATCGCTCGCCGAGCCGCAATTCTACTCGGGCGCCAACGTCATCGCGATCCTGCGTCAGGCGGCGCTGGTCATGATTGTCGGCGCCGGGATGACGATGCTGCTCATCACGGCGGAGGTCGACCTGTCGGTCGGCGCGTCGCTGGCCTTCGTCGGCGTCGTGGCGATGGACGTGATCAACATTACCAACAGCGTCGCCATCGGCTCGCTCGCCGGCATCGCGTTCGGCGGTCTTGTCGGGCTGGTCAACGGTTTTGTCGTGACGCGCCTCAAGGTCAATTCGCTGATCGCCACGATCGGCACCATGATGATCCTGCAGGGCAGCGTCTTCCTCTATTCGCGCGAAGCGGTTCAGAACCATCACCACCTCGCTGCGTTCGTCGACATCGGCGCCGGCTATGTCGGGCCGTTGCCGATCCCGGTGATCGTCGCCGCGCTGTTTTTCGCGGTGGCCTATGTGCTCCTCCGCCACACCACGCTCGGTCGCTATCTCTATGCGATCGGCGCCAATCAGAAGGCTGCCCGGCTGTCAGGCATCCGCGCCGAGCGCCTGAAGCTGTTTGCCTTTGTTGTGACCGGCCTTCTCGTCGGCGTCGCCGGACTCGTCCTGGTTTCGCTGATGAACGCAGGCCAGCCGACCGCCGGCCGCGGCTTCGAGCTGACGGTGGTAGCCGCCGTCATCCTCGGGGGCACCAGCCTTGCCGGCGGGCGCGGCACGCTCCTGGGGACGCTCCTCGGCGTGCTCGTTCTCAAGGTGATCGACAACGCCATCATCCTTCTGCAGTGGAACCAGGACCTGCAGATGATCGTGCCCGGCGTGGTGCTGATCCTCGCGACCTACCTCGACCTCGCCAAGAGGAGGGCCAATGCCCGCTGATCTGGCCGTGGCCGAAGCGCCTGCGCTTGCGCTGGAGATGACCGGCATCAGCAAGCGCTTTCCCGGCGTCGTCGCGCTGAACGATGTGCATCTGCGGCTGGAGCCGGGCAAGGTCCACGCGCTGATGGGCGAGAACGGCGCCGGCAAGTCGACGCTGATCAAGATACTCGCCGGCGTCTATGAGAAGGATTCCGGCACGATCCGGATCGGCGGACGCGAGATCGAGATACTCCATCCGTCCGACGCGCTGAAGCGCGGTATCAAGGTCGTCTTCCAGGAAATCGCGCTGATCGCGGAATTCACCGTCGCCGAGAACATCTTCCTCGAGGAATATCCGGTCGGCCGCGGCGGGTCGATCCGCTGGCGCACGATCCGGAAAGAGGCCAGGGCCCTGTTCGAGCGCATCGGCTTCGATGTCGATACCGACGCCCGCACCGGCGCCCTGCCGGTCAGCCAGCAGCAGATGGTGGAGATCGCCCGCGCTCTCGCCCACGAAGCGCGCATCGTGGTCATGGATGAGCCCAGTTCGTCGTTGACGCCGAACGAGGTTGGGCTCCTGTTCAAGGTGATCCGCCGGCTCACGTCGCTCGGCATCGCCGTCCTCTACGTCTCGCACAAGCTCGACGAGGTCTTCGAGATCGCCGACACCGTCACCGTCCTCCGCGACGGGCGGCATATCTCGACCAGGCCGATCGCGGAGCACACGAACGATACGCTCATCCAGGATATGATCGGCCGCCGCATCGAGACGCTGTTCCCGCGCGAGCGCGGCCCGGCATCGGACAGGATCGCGCTGTCGGTGAAGAACCTGTCGACCGCGGCCAAGCTCAAGGACATCTCGTTCGAGGCAAGGGCGGGCGAGGTGGTCGGCTTCTTCGGGCTGATGGGCGCCGGACGTACCGAACTCGCCAAGGCGATCGTCGGCTTCGATCCGATCAGCGGCGGCGAGATCAGCATCGGCGGCAAGCGGCTGCATCCGCACGACACGCGTACCGCGGTCTCGCTCGGGATAGGCCTGCTCAGCGAGGACCGGAAGGGCGAGGGGCTCATGCTCGAACTGCCGGTGGTCACCAACCTCAGCCTCGCCGCGCTCGAGGAATTTGCGCGCCTTGGCCTCATCGACGAGAGCCGCGAGCGGGCCGCGGCGCAATCCTTCGTCGACCGCTTCCGCATAAGAACCCCCAGCCTCGAACAGCCGATCAAGAATCTCTCCGGCGGCAACCAGCAGAAGGTTCTGCTCGCGCGCTGGCTGATGCGCGGGCTGAGCGTGATCGTGGTCGACGAGCCGACGCGCGGCATCGACGTTGGCGCCAAGTCGGAGATTTTTGCGCTAATCGACCGGCTGGCCTCGGAGGGCCACGCAGTCGTGATGATGACGTCCGAGATGCCCGAGCTTCTCGGCCTCAGCGACCGCATCCTCGTGATGGCCGGCGGGCGCATCACGGAAAGCTTCACGCGCGAACAGGCGACGCAGGAAAAGGTGCTGAATGCCGCCATCGGTTAGCCTCGGACGGTCCAACCGCCTCGGCGCAGGCGCCGTCGACGCCTTTGCCGTTCTGACCCGGCGCAGCGACATCACGCTGGTGGTAGCGCTGATCGTGCTGATCGCCTTCTTCGCTTTCACGGCGGAATATTTCTTCACCCTGCGCAACCTCACCAATGTGCTCGGCCAGGCCTCGCTCGCCATGATCGCCGGCATTGGCGTGGCGATCGTCTTCATTTCCGGCGAAGTTGACGTGTCGGTCGGCTCGCTGCAGGCGGCGGTGGCGATCCCGCTCATCGTCATCATGAACCATACCGAGTCGCTGACGCTCGGCCTCGCGGGTGCGCTCGCGCTCGGGCTGGCGATCGGCGTGGTCAACGGCTACCTGTCGGCCTATGTCGGAATAAACTCGCTGATCGTGACGCTTGGCATGCTTTTCGTCCTGCGCGGCGGCGTCTATCTGTACACCGGCAAGACTGCGATCCCCGACGATGTCGGGCTCGACAGCTTCTTCGCCCTCGGCAACGAATCGCTGTTCGGCGTCGTGCCCTATCCGGCGGTCGTTGCCTTCGTCCTCCTCCTCGTCTTCATGTATGTGATGCGACACCGTCCCTTCGGACGCATGGTCTACGCGGTTGGCGGCAATGCCGAGGTCGCGCGGCTCGCCGGATATCCGGTGCGGTGGGTCAAGTTCGTCTGCTTCGTGATCAGTTCGCTGCTTGCGACGATCTCGGCGATCCTGCTTGCCTCGCGCCTCGGCTCGGCAGTGCATCTCTCCGGCCTCGGCTTCGAGTTTCAGGTGGTCGCGGCGGTCGTGCTTGGTGGGGTCAGCCTGTCCGGCGGCATCGGCTCGCTCTTCGGCATGGCGCTCGGCGTGCTCATCCTTTCGTTTCTATCGAACGGGCTCGGCATGCTCGACCTCGCCACCGAATGGCAGCTGGTGATCACCGGCATCATCATCATCGTCGCCGTCGCCTTCGACGAACTCAAGCGGCGCCGGGCATAGGGGAGGGCGGGAGTGAAGCGCTTAGCCGGCAAAGTCGCGGTCGTGACAGGGGGCGCGGACGGCATCGGCCACGCCATCGCCGAGGGCATGGCGCGCGAGGGCGCCCACGTCTTCGTTTCCGATATCGCCGACCGGAAGGGCAAGGCCTTCGTCGCAGCCCTGAGGCAGGAGGGGCTGTCCGCCGACTACGTCCATTGCGACGTCGCGGTGGACAAGGATATCGCCCGGCTCATTGCGACGGCGGTGAAGAGGGGCGGGCGCCTCGACATCCTCGTCAACAACGCCGCCGTCGCCATCGGCGGTTTCCCGGTCTACCAGATGACCGACGCGCAATGGGAGAAGCTGATCGCAATCAACCTCACCAGCGTCTTCCGCGGCTGCAAATACGCGCTGCCGCACATGATCCGGCAGAAGGGCGGGTCGATCATCAACATGGCCTCGGCGCAGGGCCATATCGGCCTCGACGGCTGGACCGCCTATGCCGGCGCCAAGGGCGCGGTGATGGCGATGACCCGCCAGATGGCCGTCGAGTTCGGGCCGCACAACGTGCGCATCAACTCGATCTCGCCCGGCACGATCAATACGCCGATGAACGCGCAGGTGGTCGCCGACCTCGGCGATCAGGTTGCCCGGGCCTGGGTCAAGATGCACCCGATCGGCCGCATCGGTAAGCCGGAGGAAGTGGCCGAGGCGGCGATCTATCTGGCCAGCGATGCCGCCGGATTCACTACCGGGATCGATCTTCGCGTCGACGGCGGTCTCACCGCCGCTCCGCGCTTCGTGCCGGACCTCGTCTGATGGCCAGCGACGGAAAAGCCGGCGGGAACAAGGCTCTCGCGGGCGTCACCATCCTCGACTTCAGTCACCTGCTGCAGGGCCCATTCGCCACGCAGCTCCTCGGCGACATGGGCGCCAACGTCATCAAGATCGAGCGCGCCGGAGCCGGCGACATGTTCCGCTCGATGACCTTCTTCGCCAAATGGGTCGGCGGTTCGGAGAGCCCGAACTTTCTCGCGTGGAACCGCAACAAGCGTTCGATCGCGCTCAACCTGAAGAGCCGGCGCGTCCACGACATCATCATGGAGATGGCCAAAAAGGCCGACGTGGTCGTGCAGAACTTCCGCCCGGGCGTGTTGTCCCGGCTCGGTTACGGCTACGAGGATTTCAAGGCGGTCAATCCGCGGATCATCTACTGCTCCGGCTCCGGTTATGGGGAGGAGGGGCCGTATGTGGACCGTCCGGGGCAGGACATGCTGATCCAGGGGCTGGCCGGGCTTATTGCCAATACTGGCCGCGGCGACCAGCCGCCGGTGCCTGCCGGCGCCGGCCTGGCCGACCAGATCGGCGCGATGAACATGGTCTATGGGATCCTCTCTGCGCTCTACTGGCGGGAGAAGACCGGCAAGGGGCAGAAGATCGAGGTCAATCTACTGGCTGGCATGCTCGCCCATCTGGCGCAGGAATATGTCGCCGTCCTCAACCTCGGCGAGGACCTGAAGCGCCCCAATTCCGGCATCGGCCATCCCGGCATGCAGGCCCCGTTCGGCATCTACGAGACGAAGGACCATGGTTACGTCTCGATCGCGATGAGTCCGTTCAAGACGCTCTACACGACGCTCGAGGCACCGCAGCTCGCGCCCTACGACGACCTGAAGACGCTCTACGACAAGCGCGACGAGGTCTGGGAAAAGGTCAACGCCGAGACCAGGAAGTTCGGCACCGCCGAACTGCTGGCGCGGCTGCTCGCCGCCGATATCTGGTGCGCCGAGGTCAAGGACATCCGCAAGGCGTCCGAGGACCCGCAGGTGAGGCACATGGGCATGCTGACCAGTTACGACCATCCGAAAGCCGGCACCGTGCGGGTGGTCGCGCCGGCGGTGAAGATGAGCGAGACGCCGGCGACCATCGACCGGCCGGCGCCGATGATCGGCGAGCACGGGCCGGAAATCCTTGCCGAGTTCGGCTTTTCCGGCGCCGAGATCGAGGCGCTGGAGAAGTCCGGCGATATGACGGTCCAGAAGGCCTGAGATGGCATCCGCGACGACGCTCACGGTCGAGCAGAGTGGCCGCGTCGCCACCGTCACTTTCCGGCGGCCCGACCAGTTGAACGCGATGAACCGGCTGATGCAGGGCGAGATTACCGCGGCGTTCGAGGCGCTCGGCCGCGATCGCGGGGTTGGCGCCATCGTCGTCACGGGCGACGGCCGCGCCTTCATGGCGGGCGCCGACATCAAGGAATACGCGGCGCAGAGCGAGCGCGAATTCGACGAATTCCAGGCGAACGGCGAGCGCATGTACGCCGCGGTCGAGGAGAACCCGAAACCGGTGATCGCGGCGGTGAACGGCTACGCCCTCGGGGGCGGCTTCGAACTGGTGCTCTGTTGCGACATCGTCATCGCCTCGAGCGCAGCCAGGATGGGCCTCCCCGAGATCAAGCTCGGACTGGTGCCGGGCGGCGGCGGCACCCAGCGGAGCGTCGTCAAGCTCGGGCGTAACCGCGCCAACCAGCTCCTCATGACCGGAGCGATCCTGCCGGCGGAGACCTTCGAGCGCTGGGGTCTGGTCAACGAGATTGTCGCGCCCGAGGCGCTCTTGGCGCGCGCCCGCGAACTGGCGGAGGCGATTGCCGCCGAGCCGCCGGAGGCGATTGAGGGCCTGAAACGCCTCACTTCCTTCGCCGAGCGGGGCGAGCCGAAGGTCGGCCTGGCGCGCGAGCGCCAGCTCGTCACCTCGCTCTACCGGAGCGAGGTCGGCAAAACGCGGGTCAAGGCTTTCGCCGAAAAGAGCGCGGCCCGGGCGGCACGAGGCAAGGCATGAGCAACGAGGCGTATCGCAGTCTCGCCTGGGCGCATGGCGCACTCGTCGTCCAGCGTCTTGGAGCGATGCTGGCCCCCGTCACTTTCGTTCTTGCCGACGGGCGGCAGGTCAGCCCGATGCATATCGCGCCATGGGCCGACGAGGCACGTTCGGACGACCTTCCGGGGGTACTCCGCCGTCTCCGCGGCGAATGGCCGTGCGTGCCCTTTGGCTATTCGCTGCCGCCGCAATCCTTCGTGCCGGACTGGCAAAAGGTCATCGCTCCCGCCGAGCCCGGCGAGGAGGTCCATGGCCACTGCTCCAACCACGCCTGGCGCTGGGAGGACGCTGCGCCGGGCGAGCTGCGGGCCTCGATCGACTACCCGGCCGGCCATCCCGTGCAGCGGGCCGAGCGTCTGGTGCGTCCGGACCCCGACCGGCCCGCCATCGATCTCGAATTCCGGATCGAGGTGCGCGAGGACTGCCGGCTGCCGATCGGCCTGCACGGTACGTTCCGCCTGCCCGTGAGGGCGCAGGCCGCGCGGCTCGAGCCTGGAAGGTTCGATCATGGCCTTACCTATCCGGCGATGGTCGAGCCCGCCGCGCCGCTCTTCGCAGAAGACCGGCGGTTCACGGATCTGGCTTCGGTGCCGCTCCGCCGCGGTGGCAGCCTTGATGCAAGCCGCCTGCCGCTTGTCGAGGATACCGAGGAGTTGCTGCAGCTCAACGGCGTCGACGGCAGCGCCGCGCTTGCCAACGAGGCGGACGGATACCGCATGCGGCTCACCTGGCAGAAGGAGCATTTCCCTAGCCTGCTCCTCTGGATCAGCAATCGCGGCCGCAGGATGGCTCCCTGGAATGGCCGCCATGTCGCGATCGGCATCGAGCCGATCTGCTCTCCCTTCGGCCTCGGTCCGGCGACGGCGATCGCCGACAACCCGATCGCCCGCTCCGGAACGCCGACGGCCCATCCTTTCCGCCGAGGTTCGACGTTCGTCACCCGCTACCGCATCTCGGCCGAACCGCTCTGAGCCGGCCGCCGATGCCGAGGTCCCTGGTCAAACCGAACCGGCCGATCTTCACCAGCCTCGGCGGTCTTGCGGCGATGGTCGAGGACGGCGACCGTTTCGGCGTCGGCGGCCATCACTTCGCGCGCCTGCCGATTGCGCTCCTCTGTGCAATCACGGCTCGCCGCCTCCGTTACGTCTCGTGGGCCGGCGGGCTGCCGCTCGAAATGCTGCTCGAGGACGATGCCGTCGCTTCGATCGATATCTGCTTCTCGAGCCTGGACGTCTTCGGCCTGCCGCCGCGCTTTCGCGCCGCCGCCGAGAAGGGCACGATCCCGGTGCGCGACTGGACGGCTCTGGCGATGATCCAGGCGCTGCGCGCACGTCAGCAGAACCTGCCAATGCTGCCCTTCCAGCTCCCCGTCGGCTCGGACATGATGGCGCTTGTGCCGGCTGCCGCGACGATCGCCGAGCCGCTGTCGGGCGGGACGATAGGCGCCATTCCGCCGCTCGAACTCGACACGTTCGTCCTGCATGCGCCGCGCGCTGATGAAGCCGGCAATGTCGAGATCATCGGCGCCAAGGCGCTCGATCTGGCGATGGTCGGCGCGGCCGCCAAGGTGCTGGTGACGGTGGACGAGATCGTGGCCCGCGGCGGGCTTTCCGGCGCGGGCCGCCAGACGATTCTGACGCGCAACCAGGTCACCGCAATCGCGGAAGCGCCGGGCGGTGCCTGGCCGGCATCGTGCCTGCCCTTCTACGTCACCGACTATGCCGCGCTGCACGCCATCCTCGATCCCGCATCGTCCTCGTCGTTGAAGGGCAGCCTTCGGCTCCCCGCCGCAGGGGTGCCGGACTTCGTGCGCACGGCGGCCGGCATCCGCGCCGCCGACGTGGGGGCGCCGTTTCCAGCGGCGGTCCGGCGCGCCGAGCCCGAGGCCAGCGTCGACGAAATCATGGTCGCGCGCATCGCGGCTGGACTGGACAACGAGTGCTTCGCCAGCGCCGGGGCTGTGTCGCCGCTCGCCAATGTCGCCTACCGGCTCGCGAAGGCGACACACGCGCCCGACATGATCATCGCCACCATGAGCTGCGGCCACCTGGATATCCGGCCGAGTCCGATGGTCCTCAGCCTGATCGAGAGTCTCGACGCCGAAACTGCGGTCGCGCATGCCGGGGGCGACGAAACCTACTCCGCCTACTACCAGGCCGGCGCGGTGACCCACGAGATCATCGCCGCAGCGCAGGTCGACGCGCGTGCCCGGGTCAACAACATCCAGCTCACCAGGAAGAGCGGCGGCTTCGTTCGCCTGCCGGGGCAGGGGGGCATGGCCGATGTCGCCAACATGCACAGCAATTACGTCCTCTACGTCACCCGCCACTCGCCGCTCGCCTTGGTCGGCGAGGTCGATGTAGCGAGCTGCGGCCGCGGCCTCGTCTCCGTGGCTGAACGCGCGGCTGCCGGCTACCGGCCGGGCGCGGTACGATTGTTCACCGACCTCTGCGTGTTCGAACTCGATCCCGAGACCAGGTTGCTGGTGGTGGCCGCGGTGATGCCCGGGGTTTCGCGCGAGCGCATTGTCGAGGCAACCGGCTTCCCGGTGCGCTTCACGATAGATTGCGGAGAGGTGCCCGTGCCGGATGCGGAAACGCTGCGCGTTCTGCGCGAGGAAATCGACCCGCTCGGCCTCCGCCGCCTCGAGTTTGTCGCAGCCCGCGACCGCGGTGCGCTCCTCGACGCGATCATCGCTGCGGATCGCGATCTGGTGATGCACCTAGCGTCAGCCGGCGGAACGGGTCCGCTCGGCTGCCCTTGAAGGACATGGTGCGATGAAACCGCTCCTCGACATCTCGGCCGCCCGCGTCTTCGTCGAAGGCATATTCTCCGAACCGCGCATCGCCCATCCCGAGGGCGTCGCCGTCCATGCTGACGGCTCGGTCTGGTGCGGGACCGAGACCGGCGACCTCATCCGGATCGAGGCCGACGGCAAATCGCATGCGCGGATGGGCGCCACCGGCGGCTTCCTTCTAGGCCTCGCCTTCGATACCGCCGGGAACTGCTTCATGTGCGACCTCCGGCATTCCGCGATCTTTCGTTGGGATGCGAAGACGGGGCGGGCGGAGAAGTTCGCCGCCGCCGGCATCAAGGTTCCCAACTATCCGGTCGTCGATGAGCAGCGCGGCTTCCTTTACGTCTCGGAAAGCGCGGGAGACCCCGGTGTCGGCATCTTCCGCTATGACCTGAAGACGGGCGCGGGCGGCGTCTGGTGCAAGGGGCCGACGCGCTTCGCCAACGGCATGGCGATGGCGCCTGATCGCCAGAGCCTCTATTTCGTTGAGAGCAACGAGCCCTGCGTCAGCCGGGTCCTGTTCGAGAAGGACGGGTCCGCCGGCCGCATCGAGCGTGTCGCCTCCGAGACCCGGAACGTGCCTGACGGTCTCGCTTTCGCGGGCGACGGCACGCTCTACATCTCGTGCTACGAGCCGAGCCGGATCTATCGCCTGAAACCGGGCGGCGTTCTCGAACTGCTGATCGAGGATCCTGCCTCCACGGTGATCTCGCACCCGACCAACATCGCGCTGAAGGGCGACAGGATGTACACGGCCAACCTCGGCCGCTGGCACATCACCGAGGTGGACCTCGCCCACCGGGCGAGAGACAGCACGCGAGCCTGAAGATTCCGAATCCGGCCTGAGTGTGCCGGCGAGGACGACAACCACCGATGGTCCCGGAGCCTCCGGCATTAGCCGGCGTACATCTCCGGGCTGTCTGCGTCTCGATATTGCCGGCCGCTTCCATGGCCGGGAGTCCCTTTGGCCAACGATGCTTAGCCGGATGCGAAGACGGTCAAAGAGCCCTAGATTTGGGCGGGGGAGGCAACCTGATGAGGTGTTCAGATGTCTCGTCGCCATCTAGTTGCCACCGGACTCGTGGCCATAACGTCCGTCATGCTTACGGCGGAACCGGGCGCTCAGGCTGCCAAGGACGATAACCGCTTCCAGCAGAGTGCCGAGGCGAGACGCCAACAGATCTGCGCCGAACTGAAATCGAGCTACGACTTCAATATGAACTATTACAAAGGCAATCCCTCCAAGCGCGGCCGTTGGAAGATTGCCGCCGAAAACCTCAAGACCCTGGCCGAGGGAAATAACTGCAGCTGGGCCCAATAACCGCTGTGGTGTGGAAGGGCCAATGCCGTCAGGCGCCACCGGCCGAACGGCCGGGACTGCTCCGGCAGAAATCGCAACGGTGGGCTTCGCAACGCGGAGAGCGGAGCGGGGGCGCTCGGGTAGCTTGCCTCGCGCCCCCGGCTCGCTCGTCAGTTCGTCTTCTTCTGGATGAAGTTCATGAAGTCCTTGTTGGCCGAGGTCTGGGTGACGGTGCAGTTAGCCAGCGCAGTATCCCGGTCCTTGGCGATGACGTTCGCGTCGACCCCACAGACCTGCGCGGCAATGCCGATCGGCACCTGGACAGTCGTATTGTTGAGCGCGGGCACCCCGATATCCCCCGTCTTCACGTTCACCAGGCCTTCCTGACTGGCGGCCGCAAATGCCGAGCCGGACGCCAGGGCGAGCGCGAGGCCCGCGATTGCAGCGATCGTCTTCATCGAACTACTCCTCGTTCTTTTCAGTCGCCCTGGCCTGTCGAATGACCGAGGCAGCGTTCGGTTCCCGAGAGGGTGGATCGGTTTTCACCTACGTGCCGGCAGGGCGGCAGCGAGCAATCGCGACGCGGGGAGAGGTGTCCGCCGTGCAACTCGGCGGGGGGACGCCGACGGCATCCTCTGCGGCGCGTTCAGCCGCCACCCCGCCATGATTTCGCCCATGTCGGCGATCGCCGGCAGCCGGATCTGGTGCCGGGCGCCGGACCCGTACCCCGCCACCGCACACCGCGTTGACTACGCGACGTTGGGCGCGCCGATGTCGAGGACAACTGTATGAGGGAAATTGGTGGGTGTAACAGGGCTCGAACCTGTGACCCGCTGATTAAGAGTCAGCTGCTCTACCAACTGAGCTATACACCCGCCGGCCGACCCGAAGGTCCTGGGCGGGCAGGGTGATAGCAAAGGCGGGTTGCCCCGTCCACCGCCCGTTTCAGCCTAGAGGGCCGGCCGCCACAGCTCGCCGGAAAGCCGCCGCACGTTGGCCGTGACCTTGCGGCGGACGCGCTGCAGCGAGGCCGCGTCGCCGACCGTCATCGCCAGCGCGATGTCGGCGCCGGTCAGCACTTTCTCCCGCACCATGCGCTCAGCCTCGCGCCGCGCCCGCGGCCCGCCGGTCGCCAGCCGGACGCAGCGCAGCCACATCGCCTGCGGGGCTTCGAACGCCAGCAACGCGGCGTGCTGCCACGGGGCGAGGGGCGGTCGCCGGGCCATCCTGTCTTCTCCGGGGCTGATTTGGTCGATGGTGAGATGCTTGGCTCAACGCGCCGGCCGGTCCGCCGGTTCCGGCGCGTAATCGCGGAGCGCCCCGCTTGAAGCCGGGCGGGCCGCGCATGCTAAGGTCCGGCGCCAAATCACCCCCGGCGTCCATGCGCTACTTCAAAGGCCGACGAATCTATTTCCTGCTGGTCGCGGCGATCCTCGCCGCGGCGGCGCTGTTGCGCATTGCCGACCCGTTCTTCGTCCAGGCGCTCCGCCTGATCGCGTTCGACTCCTACCAGCGCCTCGACCCACCGCCCTACAATCCCGGCTTGCCGGTTCGCGTCGTCGACATCGACGAGGATTCGCTGGCCAGGATCGGGCAGTGGCCGTGGCCGAGGACGACGATCGCGGAACTCCTCGGCAAGCTTGCCGGGGAGGGCGCGGCGGTGGTCGCGTTCGACATTCTCTTCGCCGAGCCCGACCAGACCTCGCCGGAAGTGGCGCTGAAGCGCCTGCCGTCCGAGGAGGCGGCAAAGCTCGCCGCGACCTTCGCCGGCATGGAGGGCCACGACGCGGTGCTGGCGAAGGCGGTGGCCGCTTCGCCGACCGTGCTGGCGATGGTGCTCACCAACCGCGAGGGCGGAACGCCCCCGCCGCAAAAGGCCGGCTTCGCGGTCGCCGGCGACGATCCGCTTCCCTTTCTCGCCGGCCTGCCGGGGGCGACCGGCAACCTGCCGGCGCTCGACGAGGCTGCCGCCGGCATCGGCTCGATCAACTGGATTCCGGACCGCGACCAGGTCGTCCGCCGCGTGCCGCTCCTCTTTCGGCGCGGCAGCGACTTCGTTCCGTCGCTGGCGGTCGAGGCGCTCCGTGTGGCGCAGGGTGCCAGCACCTATGTGCTGAAATCTTCCAATGCCAACGGCGAGACTGCCTTCGGCCAGTCGACCGGCCTCAACCACATCAAAGTCGGCGACATCGAGATGCCGACCGACGCCGACGGCGGCATCTGGCTGCAGTTCCGCAAGTCCAATCCCGCCGCATTCATCCCGGCGTGGAAGGTGATGGCCGGGGAGAACGACGCCGCCGATGTTGCCGGCCGCATCATCCTTGTCGGCACCAGCGCGCCCGGCCTCCTCGACCTCCGCGCCACGCCGCTCGACAGTGCGGTCGCCGGCGTCGAGGTGCATGCGCAGGTGCTCGAGCACATCCTCTCCGGCCGGTCGCTCACCCGACCGGACTACGCCAACGCCCTGGAACTGGCCCTGACGCTTCTCCTCGGCCTCGGGCTCGGCCTCGTCCTCATCCACCTGCCGGCGCGCTCGGCGGCGCTGATCGGCCTGCCGGTGATCGTGCTCCTCTTCCCAGCCGGGTGGGCCCTCTACCGCTATGCCGGTCTGCTCTTCGACCCGCTCTATCCGGCGCTCACCCTCTTCGTCCTCGTCGCCGCGGCGACCCTCTACATCTATCGCCAGACCGAGTACCAGCGCGGCGAGCTCAGGCGGGCGTTCAGCTACTACGTCGCGCCGGCAGTGGTCGGCGAGATCATCGCACATCCCGAGCGGCTGGAACTGGGCGGCGAGGTGCGCGAGCTGACGCTCCTCTTCTGCGACGTGCGCAACTTCACCTCAATCTCGGAATCGATGACCGCGCATGAGCTCACCCGCTTCATCAACGGGCTGTTGACGCCGCTCTCCGATGTCATCCTCAAGCATCGCGGCACGATCGACAAATATATGGGCGACGCGATCATGGCGTTCTGGAACGCGCCGCTCGATGATCCGGACCATGCCGGCCATGCCGCCGAGGCGGCGCTCGAAATGGTGGCCCTGATGCCGGGCCTCAATGCACGATGGCGGAAGGAGGCGGAGGCCGCCGGCCGTACCTTCGCCGACGTGCGCATCGGCATCGGCCTCAACTCGGGAAGCTGCTGTGTCGGCAATCTCGGCTCGGTGCGGCGCTTCGACTATTCCGCGATCGGCGACGAGGTAAACGTCGCCTCGCGTTACGAGGGCCTGTCCAAGCATTACGGGGTGACGATGGTGGTGGGCGAGGCGACGGTCGAGCGCCTGCCACAGCCGCGCATCCTCGAACTCGACCTCATCCGGGTGAAGGGGCGCAAGCGCCCGACCCGCATCTACACCATGCTCGACGCGCTCGGCGCCGAGCGGGCGGTGCTTGACCGCCTGGCAGTTCCGCACGGCGAGTTCCTCAAGGCCTATCGCGGCCGGCACTGGGACCTCGCCTGCACCACAATTGAAACCTGCCGGGCGCTGAAAATCGCGGCGCTCGACTATTTCTATCGCGGCTATCTCGACCGCATCGCCGACCACCGGACGAATCCGCTGCCGGATGACTGGGACGGTGCGTTTACGGCGCTGACCAAATAGGCGCGGCCGCCGGCTAGCGGTTCGAAACGATCGCCAGCGTGACCGCGTGATTGGTGTAGTCGTGGGCGTCGTCGTTCGAATTGCCCATCGAGTACTTGTACTGCAGCCGCAGGTTCGTCTGAGCGACGTTGAAAATGTTGCGGAAGAGCACGTTGACGCCGGGCGCCACCACCAGGTCGTTGCGGGCGGCGCCGCTCGGAGCGACGTCGGTTGCGTAACGCCAGTTGCCGACATCGACGAAGGGGCCGACCGACAGGCGATTGCCGAGCGCGAAGTCATATTCGACGTGGACGCCCTCGGCGGTGTAACGGCCCGGCGTGATCTGGTTCAGCGTCGAATCGAGGACCGAGCCGTCGATGTTGCTGTAGAGGAACCACGGCGCGACCGAGAGCGCATCGCCCTGCCCCGGAACGATGCTGTGAACCAGCCGGGCATCGGCGCCGATATAGTAGCCGGCGTTGGTCGTGAAGAAGGCCGCATAGTCGCGATAGCCGGCGCGCACCCGCGCCCATTGCAGGGCGCCGTCGAGATAGCCCTCGATGCTGGCGCTGGTATTGACTTCCCAATAGGCGAAACGGCCCTCGAAATAGCCCGTCGCCGCGCCGATCGTCGGGTGGAAAGCGGCAAGGATGCCGGGAATGTTCCAGACGGGCCCGGTTTCCGCCGAGAGGTAAATGGTGCTGAGGTCGCTCTGTTCGCTGTGCGCCTCGCCGTAAAGGGTGACGCCCGAACGCCAGCGGGTCATGCCGAGGGTGCGCTCGTCGGTCACGCGCAGGGACCCGAAGCCGAGAACCTCGCCGTTCGGGCTGGCGGGGTCGTGCAGCGCGTTGGAATTGTACGTGACACCGAGTTCGGTGTGGATGCGCGTCCAGTTCGGCTCGATGATTCGGCGCACGCGCTGGAGGCCGGCGCGCGCCGCCTTGTTGCCCGGATCGTTCTGGAGGATGCGCTCGTACGTGGCAAGCGCCAGCCGCCATTTGCGCATGCCCTCGGCGACCAGCGCGTATTGCAGGTTGATCTCGCTGTCGGTGGGGTTGCTCAGAACCGACGCATAGGCCGCCGAAAGCTCGTCGGCCTTTGCCGCCGGCATGATCGCCGCAGCCACCAGAAGCGCACCCGCCGCCAATGCACGAACTTGAGTCGCCATCCCGATCCCCAAAAGCGCCAGCGAAAACCTAGCGTTGCGAATCCGCCTTGGCAACGAAGACGGCCGGATGCGGACAAGGAAGTCGCGCGACGTGGCCAATTTGCTGCAATTGACGGCCATCATGGCCGGTCGGCGGTTTCCGCACTTGGCCACATGGCGGGCGCTATCGTAGAGTGTGCCGCGAAGGGCGTGGAAACTTGGGGAATGGCTTGGAAGGCATTGTAAAGCTCGGCCTGGTCGCCTCAGCGGTTGCCATCGACGTCGCCTTTTCGCCGGCCTTCGCCGCGCAGATCGGCGTGGCGGGCGCGGTCCGCAACGACGTGACCGCCCAGATCGGCGGCTCGGCGAGCGCGCTTGCCGCGGGAAACCACCTTTTCGAGCAGGAAATCATCAAGACCGGCAACGAGAGCGTTGCCCAGCTGATCTTCCTCGACCAGACCAGCATGACGGTCGGCCCGAAGGCGCAGGTCAAGCTCGACAAGTTCGTCTTCGACCCGAGCCGGAAGGTCGGCGACGTGCTTCTGTCGGCGACCAAGGGCGCTTTCCGATTCGTCAGCGGCGCGCAGGACCCGCGCAGCTACAAGGTCACCACGCCGGTCGCCACGATCGGCTTCCGCGGCACCATCGTCGATTGCCAACTGTTCATCGACGCCAACGGGCAGCCGGCGCTTCTGTGCATCGTCGACGAGGGCGAAGCCACGGTCGACGGGGTCGTCGTCAAGGCCGGCCAGGCGCTGGTCGTCCACAAGGGCGGCCGCCACGAGGGGCCGTTCACGCCGGACGGCAGCTTCTTCACCGTGCAGGGGCGGTTCCCGTTCCCGGAATTCGGGCACGAGCTCGGCGAGGTCATCCAGCACATCATCGACGGCGATTCGCTTGGAAATATCATCGAGGAACTGAAGGCGCAGGGCGTTACGCCCCCGGATCCTTGCCAGATCAATCCGCTCGACTGCGAAGGCAATTAGGCGTAGGCGTGGTATTCGAAGTTCGTCCGCCTGCGGAAGCGGTATCGCGGACGCGCCCGGGCCAGGCGCAATCGGTTGGAGAAGACAAGTCCGGCTTCGCGAATCCGTTCCGCGCCGAGCGGCTCGGGAACTTCATGCCGTTCCTGTGGTACGGCATCCGCTTCCGCGAATGGCGGGAGATGCTGGCGGAAGGCCACTACCGGATCACGCTGAACCGGCTGCCCAACGTCCTTGGCGTCACGCTCCTGACGGCGCTGTCGGCGGTCTTCTCCCGCCTTTCCGATCTGATCTATGCCCGCCGGGCGGCCAGCATTGCCATCGTGCCGCCGGTCTTCGTCCTCGGTCACTGGCGAAGCGGGACAAGCTTCCTCCACAACCTTTTCTGCTGCGATCCGCGCCTGGCATACCCGACGACCTACCAGTGCTCGTTCCCGAGCGGGTTCCTGGTCACCGAGAAGGTGCTCGGCTGGATGGTCGCGCCGTTCCTGCCGGCGCGCCGGCCGATGGACGACCTGCCGGTCGGACGGGATGCGCCGTTCGAGGACGAGTTCGCGCTGGCCAAGCTCGGCGCCGGCTCGCCCTACATGAACCTCGCCTTCCCGCGGGAAGGGCCGAGGCACACGCGGTTCCTCGATTTCGTCGGGACGACGCAGGCCGAGAAGGCGCGCTGGCGGGAAGTTTTCCTGTGGTTCATGCGCCGCCTTCAGATTGCCTATCCCGGCCGGCGGCTGATCCTCAAATCGCCGCCGCACACGGCGCGGATTGCGATCCTCCTCAAACTCTTCCCCGAGGCCCGCTTCGTCCATATCAGCCGCAATCCGTTCGAGGTCTATGCCTCCACCTACCGCATGTGGAAGATAGTCAACTCGCGGGTGGCCCTCCAGAACCCGCCGCAGGACGAGCCTTGGCTCGGCGAGTATGTGCTTTCGGCGCTGTCCCGGATGTACGACGCCTATCAGCGCGACCTTGCCGCGGTGCCGCCCGGGCGGCTGGTCGAGATCCGGTACGAGGATCTGGTCGAGAATCCGGTGCAGGTGCTCGGGGAGGTCTATCGCGGTCTCGGTCTCGGCGACTTTGCAGTGGCAAAAAAGGCCATTGAAGCCTATTTGAGCGGTCTGGGCCCCCACAAAGCGCGGTCCTATCGGATAACCCGCGCGGAACGCGAGGCGATCCTCGATCGCTGGTCGTTCTATTTCGAGCGCTTCGGCTATGACAAAGGCGGGCCTGGTGATCCCGAGCCGCGCCGGCGTGAAGCCTTGGCGGAGAGCTAGGTGACAAATGAGCCAAATTCCTCCCATTATGGGTCGAGGCGGGCAGCAGGCCACGGCGGGGTAAGATGCTGGACAATGTGAGCGTAGGTACGCGACCCGAGCGACGGGTCGCGGGCGCCTTGGATGCGAATATCGTGGCGCTCGCCACGGCAGTTCCGCCGAAGAGCATCGGACAGGAGGAACTGAAGAAGCGGGTTATCCAGTTCTATCCGCAGTTCGCGCATATGGAGAGTATCTACTCCAATACCGGCATCGATCGCCGGTATTACGTTGAGAACGAGGAATGGTACGTCTTCCCGCATAGCTGGGAGGAGCGGACGGCCTCGTTCCAGCGCTATGCGCTGGACCTGCTCGAGGAAGTCGCCCTCGGCGCCCTCGACCAGGCCGACCTCAGGCCGGACCAGATCGACGCGCTCGTCGTGCAGTCGACCACCGGGCTGGCGGTGCCGAGCCTCGACGCCATGCTGATGAACCGGCTGGCCTTCTCGCCGCAGGTCGAGCGCCTGCCGATGTTCGGCCTCGGCTGCGGCGGCGGCGTCGCCGGCCTGACGCGGGCATCGCGGATTGCCTCGACCATGCCCGGCGGTAACGTCCTTTTCCTGACCGTCGAACTCTGCACCCTCTGCGCACGGATCAACGACCAGAAGGCGGCCGCCTTCGTGTCCGGCGCGCTTTTCGGCGACGGCGCCGCCGGCGTCATCCTCCGCTCGGGCGACAGCCCCGACGCTTCCCGCACGCGTGCCCCGCTCGGGCGCATCCGGGCGGGCGGCGAGCATTTCTGGGGCGATACCGAATACATCATGGGCTGGGACGTGAAGAACGACGGGTTCGGCGTCGTCCTCAGCGCGGAGCTGCCCAGCCTGGTCGAGAATCGCTTCGCGGACGCGCTCGATACGTTCCTCGAACGGGTCGGCATGCGGAAGCGCGATTTCGCGGGCTACATGTTCCATCCCGGCGGGGCCAAGGTGCTCGACGCCGTCGAGAGGGTGCTGAAGCTGCCCGCCGGCGGCCTCAGGTCGTCGCGCGAGACGCTGCGTACCTACGGCAACATGTCCTCGCCGACGGCGCTCTTCGTGCTCAAGGAAACGGTCGATTCCGGCGACCGCGGCCGCCATCTTCTCGGCGCTTTCGGTCCCGGTTTCTCCGCCTACTTCGCCGTCATCGATCTCTGAGCGGGCCCGTCGCCGCGTCGATGGCCGCGCTCATCGAACTGGACCATGTTCGGCGGGAATTCGACCGCGGGAACATCGTCGGCGTCGACGATGTCTCGCTGACGATCGAGCGCGGCGAAAAGGTCGCCATTATCGGGCCGAGCGGCAGCGGCAAGTCGACCCTCCTCAACCTGATGTGCGGGCTCGACCTCCCGACCAGCGGCGAGGTGCGTTTCGACGGCCGCAGGGTCCGCAGCGCCCGCGAATGGACTGCAATTCGCGCCCGGCGGATGGGCTTCGTCTTCCAGAACTTCTGCCTGCTGCCGACGCTCGACGCGGCGGAAAACGTCGAGGTGGCGATGTTCGGGATCGTGCCCACGGCCCGCCAGCGCCGCGAGCGCGCGCTCGACCTGCTCGCCCGCTTCGGGCTGGCCGGGCGGAGCCACCTCGAGCCGCCGCTCCTCTCCGGCGGCGAGCGCCAGCGGGTGGCCATCGCCCGGGCGATCGCCAACAATCCGGAGGTCGTGGTCGCCGACGAACCGACCGGGAACCTCGACCGAAAGGCGGCGCAGTCGACCATGGAACTGCTCGTCGGCCTTCAGCAGAGTTCCGGCACCGCGCTGGTCATCGTCACGCACGATCCGTCGGTGGCGGCGGTGTGCGAACGCCAGGTGGAGATCGTCGACGGGCGGATCGTCCATGTCGAGCACCGCACCGCCAGGCCGCCGGCGATGATGGCCGGGGTAGGGGAGACGGCCGCATGAACGGGCTGACGCTCCCCATCCGCAACCTGCTCAGCCAGCCGGTGCGGACCAGCCTGACGACGCTCGGCGTCGCCGTGGCGGTCGCCGGGTTCATCTCGCTCACCGGCCTGACGCAGGGCGTCGAACATTCGTTTTCCGCCGGCCTCGGGGAGCCTGGCGTCGACATCATCGTTTCGGCCCGCGACTCGTTCAACCTGTTCAGCGGATCGATTCCGCAGGGAGTCGCGGCGCAGCTCGCCAAGGTCGAGGGGGTGGCCGCAGCCTCGCCGGTTCTGGTCAACGTCACCTCGGCCGACGACAATGCCAGCATCGTCGTCGCCGGCTGGCCTGACGGAAGCCCGCTCTGGCAGGGGGTGACGCTCCTCGGCGGGCGCATTCCGCAGCCCGGCAAATGGGAGGTCGTCCTCGGCAACGTCATCGCCGATGGCCTCGGCAAGAAGGTCGGCGATACGATCAGCCTCGTCGACCAGCCGTACACCGTCGTCGGCATCGGTTCCTTCACCACCGCGCTCAACCAGAACATCGCGCTGGTGCCGTTGCCGGGCCTGCAGGAGTTGCTCGGCCGCGAGGATACGGTGACGCTGATCGAAGTGCAGCTGGCGCGGCCGCTCGATCCGGCCCGCGACGCGGCCGCGAAGGCGGAACTGACCCGCGTCGCCGCGCGCTATCAGGTGAGCGATACCGACCAGTTCACCAGCAACATCCGCTTCTTCCGGCTCATCCAGGCGATCGGGTCGACGGTATCCCTGGTCGTCCTGGTAATGGCGACCATCGCCATCGCCAACACGCTCCTCATGTCGGTCAACGAGCGCACCTTCGAGATCGGCATCCTGTCGGCGCTGGGCTGGCCGCCACCGCGCATCCTGCGACTGATCCTGGCGGAAGGGACGGTGATCAGCGTGGTCGGCGGCGTCATCGGCATCGGCCTCGGCGTGCTCACCATGGATCTGGTTTCCCGTGCCGAGGTCGCCGCCGGCCTGATGGAGAGCTACATCACGCCCGGAATCGTGGTCGAAGCCCTGATCGCGGTGTTCGTTGCCGGACCGGTCGGTGCGCTCTATCCGGCCTGGCGGGCGATCCGGCTGGTCCCGGCGGAAGCGCTGCGCCGGAACTGAGGCGGCGGAAGCAAGAAGGCCGGCGTTGGCGCCGGCCTTCGTCTGAACCAAACGTTGCGGCGCTGAGGCCGGCCGGTCGACTACATCGCCTTGATGTTGACCGCGTTCGGCTTTCCTTTCTTCGGATCCATCTTGCTTTCGAACGAGACCTTCTGGCCTTCGTTGAGACCCTGGAGTCCGGAACGCTGAACTTCCGAGATGTGCACGAAGATGTCCGCTCCCCCGCCGTCCGGGGCGATGAACCCGAAGCCCTTGCTGGTATTGAAGAATTTGACCGTACCTGAAGGCATGTGAGCCGCTCTTCCTCCGTAAAAAGACGGTCGCCGGTCCCGCCCGGCGCCGGTTCCACCCGCCCCGCCAGGGACAGAAAGAACTCCGTAGCATAGCCGGTTACGGCGCTTTTGACCATCGAGCATGCCGGACAGCCGTAGTTTCTCTTTCAGGGTAGAAGCGGCGTTAACTTTTGCTGGCCCAAATGAGACCGCGTCGCGCGTGCGATTCTACTGGTGAGACGAGCGTCATGGCGGTGGTAATTCCGTTTCCGGTGCGGGCGAGTGACGAAGATGATGAGACCGAAATCGACCTGCTGACCGCCGTCGACGTTGCCATCCGCGATCTCCGCGAAATCGCATCGCGCGCCGACGCCCATGCCCGCCGGCAGGCCGACGAGTGCCGCGAGATGCTCGAGCGGGCCTTTGCCAACGCGGTCCAGTGCCAGGGCTGATGCCCCGTTCGAAAAGCGAACGCCGCCTGCCGCTTATTGGCTGAAATCCTTGATGAATTGCGCCCGTCTGCGGGGTTGATCGCCGCGTGGTTGCGCGCGAAGCTTTCTTGCTTGGCTGGCGCCGGACTTCGGCGGGAAAACCGCTACCGACAGACGTCGCCTGAATGGCAAGCGGAGGAAAGTCATGATCGTCAGGATTGCAGCCGCCGCCGCGGCTATCGCGGCGCTTCTGTCCGGAAGCGCGATGGCGGAGGACACCGTGAAAGTCGGCCTCATCGCGTCGATGACCGGCCCGTTCGCCCCGAACGGCAAGCAGATGGAACTCGGCGCCAGGCTCTACATGCAGGAGCATGGCGACACGGTCGCCGGCAAGAAGATCGAGCTGATCGTCAAGGACGACGCCAGCGTTCCCGACAATTCCAAGCGGCTTGCGCAGGAACTGGTCGTCAATGACGGCGTCAAATTCCTCATGGGCATGAACCTCACGCCGATCGCCCTCGCGGTGGCGCCGGTCGCTACCCAGGCGAAGGTGCCGCTGATCGTGACCCTTGCCGGGACGTCGATCATCACCGAGAAATCGCCCTACATCGTGCGTACCAGCTTCACCCTGCCGCAGTCGGCGGTGGTTATGGCCGACTGGGCTGCGAAGAACGGCATCAAGAAGGTCGTCACCATGGTGAGCGACTACGCGCCGGGCGCCGACGCCGAGAAGTGGTTTGTCGACCGCTTCAAGGCGGCCGGCGGCGAGGTCGTCGAATCGATCAAGGTTCCGCTCGCCAACCCGGATTTCGCGCCCTTTCTGCAGCGCGCCGCCGACGACAAGCCCGATGCACTCTATATCTTCGTCCCGGTCAGCCAGGGCGGCGTGGTCATGAAGCAGTTCGTCGAGCGCGGCATGGACAAGCAGGGCATCAGGCTGATCGGTCCGGGCGATTTCGTCGATGACGAGCTTCTCAACGGCATGGGCGATGCGGCACTGGGCGTCATCACCGCCCACAATTACTCGGTCGCCCATCCCTCCGACATGAACAAGAAATTCGTCGCCGCGTACAAGGCGGCGAGCGGCGGCGGGCGTCCCAACTTCGTCGGCGTTCATACCTATGACGGCATGCACCTCGTCTATGCCGCCCTGGACAAGACCGGCGGCGACACCGATGGCGACAAGCTGGTCGAGGCGATGAAGGGAATGTCGTGGGAGAGCCCGCGCGGCCCGATCTCCATCGATCCGGACACCCGCGACATCATCCAGAACATCTACATGCGCAAGGTAGAGCGGGGCTCCGACGGAGAACTCTACAACGTCGAGTTCGCAACGATCGAGGCCGTGAAGGACCCGGTCAAGGCGGCCAAGTGATCTTTGCGCGGTGGCGCCTCGGCCGGCGCGCCGCCGCGGCCCTTCTCGGGTGAGGCAGCGGGAAGGCCGGTGCTCACGATCCTCTTCGACGGCATCGCCTACGGGATGGTCCTTTTCATCCTTGCGGTCGGGCTGTCGGTGACGCTCGGCCTGATGAATTTCATCAACCTCGCGCACGGCGTCTTTGCGATGGCGGGCGGCTATGCCGGGGCGATGCTGGTGAACCGGGCAGGGGTGCCGTTCCTGCTTGCCCTCCCGCTCGCCTTCCTGGCCGCAGCCCTCCTCGGCGTCCTCGTCGAGCGGACGCTCTATGTCCATGTCTATCGCCGCAGCCACCTCGACCAGGTGCTCTTCACCATCGGCCTCGTCTTCATGGCGGTGGCGGCGGTCGACTATTTCATCGGCTCAAGCCAGCAGTTCATCGCGCTGCCGGATTTCCTGCGCGCCCGCCTCGAGATTCTGGGCGGCAATATCGGCGCATACCGTCTTTTTGTCGTCGCGGTCTGCGCGGTCATCGCAACCCTGCTCCAGGTCGGTCTGTCGTCGAGCCGCTTCGGCGCGCGGTTGCGGGCCGCCGTCGACAACGGACGGGTCGCGCGCGGCCTCGGCATCAATGTAGGCCGCATTTTCACGGCCACGTTCGCGGTGGGATCGGGTCTGGCCGGCCTCGGGGGCATGCTCGGAGCCGAGTTCCTCGGGCTCGACCCCAGCTTTCCGCTGAAGTTCCTGGTCTATTTTCTGATCGTGGTGACGGTCGGCGGGACGAGCTCGCTCACCGGGCCGTTTCTCGCCGCGATCATCCTCGGCATCGCCGATGTCGCCGGGAAATATTACCTGCCCGGGACCGGACCCTTCATCATCTACGCGGTGATGGTCGTGATCCTGATCGTGCGGCCTTACGGGCTGGTGGCGCGGAGCGAGGCGCGATGAGCGCCGCGGTCGAAGCGGGTTTCGCCCATTTCCGCCGCCGGGCGGCATGGCGGCCGCTCGAATACGCGTTCTGGATCGCGGTGGTCGCGAGCTTGCTCGTCTTCCCGCGCCGGCTCTCGTTCATCAACGAAGTCGCGATCCTCGGCCTGTTCGTCCTGTCGCTCGACCTGATCCTCGGCTTCGCCGGGATCGTGTCGCTCGGCCACGTCGCGTTCTTCGGCGTCGGCGCCTACGCCGCGGCGCTCTTCGGCCTCGCGGTCTTCGCCGACCCTTTGGTCGGCGTCCTCGTCGGCGGCGCAACGGCGGCGCTGGTCGGCTTCGCGTCGAGCTTCCTCATCCTGCGCGGCTCCGACCTCACGCGGCTGATGATCACGCTCGGCGTCGCATCGCTCCTCTATGAACTCGCCAACCGCCTGTCGTGGACCGGCGGCGCCAACGGGCTGAACCTCGCGCCTGATCCGGTATTCGGCATCTGGTCGTTCGACCTCTTCGGGCGCACCGCCGCGATTGCGAGCCTCGCCGTCCTCTTCCTTCTCTTCCTGCTGGCGCGGCGGATCGTCCATTCGCCGTTCGGCCTGTCGCTGCGGGCAGTGACGGAGAACCGGCTCCGCGCCGGCGCGATCGGCATCCCGACGCATCGGCGGCTGGTCGCGATCTACACGGTTTCCGCCGCCTATGCCGGGATCGCCGGCGCGCTGCTCGCCGAGACGACCCAGTTCGTTTCGCTCGACCTGTTGGCCTTCCATCGCTCGGCCGACGCGCTGGTCGTGCTCGTCCTCGGCGGCGCCGGCACGCTTTACGGCGGTCTCGTCGGCGCGATCGTCTTTCGGGTTCTGCAGGACGTCGTTTCGGACCTCACGCCGCAATACTGGGAGTTCTGGGTCGGGGTCGTCCTTGTGCTGGTCGTTCTGGCCGGGCGCGAGCGCCTGGCTCGGATTCCGGCGAACCTCTACCGCCGCCTCGGACTGGAGGGGGCGTGATGGCGGCTGCGCTCGAGACCGTCGGGCTGACCAGGCGCTTCGGCGGGATCGTCGCGGCAAACGCGATTGCGCTCCGGGTCGAGGAAGGGGCGCGTCAGGCGCTGATCGGGCCGAACGGCGCCGGCAAGACGACCCTCATCAATCTGCTCACCGGCGTGCTCAGGCCGGACGCAGGGCGGATTGCGCTGGCCGGGCGCGATATTTCGGCGATGCCTCGGCATCGCCGGGTCAAGGCCGGGCTCGCGCGCACGTTCCAGATCAACCAGCTCTTCCCGCAGCTGACGCCGCTCGACGCGGTCTATCTCGCGGTCGCGGAGCGCGATGGCGCGGGTGCGCGCTGGTGGCGGCGGAGCGGCGATGACCGGCAGCACGTCGCCGAGGCCGAGGCGCTGCTCGCGACCGTCGGTCTCGCCGATGCCGCGACGACCCCGGTTCATGTCCTGCCCTACGGGCGCCAGCGCCTGGTCGAGATCGCTCTGGCGCTTGCCGCCAGGCCCCGCGTCCTCCTCCTCGATGAGCCTGCCGCTGGTGTGCCGGAAGGCGAGCGCGAGGACATCCTCCGCATCGTCTCGGCGCTGCCGCGCGAGGTCAGCGTCCTCCTCATCGAGCACGACATGGACCTCGTCTTCTCGTTTGCGGAGCGGATCACGGTCCTCGTCGACGGCGCGGTCATTGCCGACGGTCCGCCGGCGGAGATCGCTGCGGATCGGCGCGTCCGCGCCGCCTATCTCGGCGAAGAGCCGCATGGCTGACCTTCTCGTCCTTGCCGGTGTTTCGGCCGGCTACGGCGACGCCACGGTAATTGCCGGCATCGACCTCGGGCTCGGTGAGAGGAAAGCCCTGGCCCTCCTCGGCCGGAACGGCACGGGCAAGACCACGCTCATCAACACGATCGTCGGGCTCACCCGCCTCGGCGGCGGCACGATCCGCCTCGCCGGTCGCGACGTCACGCGGCTCGCGCCCGAACTCCGCGCCGCCGCCGGGATCGGCTGGGTGCCGCAGGAGCGGGGCATCTTCCGCTCGCTCAGCGTCGAGGAAAACCTTACCGCGGTTGCCATGCCCGGCCCATGGACCAGCCGGCGCGTCTTTGCGCTCTTCCCGCGGCTCGCCGAACGGCGGCGGAACATGGGCGCCAACCTTTCGGGAGGCGAGCAGCAGATGCTCGCGATCGGCCGCGCGCTGGTCCTCAATCCGAAGCTCATCCTGCTCGACGAGCCGCTGGAAGGGCTGGCGCCGATCGTCGTCGGCGAGGTGATGTCTGCGCTTCGCCGCATCCGCGACGAGGAGGGGACGGCGATGATCGTGGTCGAACAGAAGGCGGCGACCGTGCTTGCCATCGCCGACGATGCCGTGATCCTCGACCGCGGCCGCATCGTTCACCGCGGGACCAGCGCCGCGCTTATGGGACGGCCCGACCTTCTCGATGCCCATCTCGGTGCGCGGAGGGCGGTTGACCGCTAGGGTCGGCCCGGGACAATCGACAGGAGGAACGGCGCCATGCAAAGAATCAGACCACCCTTCCGTGCCGACATGGTCGGCAGCCTTCTCCGCACCTTGCCGCTCAAGGAGGCGCGGGCGAAGTATGCCGCCGGGCAGATCGGCGATGCCGAGCTGAAAGCCGTCGAGGATCGGGAAATACGCGCAATCGTCGCCCGTCAGGAGGCGATCGGCCTGCAATCGGCGACCGACGGCGAGTTCCGCCGCTCCTGGTGGCACTTCGACTTCCTGTCGAAGCTCGAAGGCTGCCGGCTGGTGCAGCTCGATCACGGCATCCAGTTCCACGGCGTCCAGACCAAGGCGGAGAGCATCAAGCTGACCGGCCGGCTGGGCTGGCCGAAGGCGCACCCGATGCTGGAACATTTCCGCTTTCTGAGCGAGAACACGCGGCTCGTCCCCAAGATGACGATACCCAGTCCCAGCGTTCTCCACTTCCGCATGGGCTTCAACGAGATCCGGGCGATCTATCCCGACATCGACGAGTTCTTCGACGATGCCGCCAGGGTCTATGCCGAGGCGGTGCGCGCCTTCTACGACGCCGGCTGCCGTTACCTGCAGCTCGACGACACCGTCTGGGCCTATCTCTGCGACGCGCACCAGCTCGAGCAGGCGGCGGAGCGCGGCGACGATGTCACGCGGTTGCAGGAGCGCTATGCCCGCACCATCAACCGGGCGATCGCCGGCCGGCCGGACGACATGACGATCACCATGCATGTCTGCCGCGGCAATTTCCGCTCGACCTGGATTTCGTCGGGCGGCTACGAGCCGGTCGCCGAGACGCTCCTCGGCAAGCTCGACATCGACGGCTACTTCCTCGAATACGACACCGAGCGCGCCGGCGGCTTCGAGCCGCTCCGCTTCCTGCCGAAGGGCAGGAAGGTCGTCGTCCTCGGCCTCATCACCTCGAAATCGGGCACGCTCGAGAAGAAGGACGACGTGAAGCGGCGGATCGACGAGGCGACGAAGTTCGCGAGCCTCGACCAGTTCTGCCTGTCGCCGCAATGCGGTTTCGCCTCGACGGAGGAAGGCAACGTCCTCACCGAGGAGGCGCAGTGGGCCAAGCTCGCCGAGATCGTCGAGATCGCCCGCGAGGTTTGGGGCTAGGCCTCGAAGAACGCCGTCTCGCCGTCGCCCTGGAGGCGGAAGTCGAGGACGTAGCGCGGGAGGCCGTCCCTGGTGCCGTCGCGGCGCGCGATGAGCGTCGCCCGGCGGTCGGCCGGCACCATCGCCAGGATGGCATCGCTGCCGTTTGCCTGCTCGTCGGCAAAGTAGAGCCGCGTGAACAGGCGTTTCAGCAGTCCGCGCGCGAAGATGCCGACATTGATGTGCGGCGCCTGCAGGCCGCCGCCGGGGCCGGCGACGGCGCCCGGCTTGACCGTGACGAACCGGTAGGCGCCGCCGTTGCGGGTCTCGGAACGGCCGAAGCCCTTGAAGCGCGCATTCGAGCCGGCACCGGGATAGCGGCCCGCCCCGTCGGCCTGCCAGATTTCGATCATCGCGTCGGGAATCGGCTCGCCGGCCCCGTCGAAGACCCGTCCCTCGATGAGGATCGGCTCGCCGACGGCGTCGTCGGTGCGGAGATCGTCGCCGGCAAGCGCCGGGTAGGCATAGGCCGTCGGCGTCAGCGCAAAGGCGAAGAACGGCCCGACCGTCTGCGAGGGCGTCAGCCGGTGCCGGGAAGGGTGGGCGAGGCCCGCCTCGCCGATCTCCGTCTCACTCATGATGCGGTTCCTCGAAGGGCGTCGCCGACCGGCCGCGAAGAACGATGTCGAAGCGGTAGCCTAGCGCCCATTCCGGCCTGGTGACGGAGAGGTCGAAGCGCGCGATCAGCCGCTCGCGCGCCGCCGGATCGGGAATGGCGTTGAAGATCGGGTCGAACGGGAAGAGCGGGTCGCCCGGAAAGTACATCTGCGTGACCAGGCGAGTGAGGAATGACGGCCCGAACAGCGACAGGTGGATATGCGCCGGCCGCCACGCATTGGCGTGGTTCCGCCACGGATAGGCACCCGGCTTGATGGTGGTGAACGTGTAGTGGCCGTTGCCGTCGGTGACGGTGCGGCCGGCGCCGGAGAAGTTCGGGTCGAGCGGCGCCGGGTGGCGGTCGACGGTGTGGATGTAGCGGCCGGCGGCATTGGCCTGCCAGATCTCGATCAGCGTATCGGGGAGGGGGTGCCCGTCCTCGTCTATGACCGTGCCGTGGACGATGATGCGCTCGCCGAGCGGCTCGCCGGCGTGCTGGCGGGTCAGGTCGGCATCCGTCGCGCCGACATGGCTGTGGCCGTAAACCGGGCCGGAAAGCTCCGACAGCGTGTGGCGAAGGAGGATCAGGGGCCGCGACGGCGCGCGCAGCCGCGTCGAGACATAGTCCGGCGCGAGGTAGGGGGGATCGGCGGCAAGTCCGTCGCGCGGATAGACTCTACTCATCTCCTCCTCCTATCCGGCCCGTTCGAGCGCCAGCGCCACGCCCTGGCCGACGCCGACGCACATCGTGGCGAGGCCGAGGTTCCCGCCCGTCCGCTGCAGTTCCTCCGCGACATCGGCCGCGAGCCGCGCGCCGGACATGCCGAGCGGGTGCCCGTAGGCAATCGCGCCGCCGTTCGGGTTGACGTGGGGCGCGTCGTCCGGAACGCCCAGCTGGCGGAGGCAAGCCAATGCCTGGCTGGCGAAGGCTTCATTGAGTTCGATCAAATCGAAGGCGGTGACCTTGATGCGGAGGCGCTCGCAGAGCTTCCGTGTCGCCGGCACCGGGCCGATGCCCATGATCCGCGGCGGCACGCCGGCGGTCGCCATGCCGAGCACCCGGGCGAGGGGGGTGAGGCCGTGCTTTGACGCGGCATCGGCGGAGGCGAGGATCAGCGCCACGGCCCCGTCGTTGACGCCGGAGGCGTTGCCCGCGGTCACCGTGCCGCCGGCGCGGACGACCGGCTTCAGCTTGGCGAGCCCTTCCAGCGTCGTATCGCCGCGCGGATGCTCGTCCTTCTCGACCTTCACCGGCCCGGCCTTGCCGCCCGGCACTTCCACCGGAACGATGCGCGGGGCCAGCACGCCGTCGGCCATCGCCTGCTTCGCGCGCTGCTGCGAGCGGAAGGCGAAGGCGTCCTGGTCGGCGCGGCTCACCTGGAATTCCTCCGCGACGTTCTCGCCGGTCTCCGGCATCGAATCGACGCCGTATTGCGCCTTCATCAGCGGATTGATGAAGCGCCAGCCGATGGTGGTGTCATGGATTTCGGCGGTGCGCTGGAAAGCGGCGTCGGCCTTGCCCATCGCGAAAGGCGCCCGGCTCATCGACTCCACCCCGCCGGCGATGGCGAGGTCGATCTCGCCCGTCTTGATCGCGCGTGCGGCCGTGCCCACCGCGTCGAGGCTCGAGGCGCAGAGCCGGTTGATGGTCGTCCCCGGCGTGCTGTCGCCAAGGCCGGCGAGAAGCAGCGCCATGCGGGCGACGTTGCGGTTGTCCTCGCCGGCCTGGTTGGCGCAGCCGAGGAAGACCTCGTCGATGTCGCCGGCGACGGAGGGATGCCGGCGCATGAGTTCGCGGATCGGGATCGCCGCGAGATCGTCGGTGCGCACCCGCGCCAGCGCCCCGCCATAGCGGCCGATCGGTGTGCGCACCGTTGCGCAGATGAAGACGTCGCGGCTCATGCATCGCTCCCGTGGGCGCGTGCGGTGCGGGCCTGCAATTCGCGGAGCACGCCGAGTTCGTCCGCGGTGGGTGGCGGCGTTTCGGCGAGGTCGCCGGCGTAGCGCAGCTTCCAGCCGCACTCGGCCTGCACCTTCTCGCGGCTGACCCCGGGATGGAGCGAGACGACGGTCAGTTCGCAGGTCCCCGGGTCGGGTTCAAGGACGCAGAGATCGGTCATCACGCGGGTAGGGCCCCTCGTCGTGACGCCGAGCGCCTCGCGGCTGCCCGGCCCGGTGCCGAAGCCGAGCGAGGTGATGAAGGGCAGTTTCTCGACGAAGGCGCGCGTCGACATCGCCATGGTGATGAAGATCTCGCCGCAATTCGTGGCGATCTCGGGAGCGCCGCCGCCGCCCGGCAGGCGCACCTTCGGCCTGTCGTAGCTGCCGACGACGGTGGTGTTGAGATTGGCGAAGCGGTCGATCTGGGCGCCGCCGAGGAAGCCGACGGTGATCCGCCCGCCCTGCAGCCAGTAGCGGAACATCTCGGGGACCGAGACGGTCGTGAGCGCCGTCTCGCAGAGTTCGCCATCCCCGATCGAAAGCGGCAGCACGTCCGGCCTGGTGTCGATGGTGCCCGACTCGTAGATGAGCGTGATGCCCGGCGCGTGCGTCAGGCGGGCGAGGTTGCAGGCGGCCGAGGGGGCGCCGATGCCGACGAAGCAGACGTCGTCGTTGCGGAGCGCCCGCGCCGCGGCGACGGTCATGATCTCGGTCGGCGTGTAGGCGGGACGCATCGCTTCGGTCACGCTGCGCGCCGGTTTCGGTAGCCGGCAAAATCGGCAGGGCGCTTCAAGAGCACGTTCTCCTTCATCCAGGCGAGGAACCCGTCGCGGTCGCGCGCGATCGCGTCCCAGTCCTTGTAGAAGGCGTTGGCGCGCCGGTAGTAGCCGTGCGCGTAAGACGGGTAGGCGCCGCCCGGCACCTCGGCGATCGCGGTCACCGTCCATGCCGGCAGGATGACGGCGTTGGGGCTGCGCGGCCCGAAATCGTCGACCACTTCCTCGACGGTGACGATCGAGCGCTTCGCGGCGAGCACCGCCTCCTTCTGCACGCCGAGGATGCCTTCCAGCAGCACGTTGCCGGCGCGGTCGGCGCGGAGCGCGTGGATCACCGTCACGTCGGGGCGGATCGCCGGCACGGTCGCCAGCACCTCGCCGGTATAGGGACAGGTGACCGAGCGGATGCGCGGATTGACCTTCGGCAGGTCGACGCCCTTGTAGCCGCGGAAGATCGCGAAGGGCAGGTTGGCGGCGCCGGCCTCGTAGGCGTTCGCCATCGCCGCGTGCGAGTGCTCCTCCAGCGCCAGCGGCGCCGGCCATCCGTTCTCGACCGCGTCGCGCATGCGGTGGAGCGAGCCGACGCCAGGGTTGCCGCCCCAGGAGAAGACCAGCTTCTCCGCCGCGCCCATGCCGATCAGCTGGTCGTAAATGAGGTCCGGCGTCATGCGGTACAGCGTCAGGCGCTTGCGGCCCTGCCGGATCAGCTCGTGCGCGGCGGCAAACGGGATGAGATGGGTGAATCCCTCCATGGCGAGGCTGTCGCCGTCACCGATATTGGCGGCGATCGCATCGGCAAGCGGCAGGAACGCGGCCATCAGGTCAGCTCCTCGGGAAACGCATCGCGTGTCCAGCGCATGGCGGCATTGCCGGCCGGAATACCGGCATAGACCGCCGCGTGGCGGATGAGGGCGCCCAGTTCGTCGAGCGAGACGCCGTTCCGCCGCGCGGCGTGGAGATGGAGCTTGAACTCCTCCTCGCGGTGGAGCGCGATCATCATGGCGAGGGTCAGGAGCGAGCGGGTCTTCCAGGCGAGTATCGGGTCGCCCCACGCCTCGCCCCAGGCGGTGCGGGTGATGAAATCCTGCCACGGCATGCCGAATTTACCCGCGAGCGCCAGCGACGCATCGACGTGCTTGGCGCCGAGCACCGCGCGCCGGTTGGCGAGACCGCCGTCGAAGGTCGCCGGACCCCGCGTCGCGGTCGCGCGTCCCCGCTCGAGGAAGGCGGCGATGTAGGGATTGACCAGGTCCGGCGCCTCGCGGGCAAGAAGATGCGCCACGCGCGGGATGATCACCAGCTCCGCGTCCGGAATGCGCGCGTGCAGGTCGAGCGACATGGCGACCGGCGTCGCCGGGTCGGCGGCGCCCACCATGATCATTGTCGGCGCGCGGATGCCGGCGATCCTGTCCTCGAGGTCGAGATCGGCGATGACGCCGGAGCAGACGGCATAGCCGCGCCAGTCCTTCGGGAAGGCGTCGCGAAAGGACCGGATCACGTCCGGGTTCGCCGCCGCGAAGGCCGGCGTGAACCAGCGCGGCGACAGCACCGTGTCGATGAACGAACCATAGCCTTCGCGGAGCACCGTCTGCTGGCGCGCGCGGTAAAAGTCGCTGTCCATCCTGGCGCTGGTCGCCATCAGGACGAGGCGGTCGAGCTTGCCCGGATGGCGGAGCGCGAAGGCCTGCCCGATCATGCCGCCGAGCGACAGGCCCACGATGTGCGCCTTCGGGATGTCGAGCGCATCGAGCAGCCCGGCGAGGTCGTCGGCGAGATCGTCGATGGTCGCCGGCAGGTCGACCACCTCGGATTGGCCGTGACCGCGCGTGTCGTAGCGGAGGCACCGGTAGCGGCCAGCGAATTCCGCCACCTGCGCATCCCACATGGCGAGCGAGGCGCCGATCGAGTGCGAGAACACGACGGCCGGCGCCCCGGCGGGTCCGGTCAGCTCGTAGTGGTGGTTGATGCCGTTGGCGGCGATGTGGGGCATGGGTCAGCGCCTCTTCTTCTGCCGGTAGGCGGCAAGCGCCCGATCGGTCATGGCCGCGGCGGCCTCGATGGCCGGGGCAGGGTCGAACGCCGCGTCGATTGCCTTGCGCAGCGACTTCGGCACGCGCGGGTCTAGCGCGAGCGCATCGCGGAGCGACGGCCCGCCGTCGGCGAGTTCATGCGCCGCTTCCTGCACGATTCTCTCGGCAGCCGTCCGCCCGAGATGCGCCGCCAGTGCCGAGGCCGCGGCATCGGAGAAGAGCAGGCCGCGCGTGCGGCCGAGATTCTCGCGCATCCGAGCCTCGTCGACTTCGAGAAGCTCCGCGATGCGGCGGGCCTCGCGAAGCGCACCGGAGGCAAGGCCGAACAATTGCGGGAGGGCGTGCCATTCGGCATGCCACGCGCCGGCCGGCCGCTGGTTCGCCGCGGCCATGCCGGACACCAGGGACGCCGCGAGCGCGGGAGCGACGCCATGCGCGGCAAGGATCACGGTGGCCGAGACCGGATTCCGCTTGTGCGGCATCGACGACGAACCGCCGCGGCCCTCGGAGTAGCCTTCGGCGACCTCGCCGATATCGGTCGAGGACAGAAACACCACGTCCGCCGCCATCTTGGCGAGCGCGCCGATGAGGAGGGCGAGCCACGTCCCCAGTCCGGCGGTCCCCGCGCGGGCGGTATGCCCGCCCGGCCGGGGCGGCGGAAGGCCGAGGTCCGCGGCGAACGCGCCCGCCACCGCGCCGGCCTGCCCGCCAAGCGCGGCGAGGGTGCCGACCGGGCCGCCGAGCGAAACGGCAAGGGCGGCGGCCGCCCGCATCGCCGGCGCCATGCCGGCGGCCTCCGCGATGCCCGAGAGCCAGGTCGCGGCGACGTAGCCGAAGGTGACCGGCGCCGCGTGCTGGCCGTAGGTGCGTCCCGCCATCCGCGTCCGACGGTGCGCCCGCGCCAGCTTAGCGAGGCCAGCAAGGACCGCGGCGACATCGGCGTCGATCAGCGCGAGCCCGTCGCGCGCGAGGAGGGCGGTTGCGGTGTCGACGATGTCCTGGCTGGTCGCGCCGAAATGCAGCCATCCGCGGAGCTTCTCCGGCAGCCTCGCCTCCACCGCCTTCACGAACGGAATGGCGACGACGCCGGCGTCTGCGGTCTTCGCGCCGAGCGCGGCCGCGTCGAGATCGTCCGGCGCGATTCCCTCCAGCGCCCTGGCGAGCCCCGCCGGGACGAGGCCGGCCTTCGCCTCGGCGCGGGCGAGCGCGGTTTCCGTCTGCAGCATCGCGGCGATCCGCGCCCGGTCGGAGAAGACCGCGCGCATGGCGTCGCTGGCGAAGAGCGGGCCGGTCAGCGCGGAATCGAGGGCCGAGAAGGTCATGGTCAGTTGAGGCCCGGCGGCTCGAACGGGAGGCCGACATAATTCTCGGCGAGCGAGCGCATGGCGGCTTCGGACGTGGTGACGTAGTCGAGTTCGGCGAGCTGGCGCTTCCGGTCGAAGGCCGAATCCGCCGGATTCGGGTGGAGCATCGTGGTCATCCACCACGAGAAGCGCTGCGCCTTCCAGACGCGGCGGAGGCAGCGCTCCGAGTAGCGGTCGAGAAGCGTCGTCGACCGGTCGCGGTACCATGCCGCCAGCCCCTCGGTCAGGTAGCGCACATCGGCGACGGCGAGGTTGAGGCCCTTGGCGCCGGTCGGCGGGACGATGTGCGCCGCATCGCCGGCGAGAAACAGCCGTCCGTGCTGCATGGGCTCGGCGACGAAGCTCCGCATCGGGGTGATGCCCTTCTGCAGGATCGGGCCGCGCGGAATGCGGAAGCCGGCCCCCGGCACCGAGGTCCGCTGCTCCAGTTCGTCCCACACGCGCCCGTCCGGCCATTGGGCGATGTCGTCACCGGGGTCGCACTGGACGTAGAGACGCGACACGGTCGGCGAGCGCATCGAGAGGAGCGCGAAGCCGCGGCTGTGGTGAGCGTAGATGAGCTCGGGCGAGGCCGGCGGCGCCTCGACCAGGATGCCGACCCAGCCGAACGGGTATTCGCGCTCGTAGCCGACGATCTGCCCGTTCGGGATCGCCGCCCGGCAGACGCCACGGAACCCGTCGCAGCCGGCGATGAAATCGCAGTCGATCTCATGGTCGGCGCCGTCATGGCGGTAGCGCACCCTCGGCGTCTCGCCGTCGATACCCTCCAGCCGGACGCCGCTCACCTCGAAGCGGACCGGCAGCCCGGCGCCGACTCGTGCCGCGATCAGATCCTTCACCAGTTCGTGTTGGCCGTAGACCGTGATCCGCTTGCCGGTCAGCCCCGGAAAGTCGATGCGGTGGCCGGCGCCGCCGAAGCGGATCTCGATCCCCTCGTGGACGAGGCTGTCGCGATGCAGCCTTTCACCGAGGCCGAGGTCGTCGAGCATGCCGACCGTGCCTTCTTCGAGCACGCCTGCCCGGATGCGGTTCTCGACGTAGTCGCGGCTGCGGTCTTCGAGCACGATCGAGGCGATGCCGGCCTGCGCGAGCAGGTGCGAGAGCATCAGCCCGGCAGGGCCGGCCCCGATGATCGCAACCTGTGTGCGTTCACGCATCGCCACTGCTCATCCATCTGTCATCCCCGCGAAAGCGGGGACCCAGTAACCGAGACGCCGGGAAGAGAGCACGCCCGTCGTTACCGCCTCTTCGAGCACCACCTGCGGATACTGGTTCCCCGCTTTCGCGGGGATGACGGGAAGAGCGACGGGAAGTGAAAGCGACCACGGCGGTCGGCCTCAGAACGGGTAGTGCATCGGCTCGGTCTGGATGGTGATCCAGCGCAGCTCGGTGAACTCGTCGATCGCCGCCTTGCCGCCAAAGCGCCCATAGCCGCTCGCCTTGGTGCCGCCGAAGGGCATCTGCGCCTCGTCGTGCACGGTCGGGCCGTTGATATGGCAAATGCCCGACTCGATCTGCTTCGCCACCCTCAGCCCGCGCCCGATGTTCCGGGTGAACACTGCAGCGGAAAGCCCGTACTCGGTGTCGTTGGCGATGCGGATCGCCTCTTCCTCGCCGCTCGCGCGGACGATGCAGACCACCGGACCGAACGATTCCTCGTCGTAGATGCGCATCGCCGGCGTGACATGGTCGAGGACGGTCGCCTTCATTACCGGGCCGTCGCTCGGCCCTCCGGCGACGACCTTGGCGCCTTTCGCCACCGCGTCCTTGATCAAATCGCCGACCCGGCGGACGGCTTCGCTGGTGATGCACGCGCCGAAGACGACATGGCCGCGCGGATCGCCGACGGGAATGGCGTTGGCGCGGGCGGCGAACTTCTCGACGAAGGCGTCGCCGACCGCGTTGTCGAGCACGATCTTCTCGGTCGACATGCAGATCTGGCCGGCATTGGCGAAGGCGCCGAAGACCGAGGCGTTCACCGCCTCGTCGATATCGGCGTCGTCGAGCACGATCAGCGGCGCCTTGCCGCCGAGTTCGAGGAGCACCGGCTTGAGGTAGCGGGCGGCAGTCTCGGCGATGATCCGCCCGACGCGGGTCGAGCCGGTGAAGTTGATCCGCCGCACCTTCGGGTGGGCGATGAGCGTCTCGACGATCTTCGCGGCATCTTCGTGCGCGTTGGAGATGAGGTTGACCGTGCCCTTCGGCAGGCCCGCCTCGCGGAACGCCTCGACGATCAGCGCATGCGTGCGCGGGCAGCTTTCCGAGGCCTTGAAGACGACGGTATTGCCGCAGGCAAGCGGCATCGCCAGCGAGCGGACGCCGAGGATAATCGGCGCGTTCCACGGCGCGATCGAGAGCACGACGCCGACCGCCTGGCGCATGGCGAGCGCGGTCGAGCCCGGCCGGTTGGAGGGGATCACCTCACCGGTGAGCTGGGTGGTCATAGCCGCCGCCTCGCGGATCATGTCGGCGGCGAGCCCGACGTTGAAGTGCGCCCAATGGCCGGGGCTGCCGGTCTCGGCGATCACCGCCTCGGCGAAGGCATCGATCTTGGTTTCAAGGATGTCGGTCGCCTTCAAAAGCAGCTTCCGCCGCTCGCCGGGCGCCTTGCCCGACCATTCCGGGAAGGCCGCGGCGGCGGCATCGGCGGCGCGGTGGGCGTCGCCGACCGAGGCGGCGGCGGCGCGGGTCGCCACCTCGCCGGTAAAGGGATCGCGCCGCTCGAAGGTGCGCGAATCGCCGGACGGGACTTCGCGGTCGGCAATGATCAGCTTGGTGTGGAACATGGCGTTTCCCTCATTCTGGCGGAGCGGCGCGGGCGCCGTGGCGCGCGGCCTTTCCGCAAGCATCGTATTGGTAGTGGCGACGATCCGCCGCTCGCGCGGGCGGGGCGACGGGGCCCGGGCCGGCGGAAGCTCCGGGCCATCGGTCTCGTCGAGAAGCGGCGCAGTCGGCGGCGCCGCGGCGTGGACTTCGCCGACGCCGAGATAGGCCTCGCGCACCGCCGGATCGAGCGCCAGCGCGTCCGCCTCGCCGTGGCCGACAATGTGGCCCGTCTCGATCAGATAGCCGCGATTGGCGATGGCGAGGCTCTGCCGGACGTTCTGCTCGACGAGCAGGATGCCGATGCCGGTATTGCGGATCTCGGCGAGCACGCCGAACAATTCGTGCGCCAGCAGCGGCGACAGGCCGAGCGACGGCTCGTCGAGGAGGAGGATTTCCGGCGCCGACATGAGCGCTCGGCCGACCGCGACCATCTGCTGCTCGCCGCCGCTCATCGTGCGCGCCGTTTGGCCGAGCCGTTCCCTGAGCCGCGGGAAGAGGGTCATCACCCGGTCGAGGTTCTCGCGCTCGACGGGACGGGCGCGCTGCGGGTGGGCGCCGAGAAGGAGGTTCTCGCGCACCGTCATCTCGCCGAAAATGCCACGGCCCTCGGGGACGAGCGCGACGCCCGCCTCGACGATCGCGTGCGGCGCCATGCCGGTCAGCTCGCGCCCGGCGAAAGTCACCGAGGCGCCGGGGACGACCGGCACCAGTCCGGCGATCGCCTTCAGCAGCGTGCTCTTGCCGGCGCCGTTGGCGCCGAGAATGGCGACGATCTCGCCCTTGCCGGCCTCGAGCGCGACGTCGTCGAGGGCCAGGTGCTTGCCATAGACAACGCCGAGGCGGGAAACGCTAAGCATGGACGGCGTCCCCGAGATAGGCGGCGACCACCTCGCGCTCGGCGAGCACCGAGGCGGGCGTGCCGTCGGCGATCTTCCGGCCGGTATTCATTACCACGCAGCGGTCGCAGAGGGAGCGGATGGCGTCCATCACGTGCTCGACCATGACGATGGTGAGCCCGTCGCGGCGGAGCGAATGGATGAGCTCGATGCCGATGCCGAGTTCGCGCGGGTTGAGGCCGGCGAGCCACTCGTCGAGGAGGAGCAGTTGCGGGTCGAGCGCAAGCGCCCGCGCCAGTTCCAGCCGCTTCTGGTCGATATAGGTGAGCTGCCCGGCGGGCACGTTGCCGCGCGTGGCGAGCCCCACCCGGTCGAGGAGCGCGATGGCCCGCTCGCGCGCCGCATCGCCGGTCAGCGGCATCGACCGGAAGGCGAGGCCGGCGGTGACGTTTTCGAGGCAGGACAGCGACGGCAGGATGCGAACGATCTGGAACGTCCGCGCAATGCCGAGACGGGCGATGTGGTTGGCCGAGACGCCGGCGATCGACCTGCCGCGGAAGCGGATGTCGCCGGAGTCGGGCCGGAGCGCGCCCGAGATGAGGTTGAGCGCGGTTGTCTTCCCCGACCCGTTCGGGCCGATCAGGCCGAGGATTTCGCCCTCGCGGACGGTGAGTGAAATGCCGTCGACCGCGACCAGCCCGCCGAAAGCCTTGCGGAGGCCGGCGAGTTCGAGGATCACCCCGCCGGCGGCTGCCGGGCGGAGCGCCGGGGTTGCCGTCCTCATCCGCATCTCGCCGCGCCGCCAGCGGTCGAGGAGGCCGACGACGCCCTCGGGCAGGAAATAGACGATGACGATGAACACGACGCCCAGCACGATGGCGAAATAGTTGGGGAACTGGCCCGAGATGAAGTCCGAGATGAGGACGAGCGGCACGACGCCGAGCAGCGGCCCGTAGAGCGCGCCCGGCCCGCCGAGGAGCGCCATGATCACGACCTGGAACGAGACCAGCGGATTGAAGGCGATCGCCGGGTCGATATAGGTCCAGCGCGGCGCCATGATCGCGCCGGTCGCGCTGATGAAGGCGGCGCTCACCGCAAAGAGGACGAGCTTGGCGACCGTGGTGTTGATGGCGACGTGGCGGGCGACCAGTTCGTCGTCGCCGATGACGCGGAGCGCGAGGCCGAGGCGCGAGCGCCGGATCGCCCAGCCGACGACGAAGACGAGGATGCACGTCCCGAAGAGCTGCCAGTAGATGCCTTGCTGCGTCACCGGCAGGAAGATGTAGCGGCCGACCGTGTGGGTCACCTTGACCTCGTACCAGACGACGATCTGCCGGATGAGTTCGGCGAGGCCGAAGGTGAAGATGACGAAGTAGACGCCGCGGAGCCGCAGCGTCGAGACGCCGACGACGAGCGCGACGGCGATGCCGAGCAGCGCTGCGATGGCGACGATCGCCGGAACCGGGAGGGCGGCGGAGAGCACCGCCATGGCGTAGGCGCCGATGCCGAAGAACGCCGCCGTCGCCAGCGAAATGTAGCGCGTCGGGCCGGAGAACAGCGACCACGCCGTCGCCATGGCGACGTAGCTCAGAATGTTGATGCCGAGCGCGAGGTAGTAGCCGTTGGCGGCGAGAGGGAAGGCCGCGACGGCGGCAAGCAGCGCGACCAGCGCCGGCGCCTGCCAGAGGAGCCGCCCGCTCATTGTGGCGACCTGCCGAACATGCCGGCCGGGCGGACGATGAGCACGCCGAGGAAGATGACGAAGCTCACGGCAAGGGTGAGGCCGGGATCGATCACGCGGGCGACGGTTGTCTCGGCAAGGCCGAGGATCAGCCCGGAGACGAGCGTGCCGAGGAGATTGCCGGTGCCGCCCATGATGACGACGATCAGCGCCTTCATGGTGAAAAGGACGCCGCCCGAGGCGCTGAAGGTGAGGAACATCGAGATCAGCACGCCGCCGGCCGCGCAAAGCATGCCGCCGAGGCCGAAGGCGAGCGCCGACATGCGCGGCACGTCGATGCCGACGAGGCGGGCCGAGCGCGGGTCGACCGCGACGGCGCGGAGCGCGGTTCCCTGCCGCGTCCTGGTGAGGAGCAGGTAGAGCCCGACGCCGATCGCGA
Organism: Bauldia sp.; assembly: GCA_035651055.1. Taxonomy (GTDB): domain Bacteria; phylum Pseudomonadota; class Alphaproteobacteria; order Rhizobiales; family Kaistiaceae; genus JAFKKF01. Next base: position 44,397 of record DASRGK010000025.1, read on the forward strand.
TCGCGAACAGGCAGGCGATCAGGCGGTTGGCGGGGACCGTCGTGCCGAGAATGTCGACCGGCACCAGGAGGTAGCCGTAATTGTAGAGCTGGCCGCCGAAGATCGCGAGCAGGATGCCCTGCATGACGAAGAGGAGGCCGAAGGTGAAGAGGATGCTGTCGCCCTCGAGCTGGTCGCGGGTCCTGGCGCGCCGGACCAGCGGCGTCAGCAGCCAGCGGTAGATGAGCATGTTCACGACGAAGGCGGCCGGCAGGATGATGATGAGCCCGGCCAGCGGGCTCACCAGCTGCGCGGTGTAGAGCCAGTGCGCCCCGAAGGCGGCGGCGATCAGGAACTCGCCATAGGCCAGGTTCATGATGCGGGCGACGCCGTACTGGAGCGTCATGCCCAGCGCGACCATCGCATACATGCCGCCGAGGATGATGCCCCCGACGACGATGTCGACCGCGATCATGTCCGTTTCGCCGCCGCTATACGGTTCTCCCTATTTCGGCGGCGCCGGCTTCCAGGCCGGCTTCGGCGCAATCGGCTCCTTGGCGCCGGCCATCGAGGACGGAGCGAGGCCGTAGAACTTGTCGCCCTGCCACTGGCCCGCCCACCACACGACCGGGTTGACGTTCTTGTCGAACTTCACCGGGCCGATGACCGTGTCGAAGGTGCCGGTCTGGATTTCCTTGATGATCGCCTCGTTGTCGATCTTGCCGACCTTCTCGATCGCCTGCTGCAGGATTTCGAGGCTGGCATAGGTTACCGGGCTCGCCCAGCTGTCCGCTTCCTGGCCGGTCACTTCGAGGTGGCGCTTCATGTAGGCCTGGATTTTCGGATCGTCGGGATTGACGCCGCCGACGCCGAGGACGCCGTCGACGTTGGGACCGAAGAGCTGCTTGAAGACCGGGAAGGCGGTGCCGACGGCGGTATAGAAGGCGGGCGGATTGTAGTTGAGCGCGATCGAGGCGCCGGTCAGCCCGAACGTGTCCGGCGGATAGCTGAAGGCGACGAACGTGTCGGCGCCCGAGGCCTTGGCTGAGTTGATGAGCGGCGAGAAGTCCTGCGTCGTGATCGGGTAGCTCTCGTCCATCGCCAGGTCGAAGCCGGCCTTGGCAAGGGCCGGGCGTGCGGCGTTGGATAGTTCGATGCCGAACGCGTCGGCGACGCTCACCATCGCGATCTTGTTGTTGATCTTGCCGGCGGCCTTCAGCTTGTTCAGCACCTCGACCAGGGCGTTGGCGCCTTGCGTCGACGTGCCGAGCATCCAGAACGAGTTCGGCCAGCGCTGGCCGAGTTCATAGGCCATGTCGGTCGCCGCGGTCGCCGCCATGTGCGGACGGCCGTACTTGTTGAAGGTCGGCCCGACCGCGAGGTTCATGCCGGTCCCCCACGGCGAGAGCAGGATGTCGACCTTGTCCTCGTTGATGAGGCGCTCGGCCGCCTTGATCAGCTCCTCGTTGCTCGACTGGTCGTCATAGGTGACTACCTCGACCGGCACGCGCTTGCCGCCGAGCATCAGTCCGCCCGCGGCCTCGATGTCGTGGATCCAGAGCTTGTAGTTGGGGATGGTCGTGATCCCGGCGCCTGGAGCGTTCGGGCCGGTCATCGACACGGCATAGCCGATCTTGATCTTGTCCTGGGCGATCGCGCCCCCGGCGGCGAATGCGAGCAGCGCGCCCGCCGCGATTGACGACAGCACTTTCCTCATTTTGGCGGTCTCCTCCCTCACACGGTTTCGTCCCGGCCGCGGCCGGCACCTTGCGCTAGTTTCCCAGATACCCGCGCCCCTGTCTTTGCCGGCGCGGAGGCAGTCCCGTTGACAAGCGACGTTCGATATTCGAACGTTCGTTCGCATAGCGAGCATCCACTCTCGCATCGGGAATTGTCAATTGCGCGAGGCGGAAAGCGGGATCGACGAGCGCGGCGACAGGGAGTTCATGGCGACGCTCGCCAAAGGGCTGCGCGTGCTCGGCGCCTTCGGCGAGTCGCGCCCGACGATGACGCTGTCCGACGCCGCGTCCGCCGCCGGCCTGTCGCGGGCCGCAGCGCGTCGCGTCCTCCGTACCCTTTCGACGCTCGGCTACGCCGTCCAGAACGGACGGCACTTCTCGCTGGCGCCCCGTGTCCTCGAACTGGGCTTCGCCTATCTCTCGACCCAGTCCTGGATCGACCGCGCCGAGCCGCTGATGAAGGAACTCAGCCACGCGCTCCACGAATCGTGTTCGGCGGCGATCCTGCAAGGGACCGAAATCGTCTATGTCGCCCGAATGCCGGCGCCGCACCGCATCATGTCGACCACCATCGCGGTCGGTACCCGCCTCACCGCTTTTCACACCTCGCTCGGCCGCGCCCAGCTCGGCTATCTCGACGAAGGCGAGTTGGTTCGTCGGCTGAAGTCGGTGCGCCTGGAAGCGTACACTCCGCGGACGATCACCGACGTGGCCGCGCTCCTCGCCCGGATCAGGGCCGACCGCGACCAGGGCTTCGCCATCGTCGACGAGGAACTGGAGCAGGGCCTCCGGTCGCTTGCCGTGCCGGTCCTGACGCGGGGCGGGGAATGTGTCGGCGCGGTCAACCTCTCCGCCCATGCCAGCCGCACGAGCCGGAACGAGCTCCGCGACCGCTTTCTGCCCGAACTCGTCCGGGTAGCCAAACAGATTTCGCGCGGGCTGGCATGATCGCTCCAGACCGGGCCTGCCCGGCGCGATTGAATTGGGCTAGCATTTCCGGCAAGTGGCGCCGGCTGAGGCGCACCAACGGACGTCAGAAGCCAACGTGTCTGAAATCGAACCGGCGCATTTCCGCCGCGTCATGAGCCGGTTCGCCACCGGCGTCACCGTCATCCTCGCCGAAGTCGGCGGCGATCTGCGCGGCATGACCGCCAACGCCTTCATGTCGGGTTCGCTCGAGCCGCCGCTCTGCGTCGTCTCGGTCACCAAGCGCGCCCACATGCATTCGCATCTGCCGAGGGCCGACGGCTTCTCCGTCAACATCCTCGCCTCCGGCCAGGAGGACTACGCCACGCATTTTTCGGGCAAGCCGATCGCCGGCCTAGAACTTTCGCTCGGCCGCGCCGGTGGCATCCCGATCCTCAACGGCGCGTCGGCCTGGATCACGGCCAAGCTCTGGGCGAGCCCGGATTGCGGCGACCACACGCTGTTCCTTGGCCACATCCAGGCGATGGAGGCGAGCGAGCACGCGCCGCTCCTCTTCCACGACAGCCGCTACGCCGCGCTGGTGCCCCTCCACGAGCCGGCGCCCGACCTGCCGGAGTTCTGGTAGCCATGGCGAAACTGCCGGACGTGCTTTCCTCCTTCCGCGTCGACGGCGATGCGGCGCTCGTCACCGGGGCGGGTGCCGGGATCGGCAGGATCGCGGCGACGACTCTCGCCTCGGCCGGCGCGGCCGTTGCCGTCACCGACATCGACGGCCCCTCCGCGGACGCCGTGGCCGGCGAGATCGTCGCGGCCGGGGGCAGGGCGGTCGGCTTCGCGCTCGACGCCGGCGACGAGCCGGCGGTCATCGCCGCGGTGAAGCGGGCCCACGATGCCTTCGGCCGGCTCGACATCCTCGTCAACAATGCCGGCGTCACCCGGCGCGTGCCGACCGAGGAGTTCCCGTCCGAGGACTGGCGCCGCATCGTCGACGTCAATCTCACCGGCGCGTTTGTGGCGAGCCGCGAGGCCGGACGCTACATGCTCGCCGCCGGCGGCGGGCGGATCGTCAACATCGCCTCGATCATGGGCCTGTCGGGCGGCGGCCTCTACCCGGCGATCGGCTACTATGCCACCAAGGGCGCGCTCGTAAACTTCACCCGCGGGCTGGCCGCGGAATGGGCGAAGCGCGGCATCCGCGTCAATGCCATCGCGCCGACCTTCGTCAGGACCCGCCTGACCGAGCGTTTGCGCGAGGACGCCGAAATGGTGAAGGCGATCGAGAGCCGCACCCCGATGGGCCGCTTCGCCGAACCGGAAGAAATGGCCGGCGGCATCCTCTATCTCGCCAGCCGGGCGTCGAGCATGGTGACGGGGCACACGCTTGCCATCGACGGCGGCTGGCTCGCGATCTGAGCGCCGAGGCGGGAGAGGCGCCTGCGCCAACCGGACCGCCAGTTCACCTTTGAAAGCCTTGACCGGCCGCCCTTGCGGCCTGTTCACTTGCCGACCACCCGAGAACCGAGAGGCGGCACGGCAATGGCCCACAGCGTCCTTTACATCGGCGGCACCGGACAGATTTCGCTGCCCTGCGTCGAGCAGTCGCTCGCTGCCGGCCACAAGGTAACCGTCCTCAACCGCGGCCGCGCCAATGCCGGCCTGCCGAAGGGCGTCGAGGTGGTTGTCGGCGACACGCACGCGCCGGACGGCTATGCCGCACTCACGGGGAATTTCGACACGGTCTGCCAGTTCATCCTGTTCACGCCCGAACACATGAGCCGCGACATCGCTGCCTTCACCGGCCGCACCGGGCAGTACGTCTTCATCTCCTCGGCCTCGGTCTATGAGAAACCGGCCCGCCATTACGTGATCACCGAGGAGACGCCGGCGATCAACCCCTACTGGGAGTACAGCCAGAAGAAGATCGCTGCCGAGAAGCTCCTCCAGGACCAGTCCAAGCTGCCGTGGACGATCGTCCGCCCGAGCCACACGACCCGGAGCGGGCTGCCGACGATGATGAACGACGGCGACCTCACCGGGCAGCGCCTCTTGGCCGGCAAGCCCATCCTTGTCTGCGGGGACGGCACGACGCCTTGGACGCTCACCCGCTCGGTCGATTTCGCCGTGCCCTT
>DASRGK010000026.1:0-28577 GCA_035651055.1 Bauldia sp.
GGATCGCGACCCGGTTCGGTCTGACGCCGGTCGCCTGGCTGCAGGATTACCCCCTCTTCTCCGTCATCATCATCGTCGCCTGGCAATGGCTGCCGTTCGCGACCCTGATCCTGCTCACCGCATTGCAGTCGCTAGACGAGGAACAGAAGGAGGCGGCCAACATGGACGGCGCCAACGCGATCCGCCTCTTCTGGTACATAACCCTGCCGCACCTCGCGCGCGCGATCACCGTCGTCATCCTGATCGAGACGATCTTTCTGCTCGGCGTCTTCGCCGAAATCCTGGTGACGACCTCGGGCGGGCCCGGTTACGCCTCCACGAATATCGCCTACCTCGTGTACCACCAGGCACTGCTCGACTACGACGTCGGCGGGGCCTCGGCCGGCGGCGTCGTGGCGGTCATCCTCGCCAACATCGTCGCCTTCTTCCTCGTCCGCATCGTCGGCAAGAACCTCGACCGCTAGGGAGGCAGAGCATGGCGCGCGCCATCAGCAAGCGGCGGAAATGGACGGGAACGATCGGCGCCTGGCTGGTGGCGCTGATCATCTTCTTTCCGATCCTGTGGACGTTCCTCACCGCCTTCAAGACGGAAGGCGATGCGATCCTCAATCCGCCGGCATTCTTCCCGCCGCACTGGACGCTGGAGAACTTCACCGAGGTCCAGGCGCGCTCGGACTATTTCAAGCACTTCTTCAACTCGGTGATCATTTCCGGCGGGTCGACGCTTCTCGGACTGATCATCGCGGTGCCGGCCGCCTGGTCGATGGCCTTCTCGCCGAGCCGGCGCACCAAGGACATCCTGATGTGGATGCTCTCTACCAAGATGATGCCGGCAGTGGGGGTGCTCGTCCCGATCTACCTGATCTTCAAGGACCTCAACCTCCTCGACAACCTCTTCGGCCTCACCATCATCCTGACGCTGATCAACCTGCCGATCGTCGTGTGGATGCTCTACACGTATTTCCGCGAAATCCCGGTCGACATCCTCGAAGCGAGCCGGATGGACGGGGCGACGCTGTGGAAGGAGATCGTCTACGTCCTCCTGCCGATGGCGATCCCCGGGATTGCGTCGACGACGCTCCTCAACGTGATTCTGGCGTGGAACGAGGCGTTCTGGACGCTCAACCTGACGGCGGTCAACGCGGCTCCGCTCACTGCTTTCATCGCCTCCTATTCGAGCCCCGAGGGCCTGTTCTGGGCGAAACTGTCAGCCGCCTCGGCGCTCGCCATCGCGCCGATCCTCATTCTCGGCTGGTTCAGCCAGAAGCAGCTCGTACGCGGGCTGACCTTCGGCGCCGTGAAGTAGTTCCGGGGAGAGAAGAAATGGGAAAGATCGTCCTCGAAGGCGTCGCCAAGACATTCGGCGCGGTCAACGTCATCAGCAACGTCGACCTCACGGTCGAGGATGGCGAGTTCGTGGTCTTCGTCGGGCCGTCGGGCTGCGGCAAGTCCACGCTCCTCCGCCTGATTGCCGGTCTCGAAGATGTGACTGCCGGCAAGATCCTGATCGACGGGGTGGATGTCGTCGATACGCCCCCGGCCAAACGCGGCCTGTCCATGGTCTTCCAATCCTACGCGCTCTACCCGCACATGAGCGTGCGCAGCAATATCGGCTTCGGCCTCAAAATGGCCGGCCGGCCGAAGGAGGAAATCCGGCAGAAGGTCGAGGCGGCGGCGGCCGTCCTCAACCTCACGCCCTACCTCGACCGGCGGCCGCGCGAACTTTCCGGCGGGCAACGCCAACGCGTCGCCATCGGGCGGGCCATCGTGCGCGAGCCCAAGGCTTTCCTCTTCGACGAGCCGCTCTCCAACCTCGATGCGGCGCTTCGCGTACAGATGCGGATCGAGATCGCGCGCCTGCAGGACTCGCTCGCGACGACGGCGATCTATGTCACCCACGACCAGGTCGAGGCGATGACCATGGCCGACAAGATCGTGGTGCTGAACGCCGGCCGGGTCGAACAGGTCGGCTCGCCGCTCGAACTCTACGATCGTCCAGCCAACCTCTTCGTCGCCGGCTTCATCGGGTCGCCGAAGATGAATTTCGTGGATGGCGCAGCGGCAGGCGACCCGCAGGCGGCCACGATCGGCGTGCGGCCGGAGCACATCACGGCTTCGCGCGAGAACGGCGCGTGGAGCGGCAAGGTCCTCGTTGCGGAGCACGTCGGCAGCGACACGTTCCTCTACCTGACGAGCGAGAAGCTCGGAGACATGACCGTGCGCACCGTGGGCGAGATGCGGGTCAAGCCCGGCGATCGCATCTTCATGACGCCCGAGCCCGGCCGCATCCACCGCTTCGACAAGGCCGGGCGCGCGCTCGGCCATAGCTGACGCGTAAGCGGACCGCCCGTTCCAGTCGGGTCGCCGGGTGCGTCCGATAGAACAAGCGCAGGAGTAGCCGTGATCGCCCTTTCCAACCGCACACTCGCCGAGCTGCCCCCGGCGGTTGGCAGGCCGCGCTACGACCGTGCACGGCTGAAGCCCGGGATTGTCCATTTCGGCATCGGGAATTTTCATCGCGCCCACCAGGCGACATATCTCGATGCCCTCTTCAACCGTGGCCAGGGCCACGACTGGGCCATCATCGGGGCTGGCGTGCGGCCGGACGACCGGGCCATGCGCGCGGACCTTGAAGGGCAGGACTGGCTGACGACCGTCGTCGAACAGGACGGCAGCGGAAGCGACGCGCGGGTGATTGCGTCGATGAGCGGATTCCTTCCGGTCGGCGATCCCGCGGCGATTATCGCGCAACTCGCCGATCCCGCCATCCGGATCGTTTCGCTCACCGTCACCGAGGGCGGCTATTTCGTCGATCCTGCGACCGGCGAGTTCGACGCGGCCCACCCGGAACTGATCGCCGACGCAGCCCGGCCCGACCGGCCGAGCACCGTCTTCGGGCTCATCCTCGCCGGCCTCACGGCCCGCCGCACGCGCGGTCTGGCGCCATTCACGGTCATGTCCTGCGACAACCTCCCGCATAATGGCGACGTCACGCGCCGTACGCTGATTGGCCTCGCAAGGCTCAGCGACCGCAGTCTCGCGGATTGGGCCGAAGTGAACGTCGCCTTCCCCAATGGCATGGTCGACCGGATTACGCCCGCAACCAGCGAGCGCGAGCGCCGGCTGCTTCGCGACCAGTTCGGAATCCGCGATGCCCGACCGGTTTTTTGCGAGCGGTTCACGCAGTGGGTACTGGAAGACCGCTTCCCGGCCGGGCGGCCACCGCTCGAGGAAGTCGGAGTCACCTTCGTCGAGAACGTCTCGCCGTTTGAACTGATGAAGATCCGCATGCTGAACGGAGGGCATGCCGCGATCGCCTATCCGGCCGGACTCCTCGACATTCACTTTGTCCACGAGGCGATGGGCCACCCCCTGATCCGCGCCTTCCTCGACAAGCTCGAAGCGGACGAGATCATTCCGACGGTGCCGCCGGTTCCGGGGACCGACCTTAATGTCTATCGCCGCCTCATCGAGGACCGGTTCGCCAATCCAAAAATCGGCGACACCGTGCGCCGGCTCTGCCTCGACGGCTCCAACCGGCAGCCGAAATTCATCCTGCCGACCGTGCGCGACCGCCTCCAGAAGGGCGGGGGCATTACCGGCCTGGCGCTGGTTTCGGCCTTCTGGTGCCGCTACTGCGCGGGCGTCACTGAAAAGGGCGCAGTCATCGAGCCGAACGACCCGTCCTGGGATCGTCTGAGGCCTGTCGCCGCTGCCGCCAAGGACGAGCCGAAGGCGTGGCTGGGCCTCACCGATATCTTCGGTAGCCTCGCGGACAACCCAGCTTACATCCGGGCTTTCACCACTGCGCTTGCCACAATCTGGCGGGACGGGACCGAGGCCACGCTGCAGGCCTACCTTCACGGCCGACTCTGATCGCTTCGCATCCGAGCGTCGGGACCGGCGGGAACGAGAAAAAGCGCCGCGCGGAAGGCGTGTCAGATCGGTTGGGCACCGGTCCATGGCGCATGCGATGGGTGGCGGCGGCCCATCAGGCCCGCCGCCATCGTCAGGTCTCAGCTCTTGATCGCGATGCGGATCGCGGCAGCCGACATCACGCAACGTCTCGGTCGCTCCGAGTGTTCGCGCCAGGCCCGATCGAGGATTCGTCAGACCGGGAGATCGGCCAAGCCGGCGCGATGCCCGAAGAAATCCGCGGGACGTCGGCACGGCCCGGAACCGACGAGGCGTAACGGAAATACTGGCGCACCCGGCGAGATTCGAACTCACGACCTCTGCCTTCGGAGGGCAGCGCTCTATCCAGCTGAGCTACGGGTGCCTGATCGCCTGCAACGATGCCGGCTTGATACCGCAGGCGCCGCCGCCGGACAACCGGGCAGTTCAGCGGCCGCGGCGAGGCCGATTTGAGGCCGCCGACCGCTCCGAAGCCCGGTGTTTAGAGAGCCCGAGTGAGCATGCGTTAACGCTTGCGGTGGTAGGCGTTTGCCATGTCCGGCATTCCCGACGTGCTCTTTCGCCTCATCGTCCCGCTACTCCCGACGCTCGCCGCGATTGGCCTCTGCGCGCTCCTCGAACGGAGGTGGCCGGCGAGTTCGTCAAGCCGCGGCGATCGGGCGCAGAACCTCAAAGTATGGGCGACTTCGCTTGCCGGGCAGTTCCTGCTCGCTCCCGCGCTCGGCGGCTTCACCACGCTTGCCGTCAACGCGGTCGGCGGCGGGCTTTTCGAACTGCCGTCAACCGGCTGGTGGCTGGCCGCCGGCGCCGTCGCTTACCTCGTCGCCATGGATTTCGGCGAATACCTTTTCCACCGGGCGCAGCACGCGATCCCGTGGATGTGGGAGATGCACTCGCTCCACCATAGCGATCCGGAACTCGACGCCACGACCACGGTCCGCCATTTCTGGCTCGACCCGCTCCTGAAGACGGTCACCATCTGGCTGGCGGTCGGCCTCCTCTTCAAGGCGTCGCCGACGATCGTCGCCATCTACATGGTCTTCACATTCTACCACTTCTTCGCCCACGCCAATCTTCGCGTCGGCTTCGGCAAGCTCGCCTGGCTGTGGAATTCGCCGCAGTATCACCGCATCCATCACGGCGTCTCGCCCGAGTATTACGACGTCAACTTCGCCTCGCTCCTGCCGATCTTCGACGTGATCTTCGGCTCCTACCGCGAGCCGAAGAAGGGCGAGTTCCCGGCAACCGGGCTTGATACCGGCGCGATGCCGGCGTCGCTGACGGATATCGTCGCCTGGCCGGTCCGGCGCACCGTCAGTCCCGCTCCCGCGGATCACCCGCACCCGACCTGAGAGTCGGATTCAGTTCTTCAGTTCGAGCCGGCGCCGATCGCCAGCGTCGGCTGGGCCCGCGGCGGCTCGCCGACGCCCGCTGCACCCGTCGCGGCGCCTGGCGCCGGACCGTAAAGCGCCACGGCGCCGGCGATATCGCCCGGCTGCGGCCCGGAGAAGCGCTCGAGGTAGCGGAAGCCCATCAATTCGGCGAAGCCCGAAGGATGGTCGAGACCGATGGCATGGCCGATCTCGTGCGTGAGAGTGTAGCGAAGATCGTAGACATCGAGGTTGCCGTCGAAGCCGATCTTCCAGCGCTCCGCCGGATTGAGGCAGATGACGGAGCGGGTCAGCCGCCCGGTGCCGGCAACCGCGTCAGGCTTGTACTCGACATTGGTGAACGCCCGGCCGCGCGGGCTGGCTTCGGCGCCGATCAGGATATCCGCGCGGTCCGGCGCGGCCTCGCTGAACGTGATGTTGGCCACCTTCGACCAGGCGGCGAAAGCCGCGCGCAGTTCGCCATCAAAGGCGGGCCGGGCGATGCCGCTTGCGGCCAGCAGGCCGGCAACTGGCGCAATCGCCGGGCAGTTGCGGGCGCCGGCAAAGGTCATCGGCGAAGTGGCCACGGCGTAGGTCACGCCGGCAGGCGCGCCTGCCGCGGCGGCCCATTTCAGCTGGCTCCGGTCGAGGACAAGAAGGCGGTAGTCGGCCGGCCCTTGCGCCGCCGCACCGCCAACTCCCAGCAGCAGAAATTCAGCCGCGAGAAACAGGCCGAGCCCGCCTCGCCTTCCCTTGCCTGCCAAATCTTCCGTCTAACCCCCGCAAAATTCCCTCGCAGGCAAGGATACAGGTTCGCCCGCTCTCGAGAAAGCGACGCCATTCGACGCATTTCCCGGTGGTTTGGGACCCGGACTTCTTGCGGGCCAACGAGAATCGGCGTCAGAGTCGCGCGGCGACTTTCGCGGGCTTTCTTTTCCGGACGATGCCGGGCTTCATTCTCAGGGACGCCGAAAAGCGGGATATACCGGCGCTGCTTGCGCTGGAGGCCGCCTCCTTTGCCGCCGACCGGCTGTCATCACGCAGCTTCCGCCGGCTCATCGGCGGCGGTACCTGCGCGTGCCGGGTAGCCGATGCCGGTCAGACGCTCGCCGGCTATGCGCTCGTTCTCTATCGCTCAGGCAGCCGGGTCGGGCGGCTTTACTCTATCGCGGTTGCGAGGGGCTGGCAGGGCGCCGGGGTTGGCTCCGCCCTTCTCGCCGATGCCGAGGCGGAGGCACGCCGGCGCGGTTTGGACCGGTTGCGCTTGGAAGTGCGGCCGGACAACCGGGCGGCGATCCGCCTCTATATTCGGCGCGGCTATCGTGACATCGGCCGGCGGCCCGATTTCTACGCCGACGGCAGCGAGGCGCGGCTGTTCGAGAAAATTCTGGCACCGACAGCCGGAGAAGACCGAAGTCCGCGTGACTCCGGGATGCGACCTGCCTATATAGAGCCCCTCGAAGAGGTCACACCCATGACGCCGCGCAAGGCGGCGAGCAGTGTGCCCTCTCACGCGGAGTTCCATCCGCCCCTTCGATGATCGTGCCGTCCGCTTCCGATCCATGGCAATGCCGTCCGGCCACGTCCTCCCGATCACCCGAGGAGGATGCCTAGCGTCATGGCCGATTGGGTCATTCTCGTCGACACGCTGAAGGACTTTCCCAACGAAGACACACCGCACAAGGTAATCACCACCAAGGATTACCTGGCGCGCTCCAATCTCTTCCGCGGCTCGCGCCCCAAGATCATCAACCTGTCGCGCTCGTTCAACTACCAGAGCCGCGGCTATTACTGTTCGCTTCTTGCCGAAGCGCGCGGCCACCGCGTCATTCCGTCCGTCGAGACGATGGTAGACCTCGGCGTGCGCCAGCTCTACGCGCAGGCAGTGCCGGAGCTCGACGACAGCCTCGCCAAATGCCTCGCCGCCGCCGACGACAAATCCGTGCCGACGCGCATCCTCGCCTATTTCGGCACGGTCAAGGACCACCGCTTCGACCGGTTCGGCCGCCTGCTCTTCGACTGGTTCCGCTGCCCGGTCCTCGAAGTCACGATCGAGAACGGCGACCGGCCGCAGATCAAGAAACTCGCCGCCGTCTCGGTGACCCGGCTCTCGGCCGACGAGCTGCGCCAATTCCACGAGGCGCTGCACAACCACACGCGCCGGGAGTGGCGGTCGAAGAAGGACAAGGCGCCGCTCCGCTTCTCCTTCGCCGTCCTCTACGACCCGAACGAAAGCCTGCCGCCATCGAGCTTCGCGTCGCTGAAGCACTGGTCGCGGATTGCCGAGAAGCAGGGCGTCGAAGTCGAGCCGATCACCCGCCGCGATTTGTCGCGGCTCGCCGAGTTCGACGCGCTGTTCATCCGCGAGACGACCTCGATCGACAACCACACCTACCGCTTCGCGCGGCGCGCAGTGCAGGAAGGAATGCCGGTGATCGACGACCCGATCTCGATGATCCGCTGCACCAACAAGATCTACCTGCACGAATTGATGACCTCGAACGGTATTGCCGTACCGCCGACGGTGATCCTCGGAGGGTCGCAGCACGAGCTGGCGCGCGCAGCCGACGAACTCGGTTTCCCGATGGTGCTGAAGGTGCCCGACTCGTCGTTCAGCCGGGGCGTCAGCAAGGTCGACAACGCGGCGGAACTTGCCCGGCTCGCCAAGGAATGGCTGGACGACACCGATCTCATCCTCGCCCAGCAGTTCATGCCGACCACCTTTGACTGGCGCGTCGGCGTGCTTGGCGGCAAGCCGCTCTTCGTCTGCCAGTACATGATGGCGAAGAAGCACTGGCAGATCGTCAAGCACCGCGCCAACGGCAAGCCGCTGGAAGGCGGCTCGACGACCATCGCACTCGGCGAAGCGCCGCCGGCAGTCATCGATGTCGGCCTCAGGGCGGCCCAGCTCATCGGCGACGGCCTCTATGGTGTCGACATCAAGGAAACGCCGGACGGCATCTACGTCGTCGAGGTCAACGACAACCCCAATATCGAGCACGGCATCGAGGATGCCGCGGAGAAAGACCAGGTCTGGGTAGAGCTGACCCGGTGGTTCATCGACCGGCTCGGCGGCTAGGCCGCAGCCCTTGACCACTCCGGAGACGCCGCGCGACAGCGGACGGTGGGGCGCCCTCGCCAACCCCAGTTATCGTCGCTATTTCATCGCCCGCTTCTCCGCGATCTTCGCGACCCTCATCGTCAGCGTCGCCATCGGCTGGCAGGTCTATGACCTGACCCGCGACCCGCTCGACCTCGGCCTCGTCGGCCTCGTCCAGTTCCTTCCCTCGCTGCTTCTGGTCCTTGTCACCGGTGCGGTATCCGACCGCTTCAACCGCCGCGCCATCATCGGCATTTGCCAGAGCGTCGAGGCGCTGGTGACGCTCACCTTCCTTGTGCTGACGGTAACTGGCACGATCAGCATCGGCCTGATCTTCGCCCTCCTCGCCACATTCGGCATCGCCCGCGCCTTCCTCAACCCGGCGACCCAGTCGCTCGTCCCCAACATGGTCGGGGTCGAGGATCTGGCGAGCGCGATCGCATGGGGCTCATCCTCGTGGCAGGTAGCGACGATCGCGGGGTCGGTTGCCGGCGGCCTCCTTTACGGCATTTCGCCGGAGGCGGCCTATGCCGTCGCCGCCGTCCTGTTCGTCGCTGCGTCCGGGCTCGTCTTCAGCATCCCGAAGCCGCGCCAGAGGACGCTCGCCGAGCGACCGACCTGGACGACGCTCCTTGCCGGCCTCCGTTACGTCTGGCACGAGAAGGTCGTCCTCGGCGCGATCTCGCTCGACCTGTTCGCCGTGCTCCTTGGCGGCGCAACCGCGCTCCTGCCCGCCTATGCCCGCGACATCCTGGTGGTCGGGCCCTGGGGCCTCGGCCTGTTGCGTTCCGCGCCCGGCATCGGCGCCGCCGTCGTCGCGCTGACCCTGGTGGTTAAGCCGGTCCGCGACCGCGCCGGCCTCATCATGTTCGGCTGCGTGATCCTCTTCGGCCTGTTCACCGTCGTCTTCGGATTGTCGACGGCGGTGTGGCTGTCGGTGCTGGCCCTGATGGGCATGGGCGCTGCCGACATGATCAGCGTCTACGTGCGCGAGACGCTCATCCAGTTGTGGACGCCCGACGCGGTCCGCGGCCGGGTGAGCGCGGTCAACATGGTGTTCGTGGGCGCCTCGAACGAAGTCGGCGAATTCCGCGCGGGCTTGGTCGGTTCGCTTCTCGGCGTCGTGCCGGCGGTGGTCCTCGGCGGCATCGGGACGGTCGCCATCTCCGTGGCGTGGATGTTCCTTTTCCCGGCGCTCCGCGACACGCGCCACCTCGACGGACGGACCTGAGCCGTTCATCCCATTTACCGGCGCGCAATCTTCCGCGCCTTAGGGTGAGGATCAGCCCAGCCGGCGGGAAGGAGGCCGAATGAACGTGGTTGCGCGCGCTCCCGCCCTCGAAATCCGGGCACTTTGCAAGACTTTCGAGCGGCCCGCGGTCGATAATCTCGACCTCACCATCCACGGCGGCGAGTTCTACGCGCTCCTCGGTCCGAACGGCGCCGGAAAGACCACGACGCTGCGCATGGTTTCCGGTCTGTTAAGGCCCGATTCCGGATCGATTCGCGTTTTCGGCGTCGATGCGCTCGCCGAGGCCATGGCGGCGAAGCGGATGATGGCGTGGGTCTCGGATGAGCCGATGATCTACGACAAGCTGACGCCGTTCGAGTACCTCGAATTCGTTGCCGGCCTCTGGTCGGTCGAGCCGGCGACGGCGGAAGCGAATGCGCGCGAACTGATCGAGTGGCTCGGTCTCGGCCCGCATGCCCACGAACGCTGCGAGGGCTTCTCGCGCGGCATGCGCCAGAAGGTGGCGCTCGCCGGCGCCCTCGTCCACGAACCGCGCCTCATCATCCTCGACGAGCCGCTGACCGGGCTCGACGCCGGAACCGCCCGACAGGTGAAGGAAGTCCTGCAGGCGCGCGTCCGCGACGGCTGCACCGTGATCATGACGACGCACATCCTCGAAGTCGCAGAGCGCATGGCCGGTCGGATCGGAGTCATCGACCGCGGCCGCCTTATTGCCGAGGGCACGCTTGAGGAGCTCCGCACGCGCGCCGGGCACGGCACCAGCCTCGAGGACGTGTTCCTTTCGCTCATCGCCCACGAGAGCGCCGCGGCGTGAGCGCCACCGCCGCCGCCTCGGCGCCGTGGCTCGCCGCGCATGAGCTGCGGATCGCCTGGCGGGAATGGTCGGCGATGATGACGGCCGGCAACCGCCGGCGCCTCTCCACCGTGATCATCGCGATGGCGGTTTTTGCCGTCGTCCTGCACCTGCCGGCCTACGTCATGGTCGGCCAGTTCGCGACGCCCGGAATGGTGGCCGACCAGACGACGCTCTTCACCATCTCGATGAGCCTGCTCCTCTACTTCTGCCTGATGCTGTCGCAGGCGATGGAGCAGGTGACCCGCGCTTTCTACTCGCGCCACGATCTCGACCTGATCCTCTCCTCGCCGGTCTCCGCCCGCCGCGTCTTCTCGGTGCGCATCCTGTCGATCGCGCTTTCGATCACGCTGATGGCGGTGTTCCTCGCCGGTCCGTTCATCAACTGCCTTGCCTATGACGGCGGAGCGCGCTGGTTCGCCGGCTACGGCGTCGCGATCGGCCTCGGCGGGACCGCGGCGGCGCTGGCCGTCGGCATGACGGTCGGCCTCTTCCGCCTGCTCGGTCCTCGGCGCACGCGGCTGGTGGCGCAGGTGGTTGCGGCGGTCATCGGCGCGGCGACGGTGATCGGCATCCAGGTCGGGGCCATCCTCCGCCACGGCTCGCTCGACCGGCCGGCCGGGCCGATCTTCGCCAGCGAGACCATCGCGTCGGCGCCGCCGGCGGACAGTTTCTTCTGGCTGCCGGCCCGCGCGATGAGCGGCGATCTCGGAGCGCTCGCCTTCTTTCTGGTCGTGGCCGCGATTCTCCTCTTCGGGGCGATGGCGATCTTCTCCGGCCGGTTCGGAGAGCACGCGATCGCCGCGGCCTCCGTCGGCACCGCGCCTGCGCGGCGGCGCGGCCGCGAACGGAGCTTCGCGCGGCTCGCGCCGGCGGCGGCTCTTCGCCGCAAGGAATGGACGCTCCTCCGGCGCGACCCGTGGCTCGCGTCGCAGACCCTGACGCAGCTCCTCTACCTGCTCCCGCCGGCGCTTCTCCTCTCGCGGAATTTCGGCACCGCGGCGGACTCGATCACGATGGTCGTGCTCGTCCTCGTCACTGTGTCGGGACAGTTGGCGGGCGGGCTGGCGTGGCTGACCATTTCCGGCGAGGACGCGCCCGATCTCGTAGCCAGTGCGCCGCTGCCAAGGGGCGGTGCGCTGCGAGCCAAGGTCGAGGCGGTAATGGGCGCGATGGCCATGATCTTCGCCCCGATCCTGCTCGTCGTCGCGTTCGTATCACCGCGGGGCGCCTATATCGCGGCGGCCGGGGTAGCGCTCGCCACCGCGTCGTCGGTCCGCATCCAGATGTGGTTTCGCAGTCAGGCCCGGCGCAGCCATTTCCGCCGCCGGCATACTTCGTCGCGGATCGCGACTTTTGCCGAAGCGTTCTCGTCATTCGCCTGGGCCGGCGCGGCCGGCCTTGCCGTCTCCGGGGCCTGGCACGCCGCGATTGCGGCGGTCTTCGCCCTCCTGGTCTTGGCCGGCGCGTGGGCGATCAGCCCGCGGAAAGCCTCGGCGTAAGGGCGCCGAGGCGGGCGAGCGCGGCAACCGCAGCCTCGACAACCTCGGCAACGCTGGTTTCCACCGAAACGATCGCCGCACGCTCGCCGGTACCGGGCCGCTCGAGCGTGGCGAGCTGGCTCTTCAGCAGGCTCGGCGGCATGAAGTGTCCTTTCCGCCGGCCGAGGCGCTCCGCCAGGGTCGCTTCGCTCCCGTCGAGCAGGATGAAGGCGAGGGGCTTGCCCGCGGCGGCCGTCAGGCGCTCGCGGTAGGCCCGCTTCAACGCCGAGCACGCGACCACGACGCCGTTCTCCTCGGCGGCGATGGCGTGTCCGATCGCATCGAGCCAGGGCCAGCGGTCGTCGTCGGTGAGCGGAACCCCCGAGGCCATTTTGGCGACGTTGGCCCTTGGATGCAGATAATCGCCGTCGAGGAAGCGGAATCCAAGCCGCTTCGCAAGCGCCTCACCGGTCACCGTCTTGCCACTCCCCGCCACGCCCATGAGGACGATGGCGGGCGCGCTGGCGGAGGGCGGCGCGTCGGCGACGGACATTCCCTCTGGTTAAAGGCTCGCCGCTTCGCTGTCACCAACCCGAGGCAGCGGGGCCATACAAACGCGGCTTGACACCATAATGCGACCACGATACTTAAGTATATGCTTAACTATCGCCAGACGCCGTTGGACGGGGTCTTCCAGGCCCTTTCAGACCCAAGCCGGCGGCGCATGGTCGAGCGCCTGACGGCAGGCCCCGCCTCGGTCAGCGAACTGGCGAAGCCGCTCGCGATGTCGCTGCCCGCGGTCGTCCAGCACCTTGCGGTGCTGGAGGGAAGCGGGCTGGTCAAATCGGCAAAGGCGGGGCGCGTCAGGACGTGCCGGCTCGACGCCGAGGTGCTCGGTGCGGCGGGCAGATGGATCGAGGAGCGGCGCGCGCTCTGGGAGCAGCGCCTGGACAGGCTCGGCGAATACCTCGCCGGCCAGGAACCGGAAGAGGGAAAGACATCATGAAGCGTGCTGCCGTTCATTCCACCTTCGTCATTGAGCGGACCTATCCCGCGTCGCCGGCGAAGGTCTTCAAGGCCTTTGCCGACAAGGAGGCGAAGGAGAAGTGGTTCGGCGGTCCGCCGGAATGGGGGCCGGAACAGCACCAGATGGATTTCCGTGTCGGCGGGATGGAGACGAGCACCGGCGGACCGAAGGGCGGACCCGTCATTGCCTTCCGCGCGATCTACCTCGATATCGTGCCGAACGAGCGACTGATCTACGCCTACGACATGGACATCGACGGCAAGCGGATCTCGGCGTCGCTGGCGACGATCGAGATCACGCCCGAAGGCAGGGGCACGCACCTGAAGATCACCGAGCAGGGCGCCTATCTCGACGGTCACGACGACGCCGGGAAGCGCGAGCATGGCACGCGCGAGCTGCTCGACAAGCTCGGCGCCTCGCTCGCTTAGTCTCACACAAGACGACCAGAAGGAACTGCCGCCATGGGCAAGCTTGTGCTCTGCGATCTGATCAGCCTCGACGGCTTCATCGAGGCGCCCAATCGCGAATTCGTGCCGCCGAAGAATTCGCCGGACCTTCACCGGCTGTTCATCCGCCCCAATCTCGAGCGCGGCGGCATCAACATCTACGGGCGCGTCACCTACGAGTTCATGGCGGCGTACTGGACCTCGCCGCAGGCCGAGGGCCAGGAAGCGGCAAAGCTGACCGCGATGCCGAAGGTCGTCTATTCGAAGACGCTGCAGACGGCGACCTGGGCGAACACGACGATCCTCCGCGGCGACGACCTGCGCGCCGACGTCGCGAGGCTGAAGGCACGGACCGACAAGGATTTGATGATCTACGGCAGCGCCGGCCTCGGCAACGCATTCATGAAAGCGGGCCTGATCGACGAGTTCCGGATCCTCATCAATCCGGTCGTGCTCGGCGCCGGCCGGCCGCTGTTCCAGGGTGGCTACGGACGGTTCCGCTTGAAATTGACCGGTTCACAGGCTTTCGATTCAGGCGCGGTCCTCCTCAGCTACGAGCCGGAGCGGCCGTAGCGCCGCCAACGGCGCCGCAACCCCAAGGATGCTTCCCGCGTGACCGCGCCGACAGTCACTCCCGCGAAGGCGACCCGCCGCGAATGGATCGGGCTGGCAGTGCTCATCCTGCCCTGCCTCATCTATTCGATGGACCTGACGGTCCTCAACCTCGCGGTGCCGCACCTCAGCGAGGCGTTGCAGCCGGGCGCGGTCCAGTTGCTCTGGATCATCGACATCTACGGCTTCCTCGTCGCCGGATGCCTGGCGACAATGGGGACCCTCGGCGACAGAATCGGCCGGCGGAAGCTCCTCCTCATCGGGGCGGCGGCCTTCGCCGGCGGCTCGATGCTGGCGGCGTTCGCGCCGAACGCCGACCTGCTGGTCGGAGCGCGGGCGCTCTTGGGCATCGCCGGCGCGACCATCGCGCCCTCGACTCTGTCGCTCATCCGTAACATGTTCCACGACGATGGCGAGCGGACCTTCGCCATCGGTGTCTGGGGCACGAGCTACGCCGTTGGCGGCTCGATCGGGCCGGTCCTCGGCGGGATACTGCTTGAGTATTTCTGGTGGGGCTCGGTCTTCCTGCTCGCAGTTCCGGCGATGGCGCTGGTCCTCATCCTCGGACCGCGGCTGATACCGGAATACAAGTCACCCGGCGCGGAACGGCTCGACCTGGCAAGCGCCGCCCTGTCGCTCACCGCCGTGCTCGGGGTTGTCTATGGCCTGAAGCAGATCGCCCAGGACGGCCTTCACGTCCTTCCCGCCGCGGCTATCCTCGCCGGAATCGCTGTCGGCGTGGTTTTCGTCCGCCGGCAGCGCCGGCTGCCCGACCCGTTCATCGACCTCGCGCTGTTCCGGAAACCCGCGTTCAGCGCGGCCCTCGCCACCAACGTCTTCGGCGTGTTCGTGATCTTCGGCTCATTCCTGTTCTCTTCACAGTACCTACAGCTGATGCTCGGCCTGTCACCGCTTGAGGCGGCGCTGTGGATGCTGCCCGCCTCGGTGACGACGGTCATCGGATCGATGTCGGCGCCGCTTGTCGTCCGGTTCGTGCCGCCCGCCATGGTCGTCGCTGGCGGGCTTGGCCTCTGCAGCCTCGGCTTCCTCATTCTGACGCAGGTCGACGGCAGCCTTCCGCTCCTCATCGCCGGCATGTTGATCGCCTCGATCGGGCTCGGGCCTGTCTTCATCCTGACCACCGACCTGATTGTCGGCTCGGCGCCGCCAGAGAGAGCCGGCTCGGCGGCGGCGATATCGGAGACGGGCGCGGAGTTCGGGGGCGTATTCGGCATAGCCGTCCTCGGCAGCATCGGCATGGCGGTCTATCGCGGCATGATCGCCGAGCGCATCCCCCCGGACGTGCCGGCGTCGGCCGCGAAGGCTGCGCGGGATACGCTCGGCGGCGCCACGGCGGCGGCGGGCGACCTCCCCGGCGCAACCGGCGATGCGCTGCTCATGGCGGCGCGCGATGCCTTCGCCACGGGTTACGTGACCGTGGCGGCAATCAGTGCGCTGCTGACGCTTGCGCTCGCGGTGACCGCAGCGTTCTTCTTCCGCAAAGCGCCGGCGCCCGCCCGCGCCTGAGGCCGATTAGCGGATCTTCGGCGCGTCGCGCTCGATGATCGTGAATTCGCCCTCGATGATGCCGGCTGCCTGGTCTTCGCGGCGGCGCTCCTTCTCCGCCGCCTCCACCTCGGCGCGCTGCATCGTCTGCAGGCGCCAGCGGCCGAGGAGCACGAGAATCGCGACGATCGGGACAAGCACCAGCGCCAGCCCGAGGAGCAGGACGATGGCCGCAACCGCGACCGCGGCGCCGACGATCAGGCCGAGGATCCCGCGCCAGCCGAAGCTGCTGACGCGTATCTGGCGGAACTGGTTCATGGGCAAGGATGTGGAGACGCCTTCCGCCTCGCGCAAGCGAAAAGCGACGCGCCTCTAAACGTCCAGATTCACCACGTTCAGGGCGTTCGCCTGGATGAATTCGCGGCGCGGCTCGACTTCGTCCCCCATCAGCCGGCCGAAGAGATCATCGGCTTCGTCGGCCTCGCGCACCTTCACCTGGAGAAGGGTGCGCGCTTCCGGGTCGAGCGTGGTCTCCCAGAGCTGTTCGGAGTTCATCTCGCCGAGGCCCTTGTAGCGCTGCAGCGTCAGGCCCTTCCGCCCGACCGCCAGAACGGCATTGAGAAGATCGCGCGGGCCGTGGATGGAGGTCTCCTCGTCCTTGCGGACGAGCTTTCCGAACTTGCCGTAAATCTCCTGCAGATGCGGAGCGTGATGGTTGAGCTTGCGGGCATCGGCCGAGTCGAGCAGCGCCGGGTCGATGATCGCGACCTCCTTGACGCCGCGCTTCTCGCGCTCGAAACGGAAGCCGGTTTCGGGCGAGAAATGGCCGGTCCAGCCGGTCTCGCCTTCGTCGGCTAGCCGGTCGAGGCGCTTGGCGACATAGATCGCCGCAGCTTCCGCCTGTTCCGGCTCGGAGAGGATCGGCGGGTTGAGCGCGCCGGCGATCGCGACCTGCTCGACCACGGTCCGGTCATAGCGCGGGTGAATGCCGGCGAGAATCTGCACGATCTGGCGGGCTTCCTCGACGATCGCCGCAAGGTCGCGGCCGCCCCGCTCGTCGCCGCGCGGCAGGCGCAGAAGGACGCCTTCGAGGCCGGTGCTGATCAGGTAATCGTCGAGCGCGCGCTCGTTCTTCAGGTACTGCTCCGAGGAGCCCCGCTTCACTTTGTAGAGGGGCGGCTGGGCGATATAGATGTGCCCCTTGTCGATCAGCTCGCGCATCTGCCGGTAGAAGAAGGTCAGCAGCAGCGTGCGGATATGGGCGCCGTCGACGTCGGCGTCCGTCATGATGATGATCTTGTGGTAGCGGAGCTTTCCGATATCGAACTCGTCGGCGCCGACACTGGTGCCGAGCGCGGTGATCAGCGTCCCGATCTGCTCCGAGGACAGCATCTTGTCGAAGCGGGCGCGCTCGACGTTGAGGATCTTGCCGCGGAGCGGCAGCACCGCCTGGTTCTCACGGTTGCGGCCCTGCTTGGCCGAGCCGCCGGCCGAGTCGCCCTCGACGATGAAAATCTCGGCCTTCGACGGATCACGCTCCTGGCAGTCGGCGAGCTTGCCGGGTAGCGAGGCCATGTCGAGGGCGCCCTTGCGCCGGGTCAGCTCGCGCGCCTTGCGCGCGGCTTCGCGCGCCGCGGCCGCCTCGACGACCTTGCCGACGATGATCTTGGCCTCCGCCGGGTGTTCCTCGAACCAGGTGCCGAGACCGTCATTGACGATGCTCTCGACGACCGGACGCACTTCGGAGGAGACCAGCTTGTCCTTGGTCTGCGAGGAGAACTTCGGATCGGGCACCTTGACCGAGAGGACGGCGGTCATGCCCTCGCGGCAATCCTCGCCGGTCAGCGCCACTTTCTCCTTCCGCGCTCCGCCACCGCGCTCGGCATAGCTCGTTACCTGGCGGGTGAGCGCGCCGCGGAAGCCGGCGAGATGGGTGCCGCCGTCGCGCTGCGGGATGTTGTTCGTGAAGCAGAGCGTGTTCTCGTGGTAGCTGTCGTTCCACCACATCGCCACCTCGACCGTGATCCCGTCGCGCTCGGCGCGGATCATGATCGGCGACTCGATCAGCGGGTGCTTGGCGCGGTCGAGATAGCGGACGAACGCTTCGAGCCCGCCGTCATAACGCATCTCCTCGACCCGCGGCTCGACGCCGCGGCGGTCGGTGAGGACGATCTTGACCCCGGAATTGAGAAACGCGAGCTCGCGCAGCCGATGCTCGAGCGTCGAGAAATCGAACTCGGTCTTGGTGAAGGTCCCGGTCGAGGGCAGGAAAGTGACCTCGGTGCCGCTCCGCCCGGTCCACTCGCCCACCTCGCGGAGCGGCGCGTCGGCGTCGCCGTGGGTGAAGGACATTTCGTGAATCTTGCCGTCCCGCCAGATCTTCAGCTTCAGCCAGCTCGACAGGGCGTTCACCACCGAAACGCCGACGCCGTGCAGACCGCCGGAGACCTTGTAGGAGTTCTGGTCGAACTTACCGCCGGCATGGAGCTGGGTCATGATGACCTCGGCGGCCGAGACCCCCTCCTCCTTGTGGATGCCGGTCGGGATGCCGCGGCCGTTGTCATAGACGGTGCAGGAACCATCCGGGTTGAGGGTCACGCTGACCATGTCGGCATGGCCGGCGAGCGCCTCGTCGACGCCGTTGTCCACGACCTCGTAGACCATGTGGTGGAGGCCGGAGCCATCGTCGGTGTCGCCGATATACATGCCGGGGCGCTTGCGCACCGCATCGAGGCCCTTCAGGACCTTGATCGATCCGGCGTCGTATTCGCTGCTGCCCGGCACGACTATGGGCTTGGTTTCGTTCATGAATCCCTTATCGACTGAAGGCCCTTCGATGACGCATGGCGGAACGCCTGACCAGCCTGCGCGAATGGCACGCGGCAGGCTGCCGAAAAGGGCCAGAATCGCCTGTATCTATATAGCATCGGCACAGGCAAATTTCATCTGTCCGTCAAGAATTTAGGTGCTTTTGTGCATCGCACAAACGCGGCCTCCCGGCGGCCCGTCACTCACAACGGCTGGATGTGCCCGTCGCTCACCGGCAGTACCTCGGCGCGGTCTCCGAGCGGCGCGAAAACCGACGCGTCGGTGCCGGTCATGAATGTCTGGGCGCCGAGGTCGTGGAGCACACCGAAGAGGGCCTCGCGCCGGCCGGCGTCGAGATGCGCGGCGACCTCGTCGAGAAGCAGGACCGGGGCCTCGCCGGTCACCTGACGGACAAGCCGTGCCTGCGCGAGTACGAGGCCTATCAGGAGCGCCTTCTGCTCGCCGGTCGAGCAGGAATCGGCGGGCGCCTGCTTGGCGGCGTGGCGGACGCGGAGGTCGCTGAGATGCGGCCCGGCGAGCGTGCGTCCCGCGGCGGCATCGCGGGCCCGCCCGGCGGCGAGGGTCCGGCGGTAATCGTCCTCGACCGCGACGCCGTTCGCCTGTCCGGCAAGCTCGGCTTCGAGCGTCCCAGCGAGCGCGATCTCGGCCTTCGGGAACGGCTCCTCGCCGCCCTCCCCGATCAGCGCCGCGGTGAGGCTCGCCCATTCGCGCCGCGCGGCGGCAATGGCGACAGCGAGTTCGGCCATCTCGCGCTCGATCGCATTGAGCCACGTCCCGTCCGTCGATCCCTCGGCGAGCAGGCGGTTGCGGCCGCGCATGGCGCGCTCGAAGGCATTGAAGCGGGTCGCGTGCCCGGGGTCGATGGCGAGCACCGCGCGGTCGATGAAACGACGGCGGTCCGAGGCCGGCCCGGTGAAGAGCCCGTCCATCGACGGCGTCAGCCAGGCCACGCGCAGATATTCGAGGAGCGCCTCGGAGGCGCGCGCCGCGGCATGATTGATGCGGACGCGGCGCTGGCTCTCCGGTCCGGCTGGACCGAGGGCAATCCCGGTTCCAATCTCGGCCGGGCCGGCGCCGTTGACCACCGTCGCCGCCACCGCCCAGGTCCCGTCGCCGTCACGGCGGGCGACTTCGGGCAGCTCGGCCCGCCGCAGTCCGCGGCCGGGTGACAGGAACGATATGGCTTCGAGGAGATTGGTCTTGCCGGCGCCGTTCTGGCCGACCAGTACCACAGACCGGCCGTCGAGGGCGAGTGCGAGGCTCTCATAGTTGCGGAAATTGGTCAGCCGCAGCGCGGTGACGGCGGCGCGGCCGGCCGGGACAGTCCGCGACGCGGAGGCAATGCTTTCGGGCACGGCGTTCACATCGGGCTTTATAGCGGCGCGCCGCCACCTGGCATATGGTGCCGCCCGCCACAGGAATCGCTTTGATGAACATGACTTTCCAGAAGCGCGGCGAGACTCCCGCCCGCACTTTCGACGAGAAACTCGACCTGCTTGCCGAGGTCGCCGTGAAGGTCGGCCTCGGCCTCGCCCACGACCAGGAACTGGTGATGACGGCGCCGATCGAAGCGCTGCCGCTCGTTCGACGGATCACGCGGCAGGCATACAAGGCGGGCGCTTCGATCGTGACCACGCTCTTCACCGATGAGGAATCGACCCTCCTCCGCTTTCGCCATGCGCCCCAATCGGCGTTCGATGTTTCGACCGGCTGGCTCTTTGAAGGGATGGCCAGGGCATTCGAGAAAGGCGCCGCGCGACTCGCGATCGTCGGCGAGAACCCGGCGCTGCTGGCGGGCGAAGACCCGGACAAGGTTGCCCGCGCCAACCGCGCCCGTTCCGGCGCCTACCTGCCGGCGCTGAAGTACATCGCCGGCTTCGAGATCAACTGGACGATCGCCTCATTTGCGACGGCGGCCTGGGCGAAGAGCGTCTTTCCGGATGATCCGGCCGAGATCGCAGTCGCGCGCCTCTGGCACGCGATCTTTGCCGCCTCGCGGATCGACACGATCGACCCGATCGCAGACTGGAAGGCGCATAACGAGAATCTCCATGCGCGCGCCAGCTATCTGAACGACAGGAGCTACTCCGCCCTCCACTTCCGCGGCCCGGGCACCGACCTCATCGTCGGCCTTGCCGACGATCATTTCTGGGCGGGCGGCGCGACCAGGGCAAAAAACGGGATCGTATGCAATCCGAACATCCCGTCGGAGGAAGTCTTCACCACGCCGCACCGCGAACGGACGAGCGGGACAGTGACTAGCACCAAGCCGCTCTCCTATCAGGGCACGCTGATCGAGCAGATTTCCGTCCGCTTCGAGGGCGGGCGGATCGTCGAGGCGCGGGCGAAGACGGGGGGCGAAGTCCTCAACAAGGTCCTCGACACCGACGACGGGGCGCGGCGGCTCGGCGAAGTCGCCCTCGTTCCGCACTCGTCGCCGATCGCCTCCGGAGGGCTCCTCTTCCTCAACACGCTGTTCGACGAGAACGCCGCCAGTCACATCGCGCTCGGCCAGGCTTACGCGAAATGCATCCGCGGCGGCGGCGCGATGAGCGAGGAGCAGCTCGCCGCTAAGGGCGCCAACAAGAGCCTCATCCACATCGACTGGATGATCGGCTCGAACGCGATCGACGTCGACGGGATTCGCAAGGACGGCGGCGCCGAACCACTGATGCGAAAAGGCGAGTGGGCTTACGGCTGAGGCCGGTCCGCGGCGCCGACGGCGTGGAGCCGGGCGCCCTCGGCGTTGAGCCAGGCCCGCGCCTGGCGCGTGTGCGGGCAGAGCATCTCGACCAGCCGCCAGAAGCGCTGCGAGTGGTTCATCTCCCGCAGATGCGCCACTTCGTGGGCGGCGAGATAGTCGAGGACGAAGGGCGGCGCCATTACGAGGCGCCATGAGAAGGAGAGGCGTCCCGACGCCGTGCATGAACCCCAGCGGCTGGTCTGGTCGCGGAGTCGGATGGCGGAGGCGGCGACGCCGAGCCGGGCCGCGTGCTTTGTCACCAGTGGCTCGAGGTCGCGCTTCGCCTCGCGCTTCATGAAGTCGACGACCCGGCGGCGGAGATGCGCCGCCGCGCCGGCGACGACGATCGCGGGAGCGCCGTCCTCGTCCACGAGCACCGCCGTGCCGCGGCGGCCCGGCGCGTGGCGGATGCGGTGCGCGACGCCCCGCAACGGGATGGTGCCGCCGTCGACGATCGGAACGCCGCGCGGCAGCTTGTCGATCTGGCGGAGGAGCCAGCCCGCGTGGTGGTCGAGGAAGTTGCGCGCCTGACGAAGCGAGCCACGCATCGGCATGGTGAGTACCGGCGTGCCCGTGGCGCTTTTCAGGCGGAGCGTATAGTTGCGCGCGCCGGGATGGCGGCGAAGCTTCACCGCCACGAGACCCGACTCGGTCGCGATCTCGAACTGTTCCGGCGGTGGCGTGCGGAAGAGCGGCATGTCGGCGGGCGTTTTCCGAATCAGGTCGCAACGATCATGCCACGCGGAGAGCGGCGGCAAGACGGCGGCGCACGCTCTTACGGCAAGTGTGATTCTTTCGCCACGGCGAAAAGGCGGAGCGGGCGGCGAGGTGTCATGCCTGCCGCCCGCCCGCTTCTTGTCGCAAGCCGTCAGAGGTCGATGGTCTCGCCGCTCGGACGACGGTTGTTGCGCTCGCGCTGGAAGCGATCGAACTCTTCCTGGTCGCGCGCGCGCCGCAGGTTGCGCACGTAGGCCTCGAACTCGCGACGCTCTTCGTCGAGCTTGCGACGCTCTTCGTCGAGCCGCCGCAACTCGCGTTCGCGATAATCGTCGAACGCCGAATTGCCGCTGCGGGAGAAGCCGCGCGGGCCGGACCGCTCCCAATCGCGCCGCCAGCCGCCACACATCTCGTGGAACTGCTGACGGTAGCGGTAGGCATGCCCGCCCCAGAGAACGAAGGCCAGCATGACGAGCCCGAGCGGCCAGAAGAGCATGAAGCCAAGGATCGTGAGCAGGATGGCGACCGGCGAGAATACCGGGCGCATCGCATGAGAGTAGACCATTCTCTTCCCCTATATCGTACGTAACAATAACGACGTGGGAAGATAGTCGCGGGGTTTCAAGGCAGAATCGGAATCCGGCTGTCCGATTTCGCCCTGAGAGCCGGTTTCTGCGGGTTTAGCCTATCTGATTCAAATGCTTAGACTGACAATGCGGGGAGGTCAGGCCGGGCTGCCGACCGACTGGATTCTCGGCTTGCCATTGGCGCCGCGATGCTTACGCACGACAGTCTTCGCCCCGTTCGGCCGGTGGCCGTGAGTGGCAATGAAATCGGCGATGCGGGGCGCTATTTCCGCGCGGAAGCGCGAGCCGTTGAAGACGCCGTAGTGCCCGACCTTCGGCTGCAGGTAATGCGCCCGCCGCTCCGCTGAAATCCCGGTGCAGATGTCGTGCGCTGCCCTGGTCTGGCCGACACCGGAAATATCGTCGTTCTCGCCCTCGACGGTGAGAAGCGCGACGGAATGGATCGCCGCCGGATCGACCCTCTCGCCGCGATGACGCATCTCGCCCTTCGGCAGGGCGTGGCGGATGAAGACCGTCTCGACCGTCTGCAGGTAGAACTCTGCGGTGAGATCCATGACCGCCAGATATTCGTCGTAGAACTCGCGATGCTTCTCGGCCGAGTCGCCGTCGCCGCGCATCAGGTGGCTGTAGAAATCGCGGTGCGCGCCGACATGCCGGTCGAGGTTCATCGACAGGAAGCCGGAAATCTGCAGGAAGCCCGGGTAGACGTCGCGCATGAAACCGGGGTGCGGAAACGGCACCTTCATGATCGTGTTGGCGCGGAACCAGTCGAGGTCGTGGTTGTTGGCGAGTGTGTTGACAGCGGTCGGGTTGACGCGCGTATCGATCGGTCCGCCCATCAGCGTCATGGTCGCGGGCAGATACTCGTCGTGCCGTGCCTCCATCAGCGCAACCGCCGCAAGCACCGGCACCGAGGGCTGGCAGACCGCCATCACGTGGCTGCCGGCACCGAGCAGATGGAACATCGAGACGAGGTAGTCGATGTAGTCGTCGAGGTCGAAGTGCCCCTCCGACAGCGGCACCATGCGCGCATCGGTCCAGTCGGTAATGTAGACGTCATGCTCGGGGAGCATCGTTTCGACGGTGCCGCGCAGAAGCGTCGCGTAATGGCCGGACATCGGCGCGACGATAAGCAGCTTCGGCCACGTGCGCCCGGACGGGTCTGCCGTCTTCTCGAAATGGAGAAGGCGGCAGAAGGGACGCTGCCAGACGACGCGCTCGTTGACCGGCACGCGGACGCCGCGGACGCTGGTCGAAGCGATGCCGAATTCGGGCTTGCCGTATCGCCGCGTGGTTCGCTCGAACAGTTCGGCCCCGGCGGCCATGCTCCGCCCGAACGGCGTGTGGGATAGCGGGTTGAGCGGGTTCTGGAAGTAGAGCTTTGCGGCATCGGCAGCAGCCCGGAACGGACCGAGCGCCGCGTGGTTCAGCTCGTACATCTGGTAGTAGGACAAAGCCCAAACCCCTTCCGGCGCTGCCGGCTTGCTCTTAACCACGTTGCAGCGGTCCGATCTTGTTGCGCCGCAGCAAAGATAGGACCCGGTTCGTCCCGGTACAAGGCAGAAGTGACGGCGCCCTGCCGCGGACGGCCGAGCGGCCGTGGCGCCGGCGGCATGCTATAGAAGGCGTCGTGGATACCGCGCCGCTAGCGCCAGGCTCGCGCAGCCTCAGGCTCGATACGCTGGTCCTGCTCCGCTGGCTGGCGGTTGCCGGCCAGACCGTGACCGTGCTCACCGTCGAATACGGGCTCGGCTTTCACCTTCCGCTCGGCCTGACCCTGGCGCTGATCGCGCTGTCGGCCGCGGTCAATATCGCGCTCCGCCTCCGCTACCCGGCGAACCTCCGGCTCGGCGCCGTCCCGGCTGCCGCCCTCCTCGGCTACGACGTGTTGCAGCTCGGCGGGCTCCTCTTCCTTACCGGCGGTCTCGACAATCCGTTCGCGATTCTCCTCCTGGTGCCGGTGATCGTCTCCGCCACGACCCTGGCCTGGCGCCCCACGGTCTCGCTTGGCCTCCTGGTCGTCGCGGTGGCGAGCGTGCTCGCAGTTTTCCACTGGCCGCTGCCGTGGGAGGAAGCGTCGAGCCTCGACCTGCCCCTGGTCTATTCGGCCGCCGTCTGGGTCGCCCTCGTCTCCGCCTGCATCTTTACCGGCGCCTACACGTTCCGCGTCGCGGAGGAAGCGCGGCAGCTGGCCAAGGCGCTGAATGCGGCGGAACTGGTCCTGGCCCGCGAGCAGCATCTCTCCGCGCTCGACGGCCTCGCCGCCGCCGCCGCCCATCAGCTTGGCACGCCGCTCGCCACAATCGCGCTGGTGGCCAAGGAGCTCGAACTGGGCATCAGTCCCGGCAGCCCGCACAGCGAGGACATTGCGCTCCTCCGCAGCCAGGTGGAGCGCTGCCGCGATATCCTTGCCAAGCTCACGTCGCTGTCGACCGAGGCCGACCATCACCTGACGCGCCAGCCGCTCTCGCATCTCATCGAGGAGGCGGTGGAGCCGTATCGGGCGTTCACGGCCGAGATCGTCGTCCTGCCGCCGGAAGGCGGCGGCTCCGAACCCGTCGGACGGCGCAATCCGGCGATCGTCTACGGCCTCACCAATATCGTCGAAAACGCGGTCGACTTCGCCCGAAGCCGCGTCGAGGTCGCCTCGTCCTGGGATCAGAACCGCGTGACGGTGACCATCCGCGACGACGGGCCGGGCTTCGCGCCGGGCATCATCGCCCGGATCGGCGAGCCCTACGTGACGACGCGGGCGCCGACCCGCGACGGCGGCCGCGACGACCACGAGGCGGGCGGCCTCGGGCTCGGCTTCTTCATCGCCAAGACGCTCCTCGAGCGGACCGGCGCCGTCGTGACGCTTGCCAACCGCGAACCGCCGACAAGCGGCGCGATCGTGCGGGTGGAATGGCCGCGGGAGCGGATGGAACTGGAGGCCGGACAACCCGAGGCGCCTGCCGAGGAAATCCCCGCGCAAACCATGGTTTGAGAGCCGGCTGCACTTACCGCAGCCCGATGCTATATAGGCCCTGGGAGCTGGGTCCGTCCGGATCGGAGTCCTTCACGAAAATGCTTTCATTTGACGAAACCGGGCCGGCCGCCGCCGACCCATCGCTGCTGGTCGTCGATGACGACAAGCCGTTTCTGCAGCGTCTTGCGCGTGCGATGGAGCAGCGCGGCTTCAGCGTCGAAACCGCCGACAGCGTCGCCGAGGGCGTGCGCAAGGCCGAGGCGCGTCCGCCGGCCTTCGCCATGGTCGACATGCGGCTCGAGGACGGAAACGGCCTCGACGTCATCGACCTTATTCGCCGCCGACGCCCCGACTCGCGGATGGTCGTGCTGACCGGCTACGGCAATATCGCCACGGCGGTCAGCGCCGTGAAGCTCGGCGCGGTCGACTACCTCGCCAAGCCCGCCGATGCCGACGAAATCGTCATCGCGCTGACCCGCGAAGCCGGCGAAAAAGTGGTGCTGCCCGAGAATCCGATGTCGGCTGACCGGGTGCGCTGGGAGCACATCCAGCGTGTCTATGAGCTCTGCGATCGCAATGTCTCGGAGACGGCGCGCCGCCTCAACATGCACCGCCGCACGCTCCAGCGAATCCTCGCCAAGCGGGCGCCGCGCTAGCCTTCAGATCAGCGTCGGCGCGGCCTCGGGATCGACCAGACCGTGGAGCCGCAACGCGGCTGCCTGGGCGAACCGGACCAGCATCGCCTTCCGCGTCGCCGCCGGCAGCCGATGCTCCGGCGCGTCGCGGAGCATCTCGGCCCCGTACGAATCGGCGAGGATCAAGCCGGCGTCGTCGGGGAATATTTCCGACGGCACACCGGCATGGGTGGCGAAGAAGAGCCGGTCGCAGGAATAGCGATAGTCAGGCCATTTCTGATCGGTCCGGAAGTCCTCGACCGAGGACTTTATTTCGACGATCCACACGTCCCCGTTCGGCCCCAACGCGACGATGTCCGCCCGGCGGCCGGTGGAGAGCGGCAGCTCGGTGACGATCGCGAAACGCTGGGCCCGCAGGAGTCGCCCGACGCCGCGCTGGACGGCGGAGGCGTTCGGCGACTGCCGCCCGTCGACGGGCGGGATGACATGGGACAGGTTCATCAGCATGAGAACAAAAGTGGCACGATGACCAGCGAGTCGCAAGCTTTCGGTGGCCGCGGCGCGCTTGCCGGTCGAGCACTCTCCGCCTAGCCTGCCGGCCCTTCCCGGAGCGGCTCCCTGTCCACGACAGCCATACTTTTCGCGATCCTCGGATCGCTGTTCATCGGGGCGATCAGCCCCGGACCGAGCTTTGTCTTCGTCGTCCGCACCGCCGTCGCCAGGTCGCGGGCGGACGGTATCGCTGCCGCCTTCGGCATGGGCGTCGGTGCATTCCTCTTCGGCGCCCTCGCCCTCATCGGCCTCCGGACGCTGATGACTGAGGCGGGTTGGCTCTACACCGTGCTCAAGATCGCCGGCGGGCTTTACCTCGTCTACCTCGCAGCGAAGATCTGGCAGGGCGCCGGCGATGCGGTGGCGGTACCCGCGGGCGAGCACGGACGCCGCGACCTTGCCCGCTCGTTCCTGATGGCGCTCGGCACCCAGATGAGCAATCCGAAGATCGTCGCGGTCTTCGGCGCCGTATTCGCGGCGCTGCTGCCGGCGGACCCGCCGCTCTGGCTCGACCTCGCGCTGCCGCCGCTCATCTTCTGTCAGGAGACGTTCTGGTACGGCCTCGTCGCCATCGCCTTTTCCTCGGCCCGGCCGCGTGCCGCCTACCTCAAGGCGAAGGCGTGGGTCGACCGTACCGCCGGCACGGTGATCGGCGTGCTTGGCATCCGGCTCATCGCCGAGGCGGCGCGCGACGCGGGATAGGCCTCACATCTTCCAGCGGTCGTGCAGCCAGAGCCACTGGTCGGGGTATTCCCGCACCCAGTCCTCGACGATGCCGTGGACCATGCGGTTGGCGGCATCGGCATCGACACGGCCCTTCTTGTCGCGCGGCAGGTCGAGGGGCGGCGAGAATTCCAGGCGGAAGCGGCCGCCGGGCAGCCGGATGGTGCGGGCCGAGTGGACGGGGCAATCGAACAGGCGGGCAAGGATGCCGACGATCGGATTGCTCATCGCCGGCCGGCCGAAGAAGGGGATCGGCACGCCCTCCTGCAGGCGCTGGTCGATGATGACGCCGATGTGGCGGCCGGACTGGAGCGCTGCCGCGACCTGCAGGGCCGCGCCGCGGCCGGAGACGACCAGCCGGTCGACGAAGGCCCGGCGGCGCTCGATTTCCTCGGCGATATGCGGATTGGCGGGCGGACGATAGAGCGCCGTGATCGGGATGCCCAGCGTCCGCCCGACCGCGGCGGCGAGTTCCCAGTTGCCGACATGCGCGCCGAAAATGATCCCCGGCCTGCCGCTGTCGCGGAGCGCAAAGACATGTTCGATGCCGTGATGTTCGAGGAGGCCGCCGTCCGGACGCGCCGGATCGAAAGCCGCTACCAGCTCCCTCAGGAAAGCATAGTCGTTCATTGTCCGGGCGAGGTTGGCCCAGACATTGGAGAGAATCTGCGCCCGCTCCTCGGCCGGCTTCTCCGGAAACGCGAGGGCTAGGTTCTCCAGCGCAATCCGGTGCTCGCGGAAGAACGGCCCGACCTCGCGGGCGAAATCCGCCTGGAAGCGCGACGAGAAACGCCGTCCGGTGAGGCGGCAGGCCTCGAAGAGGACATGCATGAGCCAGGCGACCGTGCGCTGGCCGGTCGGCGTGTCGAAGAGCTTTCGCGACTTCGATTGCGGCAGCGCGTCGTCGGCGCCGGCCGGGGTGGACGGAACACCGCTATTGAGCGTCAACGGGCTCGTCTGCTCGCTCACAGTGTCACGATAATCTTGCCGAAGACGTTCCGCGATTCCATGCGTGCAAGCGCGGCGTCGATGTCGCCAAGTGCAATCGTCGCGTCGATCACTGGCCGCGTAATGCCCTCGGCCATTTTGCGCAGGGAATCGCGGAGGTTGCGGATCGTGCAGCCGAAGCTGCCGATCAGGCGGAGCTGCTGTTGGTAGAGCTGATAGAGGTTGATCTTCGACTCGACGCCGGTGGTCGAGCCGCAGGTGACGAGCACGCCGCCGCGCTTCAGGCAGAACATCGAGGCCTGAAAAGTGTCCG
>DASRGK010000027.1:0-24960 GCA_035651055.1 Bauldia sp.
GAGCTCGATTGCCCGGTCGATGACTTTCGCAGTCGCTTCGCGGTCGATCCTGCCGCCGAAATTGTTGCAGCCAAGGCCGACCAGCGAGACTTGCGGGCCGCCATGGCCGAGAGTGCGGGTTTCCAAGGCTCTATCCTTTGCTTCTGAGGATGCCGTTTTGGGTAGATAGGGCAGGATCGGCAGCTTGCCCGCCGACTACGCTTCGGACAACATCCGGCGCACGTTTCAGAAAGGTGCCGGGAGCCGGCAAGGGGGGGAACGAAATGCTTCGCGGAATCAATCCGATACTCGGACCGGAAATCCTGCACGCGCTTCGCGCCATGGGGCACGGCGACGAGCTCGTCATCGTCGACGCCAACTATCCGGCGGTGTCGAACAATAACCGCCTGATGCGGATCGACGGCGTCGACGCGGTGACGGTCGTGGACGCGGTTCTGTCGCTGATGCCGCTCGACAGCTTCGTCGACTACGCCGCGCTGCGGATGGAGGTGGTCGGCGACCCGAAGCAGATCCCGCCGGTCTGCAGGGAATTCGCCAAGGTCGTGCAGAAGCACGAGCCGGGCTTCAAGATCGGGTCGCTGGAACGTTTCGCGTTCTACGAGCGGGCGAAGACGACATTCGCCACGATCGCCACCGGCGAGACCCGCTTTTACGGCAACCTGATCCTGAAGAAAGGCGTCATCCCGCCGAAATAGGCAAGGTTCGGCTCCTCAAAGCCGGCGCTGCATGAAGACGAGGTCGAGCCAGCGGCCGAACTTGAAGCCGACTTCCGGCATGCGCGCGGTTTCGATGAAGCCGTGCTTTTGGTGGAGGTGGATCGAGACCTCGTTCTCGCCGGCGATTCCGGCAATCATGACGTGCTTGCCGAGGTCTGTGGCGCGCGCGATGAGCGCGGTGAGGAGGGCGGAGGCGATGCCTTTCCGCCGCGCTTCCGCGGCGACATAGACCGAATTCTCGACCGTGAAGCGGTAGCCGTCGAAAGCCCGGAAATCGCCGAACGAGGCATAGCCAAGGATGGCGCCGTCATCGGCGGCGACGAGCACGGGGTAGTTCAGCGCCGCCCGGGCGTTGAACCACTGTCGCCGGTTTTCGAGGTCGGCGACCGCGTCGTTCCAGATCGCGGTCGTGTTCAGCACGGCGTCGTTGTAGATGGCGAGAATGGCCGGCAGGTCGGCCTCGGCGGCGGGCCGCACGATCATGGTCATGGGCGAGAGCGCTCCCCAGCATCCCGGCCAGCCTAGGGGAGGGCGGTGCGCCGCGGCAACAGGCTTCCCGCATCGCAGTACGGGTGCTAAGCACCCCGCCCATGTCGACTTCCCCCCAGGAAAACATCCGCAACTTCGCGATCATCGCCCACATCGACCATGGCAAGTCGACGCTGGCTGACCGCCTGATCCAGACCACCGGCGGCCTGACGTCGCGGGAGATGAAGGAGCAGGTGCTCGATTCGATGGACATCGAGCGCGAGCGCGGCATCACCATCAAGGCGCAGACGGTGCGCCTCAACTACCGGGCCCGGGACGGGAAGGACTACATCCTCAACCTCATCGACACGCCCGGCCATGTCGATTTCGGCTACGAGGTTTCGCGCTCGCTCGCTGCCTGCGAGGGCTCGCTCCTCGTCGTCGACGCCAGCCAAGGCGTCGAGGCGCAGACGCTCGCCAACGTCTACCAGGCGATCGACAACAACCACGAGATCGTCCCGATCCTCAACAAGGTCGACCTGCCGGCGGCGGAGCCCGACAAGGTCAGGCAGCAGATCGAGGACGTGATCGGCCTCGACGCCTCCAACGCGATCCTGATTTCGGCCAAGACCGGGTTCGGCATCGGCGAGGTGCTGGAGGCGATCGTCACCCGCCTGCCGCCGCCAAAGGGCGATCCCGACGCGAGCCTCAAGGCGCTCCTCGTCGACTCCTGGTACGACGCCTATCTCGGCGTCGTCGTGCTGGTGCGCATCGTCGACGGCCGCCTGAAGAAGGGCGATCGCATCCGCATGATGGGCACCGGCGCCGCCTACGACGTCGACCGCGTCGGCGTGTTCACCCCGAAGCTGACCGTAACGGACGCACTCGGGCCCGGCGAGATCGGGTTCCTGACCGGCGCGATCAAGGAAGTCGCCGACACCCGCGTCGGCGACACCATCACGGACGACAGGAAGCCGACCGCGAGCCCGCTGCCCGGCTTCCGCCCGGCGGTGCCGGTCGTCTTCTGCGGCCTGTTCCCGGTCGACGCGGCGCAGTTCGAGGACCTCAGGAGCGCGATGGGGAAGCTCCGCCTCAACGATGCGAGCTTCTCCTTCGAGGTCGAGACCTCGGCCGCGCTCGGCTTCGGCTTCCGCTGCGGCTTCCTCGGCCTCCTCCACCTCGAAATCATCCAGGAGCGGCTGGAGCGCGAGTTCAACCTCAACCTCATCGCGACCGCCCCCTCGGTCATCTACAAGATGAAGCTCACCGACGGGTCGGAGATCCAGATCCACAACCCGGTCGACATGCCGGACGTGGTGAAGATCGCCGAGATCGAGGAGCCGTGGATCGAGGCGACGGTGCTGACCCCCGACGAATATCTCGGCGCGGTGATCAAGCTCTGCCAGGACCGCCGCGGTGTGCAGAAGGAGCTGACCTATGTCGGCTCGCGCGCCCTCCTCAAATACGACCTGCCGCTCAACGAAGTGGTCTTCGACTTCTACGACCGGCTGAAATCGGTCTCGAAAGGCTACGCCTCATTCGACTATCACCTCACCGATTATCGCGCCGCCGACCTCGTCAAGCTGCAGATCCTGGTCAATGGCGAGCCGGTCGATGCGCTCGCCATGCTGGTTCACCGCACCCGCGCCGAACTGCGCGGCCGCGGCATGGTCGAGAAGCTGAAGGAGCTGATCCCGCCGCACATGTTCCAGGTGCCGATCCAGGCCGCGATCGGCGGCAAGATCATCGCGCGCGAGACGGTGCGGGCGCTCCGCAAGGACGTGCTCGCCAAGTGCTACGGCGGCGACGTCACCCGCAAACGGAAGCTCCTGGAGAAGCAGAAGGAAGGCAAGAAGAAGATGCGGCAGTTCGGCAAGGTCGACATTCCGCAGGAAGCCTTCATCGCCGCCCTGAAGATCGACTCGTAGGCACGAAACGCGCCCTCCACCGCTCGTTCCCGCGCATGCGGGAACCCAGACCGGTGTCAGGGCACGGAGCGCGGTGAAGCGAATCCGGCAGGAATAACCCCCGTAGCCCTGTCACCAGGCTCATCCAGAACCAGACTGGGTTCCCGCGTGCGCGGGAACGAGCGAACTGATGTGGGCGAAAAGGAACTGCGGATGGTGTATCCGCGTCACATCTCAACCGGAGAGGTGTCAGCGATCAGTGTCGGAACTACGCCGCCGGCGCCGCCACCGCAGCGCCCGCGTGCCACCAGCCGAGAATGATCCCCATCACCACCATGCTGACGAGCTGATAGCCGCTGGCGATGGCGAATATCTGCGGCTTCCGCTTCTCGTAGAAAATCTGCCCGGCGCCAATGGTGGCGACGAAGGCGAGCCACGCCATGGCGCTGACGAGGATGCCGGTGCCGATGCCGCCACCGTAATGAACGATGAAGCGCGCCAGTACGTAGGCCATGATCAGGTCGCCGATGATCTGGACAATCATCGCCTGCGCGAGACCGCTCGTCGGCGCACCCTCTGGCACGCCGAGGAGCGAACGCCATTGCTGCCCGAAAAGGGCCGTGAACCAAACCGCTCCGATCGCGAACTTGACGATCGCCGCCACCACGACTGCGAGAAGATTGACTTCCATTGCCGCCTCCCCTGAGTTCCGGCGTCGTTGCCGGCCCCAAAACGCTTCCCTCTATTCCATCCCCTCGAACAGCGCCGTTGACAGGTATCGCTCGGCGAAGGACGGGATGATGAGGACGATGTTCTTCCTGGCCATTTCCGGCCGGCTGCCGACCCTGATCGCCGCGGCGATCGCCGCGCCGGAGGAAATGCCGACCGGAATCCCCTCGACCCGCGCGCAGAGGCGCGCGTATTCGAAGGCATCGTTGTTGGAAACGGTGACCACCTCGTCATAGACGTGGGTGTCGAGGATCTGCGGGATGAATCCCGCGCCGATCCCCTGGATCTTGTGCGGGCCGGGCGCGCCGCCCGAAAGGATCGGGCTGTCGGCCGGCTCGACCGCGACGACGCGGGTGCCGGGTTTGCGCTGCTTCAGCACCTGGCCGACGCCGGTGATCGTCCCGCCGGTGCCGATGCCGGCGACGAAGACATCGACCTCGCCGTTGGTGTCGTTCCAGATTTCCTCCGCCGTGGTCCGGCGGTGGATTTCCGGATTGGCCGGGTTCTGGAATTGCTGCGGGATGACCGCGTCGGGGATTTCCTTGAGCAGTTCGTCGGCGCGCGCGATTGCGCCGCGCATGCCCTTGGCGCCTTCGGTCAACACCAGTTCGGCGCCAAGCAGTTTCAGCATCTTGCGCCGCTCGACCGACATGGTCTCGGGCATGACCAGGATCAGCCGGTAACCGCGCGCCGCGGCGACGAAGGCGAGCGCAATCCCGGTATTACCCGAGGTCGGCTCGATCAGCGTATTGACGCCCGGCCGGATGCGGCCTGAAGCTTCTAGCGCATCGACCATGGCGACGCCGATGCGGTCCTTGACGCTGGCGATCGGGTTGAAGAATTCGAGCTTGGCGAGGAGATTGGCCTTCACCTCCTTCATCGCCGCAAGGCGGTCGAGACGGACGAGCGGCGTGTCGCCGATCGTGTCGGTGATCGACTCGTAGATGCGGCCCCGGCCGGGTTTGCGTTCGGGCGGCGCCACGGGTGCGGGCTTGGCGGCGGGACGGGCCATCGGGCTGCTTCCTCCTCCTCGTCGGTCGCCAGTTTACTCCTAAAGTCCGGTCGAACCGAAGCCGCCGCTTCCTCGCCCGCTGGCCGGGAGCGAAACGACTTCGCGCAAATCGACCGTCGCGACGGCCGCGACCACCAATTGGGCGATGCGCATGCCGCGCGTCACAATGAAGGCACGGTCGCCGTGGTTGATGAGCGGCACTTTCACCTCGCCGCGGTAGTCGGCGTCGATCGTCCCGGGCGCATTGAGGACGGTGACGCCGTGCTCGACCGCGAGACCCGAGCGCGGCCGCACCTGCGCCTCGTAGCCTTCCGGGAGGGCGATGGCGAAGCCTGTCGGGACGAGGGCGCGGCCATTGGGCGCGAGCACGAGGGGCTCCGCCACGGCGGCGGGCAGGTCGAGACCGGCCGAACTCCCGGTACGGTAGGCGGGGGCAGCGAGTCCCTCGCCGTGCGGCAGGCGCATGATCGCGACCGTCACGCTCATCGCTCCGTCCTTGCAGCGAGCGCTCCGGCGACGCGTGCGATCAGTCGTCCGGCGACCGCGTCCTTGGCCAGCCGCGGCCATTCCTCGACGCCGTCCGGAGTGACCAGTCGGACGGCGTTCTCGTCGCCGCCCATGATTCCGGTCTCCGGCGACACGTCGTTGGCGACGATCCAGTCGGCGCCCTTTGCCGCAAGCTTCTTCCGCGCGTTGGCGACAAGGTCGGCGGTCTCGGCGGCGAAGCCGATGACGAGGGTTGGACGCCGGTCGCTGTGGCCGACCGTGGCGAGGATATCGGGGTTCTCGACCAGCGCGAGGGGCGGTGCATCGCCCGACCCGTCCTTCTTGATTTTGCCCGCCGCCTCGCTCGCCGGGCGCCAGTCGGCGACTGCGGCGGCCATGATCGCGACGTCGGCCGGGAGCGCGGCGAGCGTGGCGTCGAGCATCTGCCGTGCCGTCTCGACATGGCGGACGGTCACGCCGGGCGGGTCGGGGAGCGAGACCGGGCCGCTCACCAGCGTGACATCGGCGCCGGCCGCTGCCGCGGCGGCCGCGATGGCGTGGCCCTGTTTCCCGGAGGAGCGGTTGGCGAGGTAGCGCACCGGGTCGATCGGCTCATGCGTCGGACCCGACGTGACGAGCACGCGGCGGCCGGCAAGCGGCCCGGACGGGCGCAACAGGGACTCGACGGCGGCGACGATCTCGAGCGGTTCGGCCATGCGTCCGGCACCGGTCTCGTTCCGCTCCGCCATCTCGCCGGAGTTCGGCCCGATGAAGTTGACGCCGTCGCGGCGGAGCGTCGCGATATTGCGCACCGTCGCCGGATGCGCCCACATCGCCGGGTTCATCGCGGGAGCGGCGAGAACCGGGACACGGCTGGCGAGCAGGATGGCGGCGGCAAGGTCGTCGGCGCGGCCGGCCGCCATGCGGGCGACGAGGTCGGCCGTCGCCGGCGCGATGACGATGAGATCGGCTTCGCGGGCGAGCCGGATATGGCCGACATCATGCTCGTCGTCGCGGTCGAAAAGCTCGGTGAAGACCCGGGTGCCGGTGAGCGCGCCGACGGAGAGCGGCGTGACGAACTCGGCGGCGGCGCGCGTCATCACGGCGCGGATTTCGGCGCCGCGCTCCCTCAGCCGGCGGATCAGGTCGAGCGACTTATAGGCAGCAATGCCGCCGGCGACGATGAGGAGGATGCGCTTGCCGCCAAGCGTCGCGGCAGCAGGGGGCGAGGGAGCCCCGGCGGGCCGGTCCGGCGGCAGCGGCACGACGGCGTCCGCCAGAACCTGCCGCAGTTCCTCCTCGAGCGAGCGGCCGGCGGACGCGGCGCGCAGCGCCAGACGACGCTTCACGGTCTCGTCGAGCCGTCGGATGGTGACGCTGGTCATGGGTGACAGAATATGCGATGATTGCAGTGCAATCAATCGGTGCAATCACTTGATGGAGAGGATCTCGGCCGCCGTCTCGCCGGCGCGGACTTCGTCCCCGACTTCCTTGCCCATCAGCGCCTTGGCAAGCGGCGCGACGTAGGGAATCGTACCTTTGTCGGGATCGGCCTCATCCTCGCCGACGATCTGCCAGGTCTGCGTCCGCCCGTCCTTGCGGCGGATGGTGACGGTCGAGCCGAAATGCACCTTTCCGGTTTCGGGTGGCGGCTCGATCACCTCCGCCGTGGCGCGCCGGGCACGCCAGTAACGGAGATCGCGGTGGAGGCTGTTATTGGCGGCGCGGTCGTCGGCGGGCGTTGCCGCCAGCGCCGCCGTCAGCCGGGCCAGCTCGCCGTCGATCTGCGCCATCCCCCGGGCGGTCACGTAGTTCGGATGCGGCGAGATCGGCCGGTCGGGCAGATCGTCGCCGCCATCGTCCTCGGCATCCTTCACAAATGCGCGGCTCATGACCCGGCCCTTCAAAGTACCAGGCGCAAGCCTATCACGACCGCGGCCCCTGCCAGAATCACCAGGGCGGCCCGGCTCCATCGGGTTGCCCGCGCCTCGCTCTTTCCGATGCCGGCGATGGTGTCGCGATCGAGCCGGAGACCTTCGCTCCCCATCCGGTCGAGTTCCGCCGACAGGCGCTCGGCGCGTTCGGCAAGGCGCGGCAGTTCCGAAACCAGGCGGCCAAGCGCGCCGACGCTCTCGGCCGCCATTTCGAGCTGGCCGGCCGGGCCGAGGTTCCGCTCGATCCACTCGGCTACCACCGGTTCTGACGCCGACCACATGTCGAATTCCGGGTCGAGCGTGCGCGCGACCCCTTCGACCACGACCATCGTCTTCTGCAGGAGCAAGAGCTCCGGCCGCGTCTGCATGTCGAAGAGTTCGGTAACCTCGAAGAGGAGCGTCAGCACCCGCGCCATCGAGATGTCGCTGGCGCGCTGGCCGTGGATCGGCTCGCCGATCGCGCGGAGCGCCTGGGCGAAATCCTCGACATTGTGCTCGCCGCCCGGAACGTAACCCGCCTCGAAGTGCACCTCGGCAACCCGGCGATAGTCGCGGCGGATGAAGCCAAAGAGAATCTCGGCGAGGAAGCGGCGCTCCGGCTTGCCGAGCCGGCCCATGATGCCGAAGTCGACCGGCACGATGTTGCCGCTGGCGTCGACGAAGAGGTTCCCCTGGTGCATGTCCGCATGGAAGAAGCCGTCGCGGAGCGCCTGGCGGAGGAATGCCTGGATGAGCCGCCGGGCGAGCGCCGGCAGGTCGTAGCCGGCAGCCCGGAGGGCTTCGACGTCGGACAGCTTGGTGCCGTCAACCCATTCGAGCGCCAGCACGTCGCGCGCCGTGTAGTCCCACTCGACCCTGGGGACGCGGAAGCCGCTATCGCCGGCCGTCGCGTGCGCCATCTCGGAGAGCGCCGCGGCCTCCAGGCGCAGGTCCATCTCGATGGTGACGCTGCGCGCCAGCGTATCGACTACCGCGACCGGACGAAGGCGGCGCGATGCCGGATCGATGCGCTCGATGAAGCGGGCCCCGGCATAGAAGGTCTCGAGATCGCGACGGAAGCGGCGCCGGATGCCCGGCCGCAACACCTTCACCGCGACCGGGCGCAGCCCGTCCGGACCGGCGATTTCGGCTTTATGAACCTGCGCGATCGAGGCTGCCGCAACCGGCGTCGAGAACGAGGCGAACAGCTCTTCGACCGGGCGGCCGAGGGATTGGGCGACCTGTGCGCGGGCCTCGTCGTCGGGGAAAGACGGCATCTCGTCGCGAAGCCTGCCGAACATGGCTGCTGCTTCCGCGCCGACGATATCCGGACGCGTGGCGAGGAACTGCCCGAGCTTGACGTAGGAAGGACCGAGCCGGGTTGCGGCCGCGCTCAGCCTTTCCGCCCGGCTCGACGCGGCCTGCCGGCGCTCGAACAGGCGCGCCAGCTTCACCGCGCGCCGCGGCAGCGTCGGCAGCGACTCCGGATCGATCACGGCGAACGCACCCTCGCGCGCCAGCACGAATCCGGCATAGGCGAGCCGGAAGAGGGCGGCGACCGAGCCGGCCATCAGAGCTTCCAGCCGGAATGGATCGCGGCGATCCCGGCGGAGAGGTTGCGGTACTCCACCCGCTCGAAGCCGGCGGCGCGAAGCATGCCGGCGAAGCGTGCCTGATTGGGGAAGCGCCGGATCGACTCGACGAGGTAACGGTAGGGTTCGCGGTCGCCGGTGACGAGTTCGCCCATCGCCGGTATGACATTCAGCGAATAGAGGTCGTAGAGCCGGTCGATGCCGGCGATGTCGACGGCCGAGAATTCGAGGCACAGGAAGCGCCCGCCGGGCTTCAGCACCCGATGCGCCTCGGAGAGCGCCCTGTCGATCCGCGGTACGTTGCGGATGCCGAACGCGATCGTCACGGCTTCGAAACGATGTTCCTCGAATGGCAGATCTTCGGCGTTCGCCTCCGCGAAGGCGAGGCGCGTGAGCCGTGCCGCCCCGGCGCGGGCACGCCCCACCTCGAGCATGTGCGGATTGATGTCGGAGACGATGATCTCGGCGACCGGCGAGGCAAGCGCGATCCGCTCGGCGACATCGCCGGTGCCGCCGGCGAGGTCGAGCACGCGGAACGGCGAGCGCGAGCGCCGCGGCGGAGCCAGCCAGGCGACCAGCGCCTGTTTCCACGCGCGGTGGAGACCGCCGGACATGAGGTCGTTCATCAGGTCGTAGCGCGAGGCGACCTTGTCGAAGACCTCGTCGACCAGTCCCTGCTTGGCCGCGGTCGGCACGGCGCGGAAGCCGAAGGAGGTTGTGTCGTCGGTCGTTTCGGCGGCGGTCTTGCCGGCCATGGCAGCGAGGCTCCTGTCGGGCGCGGACGATAGTATAGGCCCTGCCGAACCGCTATCTTGCCGGCCGCTTCAAAAGGGTTAGCGCGTGCCCGAACTTCCCGAAGTCGAAACCGTCCGGCGCGGCCTCGCCCCGGTGATGGAAGGCCAGACCATCGTCAAGGCGGATGTGCGCCGGCCGGACCTGCGACGGCCATTCCCGGCCCGGTTCGCCAGCCGCCTGAAGGGCCGGAGGGTCACCGGCGTCGGCCGGCGCGCCAAATACCTGACCGTCGACCTCGACGATGGCAGCGTTCTCATCATGCATCTGGGCATGTCCGGCTCCTTCCGGGTCGAAGACGACGGCGGCGCGCGGTCCTTGAGCGATCCCTACCACCGGCGCAGCAAGCTCCGCGCCCACGACCACGTCGTCTTCCATCTCGGATCCGGCAAGCGCGTCGTCTTCAACGACCCCCGCCGTTTCGGCATCATGGACCTGATGCTGCGCGTCGAGGCGCCCGAGTCCGCGCATTTCAGGGCGCTCGGCATCGAGCCGCTCGGCAACGTGCTTGATGGAGCGATATTGGCGA
This sequence comes from Bauldia sp., assembly GCA_035651055.1. Taxonomy (GTDB): domain Bacteria; phylum Pseudomonadota; class Alphaproteobacteria; order Rhizobiales; family Kaistiaceae; genus JAFKKF01. Next base: position 10,145 of record DASRGK010000027.1, read on the forward strand.
AGCTCTTCGCCGGTCGGAAAGCGCCGCTGAAAGCGGCGCTGATGGACCAGCGCCTCGTCGCCGGCCTTGGCAACATCTATGTCTGCGAAGCGCTGTGGCGCGCCAGGCTTTCGCCAGACCGCGCCGCCGGGACGCTGGCGACCAGGACCGGCAAGCCGACCGCCGGCGCCGATCGCCTTGCCGACGCCATCCGCACGGTTCTGGAGGCAGCCATCAAGGCCGGCGGCTCGTCGCTCCGCGATCACATCCGGACCAATGGCGAGCTCGGCGACTTCCAGCACACGTTCGCGGTCTATGATCGCGAGGGCGAGCCGTGCCCGCGAAAGGACCGCGGCATCATTCGCCGCAAGCTCCATTCCGGCCGCTCGACCTTCTATTGTCCCGTCTGCCAGCGTTGAGATGAAACCGATGGCCTATGACAATATCCTCGTCGAGCAGCGCGGCCGCGTCGGTCTCGTCACGCTCAACCGGCCGAAGGCCCTCAACGCCCTCAACGATGCGCTGGTCGGCGAACTGCTCGCCGCGCTCGCCGCGGCCGACGCCGATGACGGGATCGGCGCCAGCGTCATCACCGGCTCGGAGAAAGCCTTCGCCGCCGGTGCCGACATCAGGGAGATGGCCGGGCTGTCGGCGGTCGAGGCCTATGGCAGGGACCAGGCGGCGGCGATCGGGCGGCTGGCGGAGATTCGCAAGCCGGTGATCGCGGCGGTGGCCGGCTACTGCCTCGGCGGAGGCGCGGAGCTCGCGATGCTCTGCGACTTCATTATCGCCGCGGACACGGCCAAGTTCGGCCAGCCGGAGATCACGCTCGGCATCATGCCGGGAATGGGCGGAACACAACGCCTGCCGCGCCTCGTCGGCAAGTCGCTGGCAATGGACATGATCCTGACCGGCCGGCAGATCGGCGCGGACGAAGCGCTCCGTGCCGGGCTGGTCGCCCGGGTCGTGCCGGCCGCGGACCTGTTGCCCGAGGCGCTGAGGGCCGCGGAGACGATCGCCAGCTATTCGCTCCCGGTGGTGATGATGGCGAAGGAAAGCGTCAACCGGGCCTTCGAGGCGCCGCTCGCCGAAGGGCTGCGCTTCGAGCGGCGGCTTTTCCATTCGATGTTCGCGACCGAAGACCAGAAGGAAGGGATGGCTGCCTTCCTCGGCAAGCGGAAACCCTCGTTCAGGCATCGCTGAGGCCAGGGCCGCCGGCGTTGACCGGGCGGCGGGCCGTCACTATAAGCACCGCTCAATCGGGGTGGCCTTGGGCCGCCCGCGTCCTTTTCCGTCAAAGGCAGACAATGGCCAACACGACTTCCGCCAAGAAGGCGACGCGCAAGATCGCCGCGCGCACCGAGGTTAACAGTAACCGCCGCGGCCGCATGCGGACCTACATTCGCAAGGTCGAGGAAGCGATCGCCGCCGGCAACAAGAGCGCCGCGGTGGAGGCGCTGAAGGCGGCCGAGCCGGAGATCATGCGCGCCGCGTCGAAGGGCGTGGTGCACAAGAACACGGCGTCGCGGAAAGTGTCGCGACTGGCCGCTCGGGTGACCAAGCTCGCCTGACCGCTGTCGCCTTCTTTCTTCTCACGGACGCGAGCCCGGCAAACGCCGGGCTTTTTCTTTGCCGGCTGGCTTCAGCGGGCCGAGGCCGGCGCCGTCCGGTTAACCCGGGTGCGCGCATCCATTTCCCTTGTCTATCAAGCCCCTGCCGGCATGTCGCCTCCGCAGGTCGCAGAACGCCGCCTTCCCGGACGAGTCAAGGGAGCCGCGCAGAAAAAAATCCGGCGTTGCATCCGGGAAACCCCGCCAAACTGAATCAAACACTTACCGGCCCGCAGCGAGGCACATTTCGTTGAGCCGGCTCTGTCGGGGGCCGCTACCCGAAGTCCGGTCTTGAAGGCCGCGCGGCCCTATGTTTTTTTCTTCGGCAGGGACTGCGAAGACAGTCCGGGATGGCGGACTAACCTCACAATCGAAGTATGCGGCGACCGGCGTTGGTATTGGTTTCGCGGCTGCTAAGTGTTTGCAGGAGCGAAGTCTTTTGAACCATGATTTGAGTAGGCGTTTCAGAGTTATTGGTTGAACTCCGTCCCCAGGGACGGGGCTTTCGATGCCAACTTGACGATTCTGTATCGCGTGCCGGCGTGCCGGTGCGCGAGGGGGCCCCTTATGTCTGAACGCAACGTCAGCGGCTATGCCGGCGATGTTTCCGCCAGGGCTGCATTCGACGATCTTTCCCGGACCGCCGATGCGACGCTGATCGACGTTCGGACCGCGGCGGAGTGGGTCTATGTCGGCGTCCCGGATCTCGGCCGCATCGGCAAAAGCCCGGTCCTGATCGAGTGGGATGAATTCCCCTCGGGCGAGCTGGTGCCGGATTTCGTCGGACGGCTGACGGCCGAGCTGGACAAGCGGCGGATTCCGCGGGACGCGCCGCTCTATTTCATCTGTCGCTCCGGCAATCGCAGCCGGCAGGCGGCGATCCTGGCGACGGGCGCGGGTTTCAGCCGGAGCTTCAACGTTGACCTCGGCTTCGAGGGCAGGCTCAGCCCGGAGCGGCACCGCGCCACGCCCGGAAGCTGGAAGGCGGAGGGTTTGCCATGGGTGCAGTCGTAACCGGGGCGTTCGTCGCCCTGCCGCTCAACCCGGTTCTTCCCGAGACGGCGCTGAACGGAGGCCAGGGGGACAGGGAAGCGGGTGGGCCGCAAGACAATGTGCGGACGGCGGGAGGTGCAGGGGACATGACCAAGCGGCGACCGAACTCGGAACAGTGGGAACGCGTTAGGCAGCGTCTCAAGGCCGAACTCGGTGAAGATGTCTTCACCAGTTGGTTCGCCCGGGTCGAGTTCGAGGATGCCGACAAGGGCATCGTCTACCTGTCGGTCTCGACGCGCTTCCTCAAGTCCTGGATTCACAACCATTATCGCGAACGTCTCCTCGCCCTGTGGAAGGAGGAGGACGATTCGACCGTGCGGGTGGAACTGCTCGTCCGGGGCGCCGTGCGCGCCAAATCCCAGCCCCTGGAAAAGCCGGCAGCGGCGCCGGAGCCGGTGGCAGACGAGCCGCCCGCTGCGCCTTCGGCGACGGTCTTCCAGGGTATTGCGCCCCGGCGCTCGGCCGAGGACGGGTCGTTTGTCGGCTCGCCGATCGACCCGCGCTACAGCTTCGAGAATTTCTGCGAGGGCGCGGCCAACCGCGTTGCTTTTGCCGCGGCGCGCGCCGTTGTCGATCCGAATGGCGGCCGCGCCAGCCAGTTCAACCCGCTTTACATCCACGCCGGCGTCGGCCGCGGCAAGACGCATCTGCTGCACGCGACCGCCCGCGCGGCGCGGCGGGCCGCGCCGCTCCGCAAGGTCGTCTACCTCACGGCCGAGTTCTTCATGCACCGCTTCGTCTCCGCGCTGCGCAGCCAGACCGCGGTTCCGTTCAAGGAGAGCCTCCGGGACATCGACCTCCTGCTCATCGACGACATGCAGTTCCTGCAGGGCCGCTCGGTGCAGCAGGAATTCTGCCACATGCTCAATTCGCTGCTCGACAGCGCCCGCCAGGTCGTCGTCGCCGCGGATCGGCCGCCTGCCGAACTGGAAATGCTCGACGAGCGCGTCCGCTCGCGGCTGAAGGGCGGCATTGCCTTCGAAATCGGCGCACCGGACCTCGAACTCCGCCGCCGCATCCTCGCCATGCGCTATCGCGTCGCGCAGGAAGCCAATCCCGGCATCGATATTCCGCCGCCGGTCATCGAGTATGTCGCGCAGTCGGTGGTCTCGAACGGCCGCGATCTCGAAGGCGGCCTCAACCGGCTGGTGGCGCAGTGGCAATTTACCGGCCTGCCGGTGACGCTGGCTTCGGCGGAGATCACGCTTCGCGACCTCATCGGCGCGCGCGAGCCGCGCCGGGTCAAGGTCGAGGACATCCAGCGGGTCGTCGCCCGGCACTACAACGTCTCGAAGTCCGATCTCCTGTCGAGCCGGCGGACGCGAACGATCGTGCGCCCGCGCCAGATCGCCATGTATCTCGCCAAGGTTCTGACGCCGCGCTCGCTCCCTGAGATCGGCCGCCGCTTCGGAGGGCGCGACCACACCACCGTTCTCCACGCCGTCCGCAAGATCGAGGAACTGATCCACAGCGAAAAGGCGCTCGCCGAGGAGATTGAACTCCTCAAGCGCCTGATCGACGAATAAGCGGGGAGCAGCCAGCCGGGGCCGTGGAAATCCGCGGTCCGGCGCGGCAGAAGCGTTGCGCTTTGCCGGCTGACAGGCCAATCTTCCGCGGGCGGAAGCGCGAGGGAAAATCGCGTTTTTGAAGACGCTGCCTTCCGCCGAGGGGCTCCGACCATGCGCGTGACTGTCGAACGGTCGCATCTTCTGAAGTCGCTCGGCCACGTTCATCGCGTGGTCGAGCGCCGTAACACGATCCCGATCCTTGCCAACGTGCTGCTTCGCGCCGAAGGCGGAAAGCTGCTCCTCAAGGCGACCGATCTCGACCTCGAAGTGACCGAGACGGTTCCGGCCGAAGTCGCCCAGCCGGGCGCAACGACGGTTCCTGCCCACATCCTCTACGATATCGTCCGCAAGCTCGCCGACGGCGCCGAAGTCGCCCTCGACACCGGCGAGGGGGCGCAGCTGGCGCTCCGTTCCGGCCGCTCGCGCTTCACCCTGCAGGTCCTGCCGGAAGCCGATTTCCCCGACCTCGCCTCGGGCAGTTTCGTGACGCGCTTCGTCCTGCCGGCGAGCGCGCTGAAGAAGCTGATCGACCGGACGCAGTTCGCCATCTCGACGGAGGAAACGCGCTACTATCTCAACGGCATCTACCTCCATGTCGTGACGGTCGCCGGTAAGCCGATGCTCCGCGCGGTCGCCACCGACGGGCATCGCCTCGCGCAGGCGCAGATCGAGGCGCCGGCCGGCAGCGAGAAGATGACCGGCGTGATCGTGCCGCGGAAAACCGTCGGCGAAATCCAGAAACTCATCGAGGAACCGGACGCGGAGGTGACGGTCGAGCTTTCCGACACCAAGATCCGCTTCTCGGTCGGCGCCGTCGTCCTCACCTCGAAGCTGATCGACGGCACCTTCCCCGACTATGTCCGTGTCATCCCGCAGGGCAACGACAAGGTGATGAAGGTCGACCGCGGCGAATTCGCAGGCGCCGTCGACCGCGTCTCGACGATATCGAGCGAGCGCGGCCGCGCAGTGAAGCTGATCCTGTCGGACGGCAAGATGGTGCTCTCGGTCAACAATCCCGATTCGGGAAGCGCCACGGAGGAACTCGGCGTCGAATATCCCGCCGACGCGCTCGAGATCGGCTTCAACTCGCGCTACCTCCTTGACGTTGCCGGTCAGCTCGAGACCGAAACCGCGGAGTTCCGTTTCGCCGATCCCGGATCGCCAACCCTCATTACCGATGTCGGCGAGGCGAATGCGCTCTACGTCCTGATGCCGATGCGGGTCTGAGACGCCGAGCCTCGCCAGGCGTCTGCGGCGGAGCTAGGTTCCGCCCATGTTCTCAGCCGAAGAAACCGAGCGCTATGCGCGCCACATCGTGCTTGCCGATATTGGCGGGCCGGGCCAGCAGAAGCTTAAGGCGGCGCGGGTTCTAGTGATCGGCGCCGGCGGCCTCGGCGCGCCGCTCATCCAGTACCTCGCCGCGGCCGGCGTCGGCACGATCGGGATCGTCGACGACGACCGCGTGTCTCTGTCCAACCTGCAGCGCCAGGTGATTCACGGCACGCCCGATATCGGCCGGGCGAAGGCGGCAAGCGCCGCAGACGCAGTTGCCCGGCTGAACCCATACGTCGTCACCGAGGCGCTGGAAGGACGGCTGACCGAAGCCAACGCGCGGGCACTCGTGCGGAATTACGATATCGTTGCCGACGGTTCGGACAATTTCGCGACGCGGTATGCGGTATCGGACGCCTGCTTCCGGGAAAGAAAGCCCCTGGTCCTGGCGGCCGTGGGACAGTTCGACGGCTCGCTGACCACGCTGAAGCCCTATCTCGCCGGCAGCGACGGCGTGCCTTTGCCGACCTATCGCTGTCTGTTTCCAGAACCACCGCCGGCGGGACTTCTGCCGACCTGCGCGGAGGCCGGGATCGTCGGTGCGCTCACCGGGATCATTGGCTCGCTCCAGGCGCTGGAAGTGATCAAGGAAATCACCGGCACCGGAGTGGGGTTGGCCGGGCGCCTGCTTCTTTACGACGGGCGCTCTGCCCGCTTCGAGACGATTCGCTACGCCTGGGACCCGGCCAACCCGCTCAACGGCAAGTCTGCGGTCACCGCACCAGTTCCAGCGCGATGACCGCGAAGCCGACCGCCGCGGCGGTGACCGAGACCGGAAGGAATCGGCGCAGCCGCGAGGTGCGCTCGGCATCCGGCTGCGGCCGCCGTATCGTCTTCCGCGCCTGGATCAGGCTGACAACCATCATGGGGTCCATGACACATCTCCTGGTTTGAATCGGTTCAATACGAATATGGTCGTGTATCGCCTGCTGTCAAGTACATCTTGAAGCGGTTCAATCAAGAATCTATATTCGAATGATGAAGCCGGTAGTGCGATTGGCGGACGTGGCGCGGGCGGCGGGGGTGTCGCAGGGCACCGCATCCAATGCCTTCAACAGGCCAGACATTGTTCGGCCCGAGCTGAGGGCGAAGGTCGAGGCGGCGGCGCTCAGCTTGGGCTATGCCGGGCCGGACCCGAAGGGAAGGCTGCTTCGGGCAGGGAAGGTTCACGCGCTCGGGGTCGTCGTCAACAACAGCCTGGGCTATTTCTTCAACGACCCGTTCAACCGGGAATTCATGCGCGGCGTCGCGGCGGTCTGCGATGCCGAGGGCGCAGGACTCTCGCTGATCGCGTCCCACGACCAGAAGAGTGCGGCCTGGAGCATTGAAAGCGCGGTCGTCGACGGGTTCATCCTGCAATGCCTGGAGGGCGGCAACCGCCTTGTCGAGCTGGCGCGGAAGCGCCGGCTGCCTTTCGTGGCGGTCGATCTCTATCCGGGCACCGACGCGGGCTCGATCATTGTCGACGAGCGCGGGGGAGCACAGGCGGCGGCCGAGCACCTCCTCGGCCTCGGCCATCGGCGCTTCGCCATCCTGACCCTGCCGCTCATCGACGACGGCCGCACCGGCCCGGTCGACCGTTCACGCCGCGATGCGACCCAATACAACACGACGCGCGAGCGGCTTGCCGGCTATGCCGAGGCGCTTTCCGCCGCCGGAATTGCGATCGACAGCGTGCCGATCGTGGAGTCGCTGAATGACCGGCGTGCCGAAGAGGGAGCGCGCATGGTGCTGGATGCCGCACCGGAGGCCACGGCGATCCTCGCGATGTCGGACGTGCTGGCGCTCGCGGTCCTCGCCGAAGCCGTTCGGCGCGGCCGCCGCGTACCGCAGCACCTCTCCGTGGTCGGCTTCGACGACGTCCCCGAGGCCGCCGCATCGCGGCCGGCGCTCACGACCGTCCACCAGCCGATCATGGAAAAGGGGCGGATCGCCGCCGGCATGATTCTCTCCGGCGCCACGGAGCGCGTCGCGCTGCGGACCGCGCTGGCCGTGCGTGATAGCACCGCGCCGCCGCCCGAAACACTTCGCCGTTGAGGCGTTCTTAACTCTCCTTCGACAAGAATTGCCCGGTTTCCAGTTGCGTACCGGGGTGGGTCGGATGCAGGCGCGTACACGGCGGCTGAGTCGCGATATCTGGTCGTTCTGCCTGGCGTTTGCGGCGCTCGCCGTCGCACCGGCCAATGCCCCGGAAGCGGCTTCGCTGCCGGCTGCCGGCGTGCAGAAGAGTGTGAGCGGCCTGCCGGTTCCGCGCTTCGTCAGCCTCAAGGCCGCCCGCGTCAACGTCCGCGTCGGTCCGGGCGAGGATTACAAGGTCGCCTGGGTCTTCACACGTCCTGGCCTGCCGATCGAAGTGATCGCCGAATTCGACAATTGGCGCCGCATCCGCGATTCGGACGGCACCGTCGGATGGGTTTTCCAGAGCCTGCTTTCCGGCAAGCGCACGGTGGTGGTAGCGCCGTGGCAGAAGGGCGATCCGCTGCCGATCCGCAGCTATGGCGAACCGGATTCGACCATAACCGCCTATCTCGAACCCGGGGTCATGGGGACGCTCGACCGCTGCCGCAACGCCTGGTGCCGGATTTCGGGCAATGGCTTTTCCGGCTGGATCCCGCAGGACCGGCTCTGGGGCGTCTATCCCAACGAAGACCTGAACTGAGGCGACGGCGAAGAGGTTGGCGATCCGCCGGCGGCCGGCCTAGTTCCGGGCGATGCGGCGGAGCCGTACCACGACGTCGACCCGGCTGATCTCGTAGCCGGGCGGAGGTTCCGGCACTTCGCCGACGCGCAGCCGGCCTTCCGGAATATCGATCACCTCGTCGTCGCCTTCGACGAAGAAGTGGTGGTGGTCGCTGGTGTTGGTATCGAAGTAGGTCTTCGACCCGTCGACGATCACTTCCCGGAGCAGGCCCGAGCCGGTGAACTGGTGGAGCGTATTGTAGACGGTGGCCAACGACACCGGAACGCGATGGATCATCGCCTCGGCGTGGAGCAGTTCCGCCGAGATGTGGCGGTTGCCCTTGGCGAAAAGGAGTTCGGCAAGCGCCAGCCGCTGCCGGGTCGGCCGCAGGCCGGAACGCCGCAGCAGTGCGCGAATGTCGCTGCGCGACGGCGGATGGGAGAACGTGACGTTGGTATCCATCGGTGCATCCGTTTGGCCGCGCGGTTAAAGGCCGCGGGTTCAATACAGAACGGGGAAACCGCGTCCGGGGACGCAGATCCGGACTTCCTTCTGCCGACTCGCTTACCGCGCCGCAATGAGAATCTTTCGCAAGCGAACCGGCTCTGGCCGTTCGGCGGTCGGCGCTCTACCCCGAATCCCGTGATGACTGTCCGGTCCGGCGTCCCGGCAGACGGGTTGCCGCCTGCCGGCCGCGTGCCGGCATAGTGACGACTCGACCGCTTCGGTGTTAGAACCCGCGGGGTTTTCGCAGCGGTTCTCGGCGGCCGATAACGCAACAGCCGCCGGATGATAGCGGTCGGTGCCGGTCCTTTTAGAGGTGCATGGCAAGCATGGACGATCGGCCGTCTAGCTACGACTACGAAGCGCTCCTGGCCTGCGGGCGCGGCGAACTCTTCGGGGAGGGCAATGCGCAACTGCCCCTGCCGCCGATGCTGATGTTCGACCGGATCACCGAGATCACGGCGGCAGGCGGCGAGAACGGCAAGGGCCGGATCGTCGCGGAACTGGACGTGAAGCCGGACCTCTGGTTCTTCGGCTGCCACTTCAAGGGTGATCCGGTGATGCCCGGCTGCCTCGGCCTCGATGCGCTTTGGCAGATGCTCGGCTTCTTCCTCGGCTGGCTCGGCGCCCCGGGGCGCGGCCGCGCCCTTTCGGTCGGCGAGGTGAAGTTCTCCGGCATGGTGCTTCCGACGGTGAAGCTCGTCCAGTATGGAGTAGAATTGAAGCGGGTCCTCCGGTCCAAACTGATCCTCGGCGTGGGCGACGGCTGGCTGAAAGCGGACGGAGAGACCATCTATCGGGCCAGCGACCTGAAGGTCGGCTTGTTCAAGGCGGAACCGGCAGCTGCTTGAGCCGGTCGGAACAGTGAGGCCAGGAAACGGATGAGACGGGTAGTCGTCACCGGCATGGGCATCGTCTCCTCGATCGGAAACTCGACCCAGGAGGTGCTTGCCTCGCTGCGCGAGGCGCGCTCGGGAATCGTGCGCGCCGACAAGTATGCCGAGCTCGGCTTCCGCAGCCAGGTCCACGGCGCGCCGACCCTCGACCCGGAAACGATGATCGACCGGCGCGCGATGCGTTTTCACGGCCGCGGCACCGCCTGGAACCACGTCGCCATGGACCAGGCCATCCGCGACGCCGGCCTCGAGCCGCGCGAGATTTCAAACGAGCGCACCGGCATCATCATGGGCTCGGGAGGGTCGTCGACGCGCACGATCGTCGAGGCCGCCGACAAGACGCGCCAGTCGGGCTCGTCCAAGAAGGTCGGCCCGTTCGCCGTGCCGAAGGCAATGGCTTCGACGGCCTCGGCGACGCTCGGCACCTGGTTCAAGATCAAGGGCCTCAGCTATTCGATCTCCTCGGCCTGTGCCACCTCGAACCACTGCATCGGCAGCGCCTACGAGCAGATCCAGTTCGGCAAGCAGGACGTGATGTTCGCCGGCGGCTGCGAGGATCTCGACTGGACCCTCACGGTGCTCTTCGACGGCATGGGGGCGCTGTCGACCAAGTTCAACGACCGGCCTGCCGAAGCGTCGCGTGCCTACGACCGGGACCGCGACGGTTTCGTCATCAGCGGCGGAGCCGGCGTCCTCGTCCTCGAAGAGCTGGAACACGCCAAGGCGCGCGGCGCGCGTATCTACGGCGAGATTGTCGGCTACGGGGCCACGTCGGACGGCGTCGACATGGTTGCGCCGAGCGGAGAGGGCGCCGCGCGCTGCATGCGCCAGGCGCTGGCGACCGTGAAGGAGAAGATCGACTACATCAATCCGCACGCCACTTCGACGCCGATCGGCGACCTGAAGGAAATCGAGGCGATCCGCGCCGTCTTCGGATCGGGCGAAAAGTGCCCGCCGATTTCGGCGACCAAGTCGCTGACCGGGCATTCCCAGGGCGCGACGGCCGTCCACGAGGCCATCTACTGTCTCCTGATGATGCAGAACGGGTTCATCGCCAAGTCGGCCCACATCGATAACCTCGATCCGGCCTTTGCCGACATGCCGATTGTCACGGAACGGGTGGATAACACGAATCTGAACACGGTTCTGTCGAATTCGTTCGGGTTCGGGGGAACCAACGCCACACTGGTGCTTCAGCGCTACGCGGCCTAGAAACAGGGAACGGCGGGGGAGGAATGAAATGACGAGCGGCCTGATGCAGGGCAAGCGCGGCCTCATCATGGGAGTCGCCAACGATCATTCCATCGCCTGGGGAATTGCCAAACGGCTCTCCGAGGCCGGCGCCGAACTGGCGTTCACCTACCAGCCGCCCAATCTCGACAAGCGGGTGCGGCCGCTGGCGAAGTCGGTGGGTTCGGATTTCCTTATCCCCTGCGACGTCGCGATCGATCCGGACGCCGAGGATCCCGCGGCGCTCGACAAGGTCTTTGCGGCGCTCGCGGAGCGCTGGGCGAGCATCGACTTCCTCGTCCATGCCATCGCCTTCTCGGACAAGACCGAGCTGAAGGGGCGCTACGCCGACACCACCCGCGCCAACTTCAAGAAGACGATGCTGATCTCGTGCTTCTCGTTCACCGAGGTGGCGAAACGGGCCGCCAAGATGATGCCGAACGGCGGCGCGCTGGTGACGCTCACCTACGGCGGTTCGACCCGCGTCATGCCCAACTACAACGTCATGGGCGTTGCCAAGGCGGCGCTCGAGGCCTCGGTGCGCTACCTCGCGGTCGATTTCGGCGAGAAGCAGATCCGGGTCAACGCGATCTCCGCCGGTCCGGTGCGCACGCTCGCCGGCTCGGGCGTCGCCGATGCGCGGCTGATGTTCAATTTCCAGAACCGGAACTCGCCGCTCGGCCGCTCGGTCACCATCGAGGAGATCGGCAACACGGCGGTCTATCTCCTCTCCGACCTCTCGTCGGCGGTGACCGGAGAAATCCACTTCGTCGATTCGGGCTACAACATCGTCTCGATGCCGCGCCCGAAGGAACTCAAGGTTCAGGAGGCGCGCGAGGTCGCCGAGACCGAGGCGCCCGCAGCCGGCGTGGTTCGCTCGGATGCGGCGCCGCACGAAATGCGCCGCCTCAGCCTGATTCCCGGTTCGCTGGCGCCCGACCGCTTCCTGCCGCCGATCCGGCGTTCGTTCATGGCCGCCTGGCAGCAGGCGGTGATGTCGGCCAAGCGCTGGTCGCGCTAGGCCGGAGCCTCAGCCGAAGCGGCGCGCCAGAGCGGTTTCCGCCTCGCGAAGGATGCGGTCGAGAACCGTCCCCGCCGGCTCTATCGACCGGATGAGATCGATGCCCTCGCCGGCGAAGACCACCGCAACGTCGATGTCGCCGGCTGCCGCGGCCTTGGCGTAGCGCGCCTTTTCGGTTTCGGCGGACGTCGCCATCTCCGCTTCGCGCCCGTGCCATTCCTCGGTCAGGCGGTTGGCGATGGCGCGTCCCGTATATTCGTGCGGCCAATCATAGCCGCGCGCGATATCGAAGACGCGCGTGCGGAGCGTCTGGTCGCCGCTCGCCGCAACGACGCGGCGCTTGCCTGCTTCCGGCGCCAGCGATTCCTCGGTCGCATAGAAGCGCGTGCCCATCAGCACCCCGTCGGCGCCGAGCATGAGTGCGGCGGCGAGGCCGCGCCCGTCGATGATCCCGCCGGCCGCAACCACCGGGACATCGCGTCCCGACGCGGCGGCGAGGTCGGCAATCGCCGGCACCAGCGGCATGGTCGACCGCCTCCCGCCATGGCCGCCGGCCTCGGTCCCCTGCGCCACGACGATATCGGCGCCCTCGTCGATCACCGTTTTCGCCTGCGCCACCGTCTGCACCTGGCAGATCGCAACCGCGCCAGCCGCCTTGATCCTGGCGATGAACGGCGCCGCGTCGCCAAAGGAGAGCATCACGGCCGCCGGCGCATGTGCCAGCGCCACATCGAGCGCTTCCGGCCGCTTCGCCAGTGCCCAGGTGATGAAGCCGCAGCCGACCCGCTGGTTGCCGGCCGCCTTGAATTCGCGTTCCAGCCAGGCCGGATCGGCATAGCCGCCGCCGATCAGCCCGAGGCCGCCATGCGCGCTTACCGCCGCCGCCAGCGCGCCGCCGGACACCATGCCCATCGGCGCCAGGAGAACCGGATGCCGGATTCCGAGCCGCTCCGTCAGCTTCGTCTTCAGCATCATTTCACTCCCGAGCCAAGCATCGCGCCCAGCCGTGGCAGCTTCATCGCCGGGGCCACTTCCGAAGCGAGCCTGATGATCCCGCCGAAGCGCCGCTCCTTCTTGGTGGCGTGGCTGTCGGCGATGTCGCGGAGCCGATGCTCGAGGAACGGGTTGCTGAACCGCTCGATCACCGTGTCGCGGTAGGCCGGCGCCTCGGCAATACCTGCGGCGAGCAGGACCGGGATGACCTCTTCGTCGTAGATCGCGTCGAGCCAGGCGCGCATTTCCGGATCGGCGAGGATTTCGCGCACGGTCTCGTCGTCCCGCCGCTTCTCGACGATCCAGCGCTCGGCAAGGCAGGTGTGGCCGAGGTTCAGGACGAAGAGCTTCAGCCGCTCGGTGACGCGAAGGTCGTCAACCATGCGGACGGCGGGGTGAATACAGGGCGGCGCGAGGCCCGGCTGCTTCTCGATCGCCCAGAGCGCGTAAGGTTCTGCGATCGCGCCGGCAGGCTCGATGGCGCCCGAGACGATGCGGTCGACAAGGCTGTTGCCAAAGACGCACTTCTCGCGAAGCCACGCGACGAACCCTTCGCCAAGCCCGGAACGCGCGGCGATATCCTCGATCAGGCCGCGGAGAACGACGCCGTTCGAGGGCACCAGTTCGCACGGCAGAAGCGTGAGCGGCCGGCCATTACGCCGGAAACGCGCGTCGAGAAGGCGGGTGAGCTTGGCCGGAAAGGACGCGGGAACGCCGGCGCCGAGTCGCTCGTCAGCCGGCATGGCGTAGCCGGCATCGCCGGTATTGGAGATGATCGTCGCCGCTTCCTCGACGAAGATTCGCTCCACCTCGTTCCAATGTTGCGCCGCCGACAGGCCGCGGACGATGCTACGCGTGTACTCGGTCCGCTCGACCGGCCTGCCCCCCTCGAGCCCCCGGACCACGATCGGGATGGGCCTGCCGTCGAAGGCGGCCAGGCGGCCTGCGCGTGCCGCGGAGCCGCTTGTCTGCACGACGGTGATCGGCCCGACCGCTTGGCCGGCCGCCATTGCATCAGAGATGAACAGGTCGGCATGCGCCTGCAGAAAGCGGCTGGTGCCGAACTGGAGGATCGGCGTCTGCAACCCCATGTTCAGACCGTCACGATCGCCTTGATGGGCGGTGCCGCGTCGCGCAGCCAGGCCGGCATCGCTTGCGGCAGCCGGTCGAGCGTATCGCGGTGGGTGTTGAGCGCGTCGGTCGGCACATGGCCGGCGCGCATCGCGGCCATTACCGTCTCGAAGTCGCGCCTGACCGCGTTCCGCGTCGCCAGGAGCCGCATTTCCTTCCGGTGAAATTCGGGGTCGTCGAAGGTGATCTTCGCCTTCAGCACGCCGACCAGGACGAGGGTTCCGCCGCTGCCGACGAAATCGAACGAGCCTTCCATCGCGCGGGCGACCCCGGTCGCGTCAAAGACGAGGTCGAAGAGGTCGCCGCCGGTTGCCTGCCGCGCCGCCGCGACGGCATCCGGGCCGGCCTGCAGCGTTTTTGCGAAACCGAGGGTCTCGCGCACGGCGGCGAGCCGCGCGGCCGAAATGTCCGCGATCGTCACGTCGCCGCCGGCCAAGCGGGCAAAAATTGCCGTGCCGCAGCCTATTGGCCCGGCGCCGACGACGAGCACCCGGTCACCCTCGACGATGCCGGAGCGCCAGACGGCGTGCGCGCCGATAGCCAGGAACTCGACCATCGCCGCATCGCGGGCGGTGAGGTCGTCGGCCGGATAGAGGTTCGCCGCCGGCATGACGATCTGCTCGCACATGCCGCCGTCGACATGGACGCCGAGCACCTTCAGGCGGGCGCAGCAGTTGAAGCGGCCCTTACGGCAGGCGATGCAAACTCCGCAATGCAGGTACGGGTTGATCACCACGCGTCCGCCGGCTCGCAGTTCCGCGCCGCGCGGCGCTTCGATCACCGTTCCGGCAAGCTCGTGGCCCATCACCCGCGGATATT
>DASRGK010000028.1:0-3361 GCA_035651055.1 Bauldia sp.
TGCTCCAGACGAATCAGCGCCTCGCGCGGGCTGTTGGCGTGCACGGTCGACATGCAGCCATGATGGCCGGTGTTCATCGCCTGCAGCAGGTCGAAGGCTTCCGGTCCGCGCACCTCGCCCACGATGATCCGCTCGGGACGCATGCGCAGGCAGTTCTTGACGAGGTCGCGCATGGTGATCTCGCCCTCGCCTTCGATGTTCGGCGGCCGGGTTTCGAGGCGCACGACATGCGGCTGCTGGAGCTGGAGTTCGGCGGCGTCCTCGCAGGTGATGATGCGCTCGTCCTCGTCGATGTAGCGGGTCAGGCAGTTGAGCAGCGTCGTCTTGCCCGAGCCGGTGCCGCCGGCGACCAGGACGTTGCAGCGCGAGCGCGCGATGATCTGCAGGATGGTCGCGCCCTCCGGCGTGATCGTGCCGAACTTGACGAGCTGGTCGAGGGTCAGCTTGTCCTTCTTGAACTTCCGGATGGTGAGCGTCGGCCCGTCGATCGAGAGCGGCGGCGCAATGACGTTGACGCGGCTCCCGTCCGGCAGGCGGGCGTCGCAGATCGGCGATGATTCGTCGACGCGCCGGCCGACCTGGCTGACGATGCGCTGGCAGATGTTCATCAGCTGCGAATTGTCGCGGAAGCGCACCGACGTCTGTTCGACCTTGCCGCCGACTTCGATGTAGGTCCGGTGCGCGCCGTTGACCATGATGTCGGCGATGTCGTCGCGGGCGAGGAGCGGCTCGAGCGGGCCGAGGCCGAGGACGTCGTTGCAGATGTCCTCGAGCAGGTCCTCCTGCTCGGCGATCGACATCACGATGTTCTTCAGCGCGATGATGTCGTTGACGATGTCGCGGATTTCCTCGCGCGCCGATTCGGCGTCGAGGCGGGCAAGCTGCGACAGGTCGATCGTATCGATCAGGGCCGAGAAGACCGTCGTCTTGACGTCGTAGAAATTCTCCGAGCGGCGGACGTCGATGCGCCTCGGCGCCGCGGGCGGGGCCGGCTTGGCCGGCAGCGGGGGCGGCGGGGGCGGCGCTGCGCTGGCCGCGGCCGTGGCTGCAGCCGGTGGAGACGGGGCGGCGGCCGGCCTCGCCGGCTCGGGAGCGCGCGCGGCCGGGGCCGGGGGGGCCGGCGGAGGAGCAGCCGCCGGCTTTTCCGGCGGTCGGGCCGGCGTTGTCGGTCCGCCCGAGCCCGTGGAGCCACGCTTGCCGAACATTCAGTTACCTCGTCAGGCGGATTTCGTTCCGCGGATCCGGGCGAACAGCGGAGCAAGCGCGCTCTTCTTCTGGCGCTTTACCTCGCCGCGGCCGGTGACGGCCCGCGCGATCAGGTCGAAGGATTCGGCGACCGGGCTTTTCTGGTCGGCCTCGGCGATCATCTGCCCGTTATTGGCCGCGGTCCCGAACAGCTGGGCGTCGAAGGGGATCACCGCCAGCGGCGTGAGGCCGAGCGCCGAGGCGAAATCGTCCGGCTTGATCTCCGGGCGCCTGGCGAGCCCGCTCTTGTTGATGACCAGACGCGGCGGAGCGTCGTTCTTGCGCCCCTGCTTCAGCAGGTCGACCAGGTTCTTGGCGTTGCGCAGGTTGGCGAGATCGGGCTCGACCGTAAGGACGATCTCGTCCGCGGCGAGGAGCGTCCGTTTCATCCACCCGGTCCAGGAATGCGGCAGGTCGAGGACGACCGCGGGCACGCCGGCCTGCGCCACGTCGATGACCTGGGCGAAGGCGGCTTCGTCGAAGTCGTAGGTGCGGTCGAGCGTCGCCGGAGCGGCGAGTAGGCTCAGGTGATCCGAGCAGCGGGCGAGCAGGCGATCGAGGAATGTGTCGTCGACCCGCTCCGGCGAGTGCACCGCTTCGGCAATGCCCTGCGCCGGGTCCTGGTTGAAGTCGAGGCCGGCCGTGCCGAAGGCGAGGTCGAGGTCGGCGACGACGACGTCGCTCTCGAATTTGCGCGCGATCGACCAGGCGACGTTGTGGGCGACCGTCGACGAGCCGGCGCCGCCCTTGCCGCCGATGAAGGCGATGGTGCGGCCGAGCGGGGCGGTGCTCCGTTCGGCGTAGAGGTCGCCGACGGTCTTGATGATGCGCAGGAGGTCGACCGGCGCGACCAGGTATTCGCTGATGCCGCGGCGGACCAGGTCGCGATAGAGCGCGACATCGTTGACATGTCCGATGACCACGACCTTGGTGCCGGCGTCGCAGACCTCCGACAGGCGGTCGAGTTCGGCGTCGAGCCGGTCGCGCGGCAGCTTCGACTCGACGATGATCAGGTTCGGGGTCGCCGCGCCCTGGTAGAACTCGGCCGCCGCCGCCAGCCCGCCGGTATGGACCTTGACGTGGGCCCGCGACATGCGCCGGTCGGCCGCGGCGGCTTCCAGCGTCGCCGCCAGATCCTGCGATTCGCAGAAGGCCTGGATCGAGATGCGCGGCACAGGCCGGATATCGGCATGGGCGATGGGCCCGGGCGCCGGCGGCCCCGCAGGCTCCGGCGCCGCCGTGTTGTCGTAAGCCAGGTTGCTCATCCGCCAACTCCCTTGGCGACCGTGCCGCCGGTCTCACGCGAGTAGTCCGACTGGTAGGATTCGCCCTTCTCGTACTTCTCGAGAACCGTGGCGCGCCGCGTCGCATCGGCCGGAGTCATTCCGCGCGGATAGATGAGGTCGAGCGGATTGGCGACTATGGCGGCGAGGTTCTGCTGCGTGGCGCAGCCGAAATTGCCGTAATTGACGTTGTTCTTGTTGGTCGCGACCTGATCCGTCCACGGACCGCAGCCGGCGGTGGTCGCCGCGACGGCGCTGAAGGCGATGCGGATCGGCGGCGTGCGCTCGCCGCGGGCGCGATAGACGCGGAAGTCGATCGCCTTCGGGTCGACGCCCGAGGCGACCAGCACGTCCTTGATCTGATAGCTGAGCCAGATCGCCGCGGTCTCGTCGGCCGAGCCGGACGGCGTGACGATGGCGATCACCGCGGCGCCGCTCGCCAGGAAGCGCTGGGCGAACCCGTTGACGTTGCCGCGCACGCCCTCGGTCAGCCGGGCGCCGTTCATGCTGACCGGGATGTCCACGGTCTGGACCTTGTCCTCGATCGCGATCGGGTGGTTCAACCGGTAGTCGGACGGAACCGACCCGACGACCTCTACTTCGGACGTGTGCTTGCAGGCGGCGAGCGCCAGGGCGAGGCTGCCGGCCACGATCGCCGGGCTGAGGCGACCGCGAGGGGCCTGCCGGCGTCCGACGGAAGTTCTGGGGGTATTCATGCTCGCGGACTCCATGGTGCCGGGCGCGCTATTCGTAGATGAAGCCGTAGGTTCCGCGGTACGAGCCGGCGGGCGCGGGACTGCCCTTGCTGCCGTAAACGCGGTTGATCTTGCCGA
>DASRGK010000029.1:0-3322 GCA_035651055.1 Bauldia sp.
CATCCGGCAGGTGCGCGTCGCGCTCGGCCTGCAGGATCGCGCGTTCCCGCCGGACGTTATCGACCTTGCCGCGGTCGGTCATGCGCTCGGCTTTGAGGTCGAGGATAGTGATCTTGTCGATCAGTTCGCCGGGCGAGACCGGGACGCGCGGCAGGCGGGAGATGTCGTTGGTCATTTGGTCACGCGTTTCGCGTCACGGTCCGCTAAAGTGAAGGCACCAGTCGTTCGGTAGCCGATGGTTCGCGTTGCTTCAACATCTCAAGGTCGGCCGCTTGAGACAATACCGGTTGGGGCGATCCGCTTCGAGTGCCGGTACGCCGTTCGCTGGCGCAGCTCGTACGTCTAGCCGGCCTCAAATGAAGCTTGTCAGCCTCGCCGAGCACTTCCGTCAGCCGCGCCTCAGTTCCAAGCATATTTGCCGGGGTGAAGCTTTACGCCCGCCTGCCGCGGTTAAACCCTAGCCGGCGAGGATCAGCTCCGCCGCCGCGGCGAGGTCGCGCGCGCGGCGCGCGCCGCCGGGGACCGGGTTGTGCGGATTGTCGACGAGGATGGTGCGGAGGCCCGCCGACTCGCCCGCCTCGATGTCGCTCCGCCGGTCCCCCACCATCCAGGAAGCCGGGAGATCGATGTCGAGCTCGGCGGCGAGGATGAAGATGTTGTAGGGGCCCGGCTTGCGGTCGAGCGACGGACCGCTGAAGTGAGGGACGGTCCCGCCGGGATGGCCGTAGCTGTAGCGGAAGCCGTCGAGCCGGACGCCCTCCCCGCCGAGCAACTCGACGAAGCGTTCGTGCACCAGCCAGAGCTTGCGGAGCGTCGTCTTGCCCTTGGCGTAGGCGGCCTGGTTGGAAATGAGGACGAGGGCGAAGCCGGCGTCGGCGAGCCGCCGCGCCGCCACCGCGGCGCCCGGAATGAGGCGGACGTCCGCCGCTGCCATCGGCGCTTCCCATTCTCCCGTCCGTTCGTAGAAGACTTCCTCGACGAGGACGCCGTCGCGGTCGAGAAAAACCGCCCGTCGGCTCAACGCACCGATTCCCACTTCATTTCGTTGACGAGCAGGCGCGGATGGCTGACGAGGCCGTGCCAGACCACCGCCTGGAAGGCCTCGGTGTGCGGGGTGACGTTCTGCGGATTGACCGTCGGCACGATGACGCAGGCGTCCGCCACCTCGGCGGTGTAGCCGCCGTCGCGGCCGACGACGCCGATCACCCTGGCGCCGACCGACTTCGCCAGCTTCAGCGCCTCGACGATGTTGGCCGAGATGTTCTTCGCGGCGTTGCCGCCGCCGACCGAGAAGACAAGGACCACGTCCTTCGCGCCGATGCGGCTGCCGCGCAGCCAGTTGGCGAAGACCGTCGCCCAGCCATCGTCGTTGACCCGCGCGGTCAGCTCCGAGACGTTGTCGGTCGGCGCGTAGGCCTCGATGCCGCAGATCTTGCGGAAATCGTTGACCGCGTGCCCGGCATGGCCGGCGCCGCCGCCGACGCCGAGGATGAAGAGGCGGCCGCCCGAGGGCCGCAGCCCGGCGAGGATCTCGACCATCCGCTCGACCGCCTCGCGGTCGATGCCGCGCGCGACCTTCTCGACTTCCTCGTAGTAGGTGCGGGTGTGGTCGCTGATACTCATCGCCGGCTCCTCAGGTAAGCATCGGCCTCGGCGAGGCTCGCCGGCGTCCCGATCTCGTAGAAACGCCGTTTCGCCTCATAGCCGGCAAGCCGGCCCTCGGCGGAGAGCTTCGCATAGACATCGGCAAGGTCGAAGGCCTCGTTCTCGCCGTAGCCGGCGAGAACCGGCGCGGTGAGAATGCCGAGGCCGTAGTCGATATAGCGCATGTCCGGCGTCGGGTGGCGCTTGTCGTAGCGCACATGCGTGCCGTCGAAGGCGACATTGCTCGTGTCGAACCGGCCGTGGTTGGCGAAGACCGTCATCAGCGCAGGCTTCCCGGCGGCAACGAAGGCGTCGACCACGGGGGCAAGCGGCAGGTCGAGGTAGCTGTCGCCGTAAAGGACGAAGAAGACTTCGCCGAGGAGCGGCAGCGCGCGGCGCAGCGCGCCCCCCGTGCCGAGCAGCTTCGGACCATCGAAGCTGTAGGCGAGGGAGAGGCCGTAGCGGGCGCCGTCGCCGGCATGGTCGCGGATCTGCTCGCCGAGGTGGCCGGCGCAGATGACGACGCGGTGAACGCCTTCGCGCTTGAGGAGCGCCAGCTGGTGGTCGAGGAAGGGCCTGCCCGCGACCGGAACGAGGGCCTTCGGGATCGACTTGCCGATGTCGCCGAGGCGCGTCGCCTTCCCTCCGGCAAGGATCGCCACTGGCAGGTCGCGTGGCGCCGGTCGGTCACGCACGGCGTTTACTCCGCCAGCACACGCGTGCCGTCATTGTCGAAATGGAAGCGGACCTCGACGAGGCCCTCCTGGCGCATGGCATGGCGGAGCCTGGTCTTGTCCTCGGCGACGAACATGAGGAACCCGCCGCCGCCGGCGCCGATCAGCTTGCCGCCGGCGGCGCCGTTGCTGCGCCCGACATCGTACCAGTGATCGATCTTCGGGTTGGACATTCCGCCGGAGCGCTTTCGCTTCTGCTCCCAGTGCTCGTGCATGAGCCTGCCGAGCCCGGCTATGTCGCCCTTCTCCAGTGCCGCCTGCGACCGGCGGCCGAGGTCCTTTGTGTTGTGCAGGGCCTCGACCATGGCGCTGTCCTGGCTTTTGGTCCGGGTGTCCTGGTCTTTCAGGATCGCCGAGGCCGAGCGCGAGAAGCCGGTGAAGAAGAGGAGAAGGTTGTCCTCGAGCGCGAAGCGGGTCTCCTCGTCGACGGCGAGGCGCCTGGCATCGACGGTTCCGTCCTTGCGGAAGGTGAAGCAGGTCAGCCCGCCGAAAGCCGCGATGTACTGGTCCTGCTTGCCGATCGGCTCGCCGAGGAGGTCGATCTCGATGTGGCAGGCCTCCTCGGCAAGCTCGCGCGGATGAACGATCGAGTGGCCGTGCGCGTGAAGCGCGCGCAGGAGCGCGGTGGTGAAGCTGCCCGACGAGCCAAGGCCGGTGCCGGCCGGAATATCGGCAAGCGTGGTGATCTCGATCTGCGGCCTGCCCGATGCGAACTGCCGCAGCGCCTCGCGGATGATGCGGTGGCGCACCTGGTCGACGGTGTCGACGTGCTCGATCTCGGAATATTTGAGATAGATACCAGGCGCGAACGGCTTGATCACGGTGACATAGACGTATTTGTCGATGGCCGCGGCGATGAGGAAGCCCTCGTGCTCGCGGTAGTAGGAGGGCAGGTCGGTGCCGCCGCCGCCGAGCGTGATGCGGAGAGGGCTGCGGACGATGAT
>DASRGK010000030.1:0-9030 GCA_035651055.1 Bauldia sp.
CCGGCGATGAGGTCGCGGACAAGCCCGTCGCCGCGCAGTCGGCGTGGAACGAAGAAGCAGACCAGCGACCAGATCTTTTCGCCGTCCTTCGCCGGCGGGCCGCCGAGATTGCGATAGGTCTCGCGCGGCGCGATCGACACCCAGCCGACCGGCTCGTCTTTCCGGTACGCGAGAAGGCCGACCGGGTTCCCGGCGGCGACGCGCGCGTGCATCATCTTCTTGCGCTCGGCCCCGCCGCGGAGCTTCGCTTCCTCCGAAGTGCGCCGCCAGACCATGCACCAGCAATATTTCGGCGCGCCGGGCATCTCGAAAAACGCCTCAAACTGCGCCCATGTCGCGCTGGTCACGGGCACGAATCTCAGCCGGCTTGCAGACATCGGTCGAGCCCTAGCAGGGGGAAGGCCGCGACATTCAGCCTTTCCCGCGACTTCCGGCAGACAGTACACTCGGGCCAAACGCCACAGGAATCGGTATGTCCATGACCCTTCGGCCAGTGCGCCGCACCACCATGCTCGCCGCCCTCCTCGCGCTGGGGCTGGCCGGCCACGCCTTCGGCCAGAGCACGGGGGACGATACCGGCAATGACGAGCAGGGCGACGACACGCCGAACTATCCGACGACGGAATTCGCCGAGGGCGCCAAGAGCGCCTCGGTGACCGTCGGCGACATCATCGCCGGGATCAGCATGGTGAAGCGACCCGATATCGACCCTAACGCCGACGTGCCGGTGCTTCAGGTCAGCGTCGGCGGCAAGAAGGTGCTGGAGGTGCCAGGGGTTGCGTCGGGATTCGACCAGCCAGCGGCCGAAGCGAGCATCGTCGAGATGGACCCGGCCAACCAGCACGAGGAAGTGCTCTTCTCCAGCTATTCCGGCGGGGCGCATTGCTGCTCGAATCTGATCGTCGCCGAAGAGCTGGGCGGCAAATGGACGGCGATCAATGTCGGCGCCTTCGACGGCGACGGCAACTACCTCGACGACCTCGACAACGACGGCGAGGCGGAGATCGTCACGGTCGACAACCGCTTCCTCTACCAGTTCGACTGCTACGCCTGCAGCGCGGCGCCGCTCACCATCTACCAGATCCGCAGCGGCAAGGCGGTCGACGCCACCGCCGACCCGAAATACCTGCAGGCGCACAAGGACTGGCTGTCGCGGATGGAGGCCGATGTCGATCCCGACGACCAGTGGACTTCGGCCGGCTACCTCGCCGGTTGGGTGGCGACCAAGGCGCGGGTCGGCCAGGGCGCCGATGCGATGAAGCAGCTAAGGGCGCACTGGGACTACGACACCGATGTCGGCGAGGAGGTCTGCGCCGACGGGCGTGACCCGGATTCCTGCGGCAACAAGAACCTCGTCATCCTCAAGTTCCCGGACCGGCTGGAGCGCTTCCTGAAGACCGCCGGTTTCCCGCTTTGAACGAGGCGAGGACCGATCCGGTCGAAGAGGAACTCTGCCCGCGCTGCCTGAAGCCGCTGTCGCTCAACATCTGCGACACGATCGCGCCGATCGACAACCGCATCGAACTCCTCGTCCTGCAGCATCCGCAGGAACAGGACAAGGAACTGGGCACCGCCAGGCTGGCGGTGCTCAGCCTGAAACGTGCGGCGTTGAAGATCGGGCTCTCCTGGCCGAGCCTCGCCAAGGCGGCTGGCCATCCCGCCGATCCGCACGCCTGGGCGGTGCTCTACCTCGGCTCGACCCGGCCGCGCGATTTCCCCCAGGGCGACGAGGTCGCCGTCTTCGACCGGAGCGGCAAGGCGGTGCCCGACCAGCGCGCGGCGCTTGCCGGCATCAAGGGCATCGTCGTCCTCGACGGGACGTGGAGCCAGGCAAAGACGCTGTGGTGGCGGAACCCGTGGGTGCTGAAAGCGCGGCGGATCGCGGTCAATCCGCAACGGCCCTCGCTCTACGGGAAGCTGCGGCGGGAACCGCGGCGGGAGGGCCTGTCGACGCTTGAATCGGCGGCGCTGCTCCTAAGCCGGCTGGAGGGCCGCCCCGAGATCGAGGCGGCGATGACGGCGACGCTGTCGCGGCTCCTCGACCGCTACCGGGCGCGGCAGAAGGAGAGAAGCGCCGGGGCCGCCGCTCAGTAGAAGCGCGGCAGCGGGCCGCGCTGCGGCGTGGCCCGGTCGGACAGATCGAAGACGACCTCGTCGACATAGCACCAGCCCCAGCCTTCCGGCGGATCGTAGCCCTCGATGATCGGATGACCGGTGGCATGGAAGTGCTTGGTCGCATGCTGGTTCTTCGACTGGTCGCAGCAGCCGACATGGCCGCAGGTCCGGCAGATGCGGAGGTGGAACCATTCATCGCCGGTCTTGAGGCAATCCTCGCAGCCGAGCGCGCTCGGCGTCACGTCCCGGATCATGTGAAGATGTGTGCAGCGCGCCGCCATGCCGTGCCTCCGGTGCTCTCCCTCGCCCCATAGTCGCCGGTCCGAGGGTCCAGCGGCAAGACCGGAGGGAGGACGCCGCGGCGGCGCGCCGGCGGGATCAGCTCTTCGGAATGAAGCTCTCGTGGTTGAAGAAGCCCTTCCGCCAGCGCGTGATCACCACCGACCGGAAGAGGTTCGCCTTCACGTACGGGTCTTCGGCGATGAAGGCCTCGGCGCCCGCCCGGTCCTCGACCTCGACGATATAGATGCTTCCAAGGGCGGTATTGCCGTCATCGGAGAGCTTGGCGCCGGCGGCGAGCAGCCTCGGCAGGCTGCGGTGAAGGAAGGCGAGATGCTCGGGCCGGTGCCGCTGGCGCAGCTCGGCTTGGCCGGGCTTGTCGGTGGCGTCGATCAGATACGGCATTTTCCATCCTAGCCGGCGGCGCGGGCGGCCGACTTCGCCGGCTCGCGCACGATGTTGAGAAGCGGGCGACCATCGCCGAGGCGCGCCAGATTCTCAACGAAAAAGGCGCAACGGCGGGCCCAGACGCCGTCCGTCCAGGCCGAGGAATGCGGCGTCATCCTCACGTTGGGCAGGGAGCCGAACGGGAAATGCGCCGGCTCGACCGGATCGCTCGCCGAGGCCGGGTAACGGTACCAGGGATCGAGGACGGCGCCGGCAATGACGCCATCCTTCAAAGCGTTGAACAGGTCTTCCTCGACGGCGATCTCGGCGCGGGCGACGTTGACGAGGAGCGCCGTCTTCTTCATCTGAGCGAACTGCTTCCGGCCGAGCATGCCGCGCGTCGCATCATTCAGCGGACAGGCGACGACGACGTAGTCGGCCATCGCCAGCATTTCGCCGAGGCGGTCGGCGGTGGCCACCCAGTCGACGTTCTCGGCCGAGGCGCGCGGCGTGGCAGCGACCGCCGCGACCTTCATGTCGAAGGCCCTGGCGCGCTTCGCGATCGCCTTGCCGATATGGCCGAGGCCGATGAGGCCGAGCGTGCTGCCGGCAACTTCGAGATGCGGCTTGCGCGAGAAGTAGGCGCCGCCCCAGCCGCGCTCGGGCATGCGCCGGACCATCGCGCCGTAGGTGGTGGCGTGGTCGAGGATGGCGGCAAAGACGTATTCGGAAATCGGCTGCTCGTGCTCGTAGGCATTGCAGATGAAGGCGGCGGGCGGAACCGCGGCGAAATCGACCTTGTCGGTGCCGGCGCCCGGGACCTGCAGAAGGCGCGGCGCGACGCGGCCCGTGTCCCTGGCGGCGAAGCGCGAGGCGATCAGCATGTCGAGCGCGACCGGCGAGGCGGGCGCGTCCGGGAGATCGACCAGCTCGGTGCCGGGCGGCATCAGGCGCACGATCCGGTCCTTCTGCGCGACGACAATGTCCCAGAGCGCTATCCGCATGATCCTACCTGATTGCAACCGCGCCGATCGGCGCTTCCTCGATAAGACCCGCCGCCCGCGCGATGAGCGCGGCGAGTTCCGCCTCGTCGGCGGGGGCGAGGTCGACGAGCGGCGGCCTGACGCGGCCGGCATCATGCCCGGTCAGGCGAAGGCCGGCTTTGACCAGCGAGACGGCATAGCCCCGGCGCCGGTTGCGGATGCGAACGAGCGGAAGATAGAACTCAGCAAGCAGGCGCTCGACAGTCGCGCGGTCGCCATCCTTCAGGGCCTCAAAGTAGCGCGTCGCCAGCTCGGGCAGGAAGGAAAAGACGGCGGACGTGTAGCTGCGAATGCCGACCGCAAAACACTGAGCGCCGATGATCTCCGCCGTCGGCACGCCGTTGATGACCGCAAGCCGGTCGCCGGCGGCGAGCTTCAGGCCGACCAGCGACTCGAAATCGCCGACGCCGTCCTTGACGGCAACAAGGTTCGGGCACGATTCGGCGAGGCGGAGGACGGTGTCGGTCGACAGGACACCGTTGTTGCGGCTGTAAACGATGACGGCGATCCCGACCGAGCGCGCCACCGCCTCAATGTAGGCGGCGAGCCCTTCCTGTTCGGGTACGACCAGGTAGGGCGGAAAGAGAAGGATGCCGGCGGCGCCGGCCTTCTCCGCGGCCTGCGCCATCGCCACTGCGATCGCAACGCCCTGCCCGACGCCGGCGAGGACCGGCACCTTGCCGGCGCCGGCGACAGCGATGCGCACGGTCTCGGCCTGCTCGTCGAGCGAGAGGGAAAAGAGCTCCCCCGCGCCGCCGGCGGGGACAAGGGCGGTTGGATTAAACCTCGCCAGATCTGCGATATGATGCTCGAAGGCGGTGCGGTCGAGCGCGCCCGAACGGTCGAAGGGCGTCGCCGGAAAAGCGAGGATTCCCTCGGCGAGGCGGGCGCGGAGGGCCTTCACCAACCGAGTCCCAGCGATTGGGACGCCGAGCTCGCAGATGAGACGCGGAAGCGGCGACAAACGGGCATGGTTTCCTGTCCTAGCGCCGGCCGACGAAGCCCAGCCGCTCCGACACGGCGCGGGCGGTGTTGGCGACCATGACGCCGATGCGGTCGATCTGCGGCAGCACGCGCTCCGAGGGACCGGAGACGCTGATCGAGGCGATGGGAAGGCCGCGATGGTCGAAGACGGCGGCGGCGGCGCAGGCGAGCGTGGCCTCGAACTCGGCGCGATCGACGGCGTAGCCGCGCGACCGGATTTCGGCGATCTCGCGCTCGAGCGCGAGCGGGCTGACGATGGTGTGGTCGGTATGCCTCTTCAGCGCGAGGCGCGAAAGCAGCACGCGACGCTCGGCATCGCTCATCGCGGCAAGAAACGCCTTGCCGAGGGAACTCGCGTGCAGCGGACGGTGTGAGCCGAGCCGCGAGGAGATGGTCACCGACTGCGGCCCCTGCTCGCGATAGAGGAGCACCATCGAGTCGGCGTCGAAGACGGCAAGGTTGACCGCCTCGCCCGACATCTGGAGGAGCGCACGGAGAAGCTCGGGGGCAACCTGCATGACATCCGTCGACTGCAGGGCGACCACGCCGAGCTGGACCGCTTCGCGGCCGAGACGCCAGCGGCCGGTGGACGAATTGACTTCGAGGAAGCCGAGTTCGCGGAGGCGCTCGGCGATACGGTAGGTGGTCGAGCGGCTGAGCCCGATCGAGCCGGCAACCTCGGGAATGCTTGCCTCCGGCGACGACTTGAAGAAGCGGAGGATGGAGAGACCGCGTTCCAGCGTTCCGACCGGTCCGGTCTCGGCAGCATCGGGGGCGGCAGGCGGCTTGGTGACGGTCGACACGGAGCGCACCCTCGCGCCCCCTCCCACGGCGGTCAAGCCGGGACGGGACGGAGCAGAAACGGCTGATTTGGCTGGCTGGCGCATCTGATCTTTCTTCAAGAAGACCCGGCCGGGGGTCTGTCCGGCCGGGCCGGGGAAGGTGACTTACATCACGCCCCAAATCTTCTTGTAGATTTCGCGGTAGCCGTTCGACGGCTCGAAGCGGTTCTTGTCGCCGCCATCGGCATCGACATTGTCCTTGGTGACGAGGTGGACCTTGGTGACGAAGCCCGAGGGTGGCTCCTTGTTAAAGGCGCGGTTCAGTTCGTCGATGCATTGCCAGCCGTGCATGACCGCCGGCTCCGGCACCGTCGCGATCTGGTACTGGCCGGTGCGGATGCGCTGGTAGGCCGACTCGCTGCCATCGCCGGCGGCGATCAGATGCGGCGGGTCGCCACCTTCCTTGCCCGCGGCCTTGAGGGCCGGAACGGCGAAGTCGAAATAGACCTCGTTGAAGGTGAGGATATAGCCGAGCTTGTCGCCGAAGCGCTGGAGAAGGTTCGAGATGAGGCCAGGCGTGCGCTGCGGCACCTCGCCGAAGGGACCGTTGTCCTCGGAGAGAAGCGTGCAGCCCTTGCATTCCTTGATCGCGTTCTCGATGCCTTCGGTCTTCATGACGACGATCGGGTAAACGCGGTCGCTGATCACCTCGGCGCCGGCCGTGCCGTTGGAATGAACCACGGCATATTCACCGGCGGTGTAGGCGATCTGGTAGGGGTCGGTGCCGACATTGGTGAAGACCGGCGGATCGGCGACCGGGCCCGGCTTGTCGGTGGCGTGCCAGCCGACGACGACGATGCCCTGATCGGTCGCCTGCTTGATCAGCGCCTTGTTGTTCTCGATCGAGACCGAGCCGAGGATGATTCCGTCCGGCTTCAGCGCGATCGCCTGGGCGAGCGCATCGGCGCCGCCGGTGGCCGAGCCCTTGCCGTCCATCAGGGTGAACTTCCAGCCGAGCACCTTGGCCGCCTCTTCGGCGCCGCGGGCAGAATCCGCGTTGCCGCTCGAGTTCTGCGTCAGCGAGACGTAGACGATCGACTTGTTCTTGGCGGCCTTCGGGCCGGTGGTCGGACCGTCCCAGGTGGTCTGCGGCCCGACCGAGCGGGCGATGTCCGCCTTCATCCGGGCCAGAACCTCGTCGTCGCCGCCGTAGGCGGTGCCGGCGAGCGTGCCGGCAACCGCCAGCGCCGCGGCGCCGAACATCAGTCTTGTCCTCATTTCCATGGTCGATTTCCTCTCCCTCGTTGTAGCCTTCATCAACTCTCTCGACGTCTCCGGCCGGCTCCCCGCTTCAGCGCCTGCGACGGCGTGCGGCGTAGCCCGCAAGGCCGACCGAAATGATGAGCGCGGCGCCCTGGAAGATCGGCTCGACGAAGAACGAGTTGCCGAGCTGCTGCAGGCCGGCGATGCCGACCGCCAGCACCAGGACCGCGACGATGGTGCCCCAGGCATTGACCCGGCCGGGGCGGATGGTCGTCGCGCCGAGGAGCGCGCCGACGAAGGCGGGGAGCAGGAATTCGGGACCGACCGAACTCTGCGCAACCTGCAGGCGGGCGGCGAGGATGACGCCGGCAAGGCCGACGACGAGGCCGCTGACGATGAACGAGCCGATGACCAGGCGGCGGGTCTTGATGCCGGTCAGCTCGGCCGCCTTGCGGTTCGATCCGATCGCGTAGAGCTGGCGGCCGATGGGGACATGTTCGAGGGCGACCCAGGCGAGGATCGCGACCGCGGCGACGATGAAGGACGGAAACGGGATGCCAAGGAGCTTGGCGTCGTTGATGTTGGCAAATGCCTGCGGGACGACGCCGATCACCTGGGCGCCGTCGGTGTACCAGCTGCCGATCCCGTAGAGGATCGTGCCAACGCCGAGCGTGGCGATGAAGGAGTCGATCCTGGCATATTCGACGAGGATGCCGTTGATGAGACCGACGAGGCCGCCGGCCGCGATAGTCAGGACCACGACCCAGGGCCAGTCGACGCCGTAATCGGTGAGCAGGCCCATGGCGACGATGTGCATGAGGCCGATGCCGTAGCCGACCGAAAGATCGTAGTTCCCGGCCGCGATCACGCACATCTCGGCGAGCGCCAGGAGGGCAACGGTGGTGTTGTTGCCGAGGATGGCGCGGAAGGTCTGAACGTGGCTGAAGGTCGCCGGCAGCAGGATCGAGAAGACGACGACCAGCGCGATGCCGAAGACGAGGAGGCCGTGCACGGAGAGGACGTGCAGGGCCAGCTGGCGGAGCCCGCCCGGCGGCGCCTGGCGAGGCGCCTCCGGCGGCTCGGCGGCCACCGCCACCGGCTCGTCCCTTTCGCGGCCGAGGCTCACCGGACCAGCTCCAGGCGGACCGGAGCCCCGACGCCGCCGACGGCGCGGGTCAACGCTTCGACGCTCAGCGCATCGCGCTTCAGTTCAGCCACGACCCGGCCGCGGACGAAGCAGAGCACCCGGTCGCAGATTTCGGCGAGCTCGTCGAGGTCGGACGAAACGACGAGCGAGGCGGTTCCCGCACCCGCGTCCTCGATCATCATCCGATAGATCTCGGCCTTGGCGCCGACATCGACGCCGATGGTCGGGTCCTCGAGGATGAGGATGCGGTAGCGCTGCCCGGCCCAGCGGGCGAGCACGACCTTCTGCTGGTTGCCGCCCGACAGCGTGTTGATGAGGCGCTCGGGCTCCGGCGGGCGGACGTCGAACTTGCGGAGGATTGCGCCGGCCTTCTCGGCCTCCTTGCGGCGGCTGCGCAGGCGGAAGGAGCGCTGGCCGAAATTGAGCGGGTTGAGGAACAGGTTCTCCTTCACATTCATGGTCGGCGCGAGCGCCTCCTCGGCGCGCTTGCCGGTGGCGAAGCCGATGCCATGACCGATTGCCTGGGAGGGCGAGCGCAGGTCGACTTCGGCGCCGCCCACCAGAATGGAGCCGCTGTCGCGCGGGACGACTCCGGCGATTGCCCGGCCAATCACTTCGTGGCCCTGGCCGCGGAGGCCGGCGAGGCCGACGATCTCGCCGGCGCGGACGGCAAACGAGACCGGACCGACCGAACCGATGCGCAGGTCGCGAACCGCCAGCGCATCGGCGCCATCCGCGCGGCGGCGGGCGACCGGGCGGGGCGCAATCGCTTTGCCGACGATATCGGCAACCAGCTGGTCGGGGGAAATGTCGAGCGGACGGTAGGCGGCGACCGTGCGGCCGTCGCGGAGCACGGTGACCGCGTCGGCAATGCGGAAGACCTCGTCCAGCCGGTGGCTGACATAGATCACGCTGACGCCGCGCTGGCGCAGCCGGCCGAGCACGCGGAAGAGCCGCGCCACGTCGGCCTCCGGCAGGCTCGCCGTCGGCTCGTCGAGGACGAGAAGCTCGGGGCTTCCGGTGAGCGCCC
>DASRGK010000031.1:0-22715 GCA_035651055.1 Bauldia sp.
TACCTGATGATCACCCTGTCGATGACGGCCTTCTTCGCCTTCTTCGCTTATGTCGTGCCGATCCTCACCACGGTCACCGGCATCCCCACCGGCGACGTACCGTACCTGCTCTTTGCCTCGGGCATTGGCGGCGTGTTCGGAAACCTCGCCGGGGGGCGCCTCGGCGACTGGCGGCCGATGCCCGCCCTCATCGGCATCTTCGCGATCGTTCTCCTGCTCGACCTCATCTTCCTCGTCGCCATGGTCGACCCGGTGGCGACCGCGGTGACATTCTTCCTCATGTCGCTGGTCGGCTTCTCCTTTGCCGCCCCGGTTCAGGCGCGCATCCTCAAGGGCGCCGCCGACGCGCCCAACCTTGCCTCGACCCTGATCTCGACCGCCTTCAACATCGGAATCGCCGCCGGCCCGTGGATCGGCGGCATGGCCCTCAATGCCGGCTGGGCCTATTCCGAACTGCCGTGGATCACGGTCGGATTCATGGTCGCGACCCTCGCCATCGCGGTCCTCACCTTTGCCGCCGAGCAGCGGCGGCGGGTGGCGCCTGCCGGGAACGCGTAGGGTGAACCGAGCGCCTCCGCCGGACTGGCGGCCGCCGGATCGCCTCATCGCCATCGCGGCCAGCCCGCGCTCGGGCACAAGCATGCTCGGCACCGTCATGGCGCAGACCGGTTCGCTCGGCATCCCGCACGAATGGCTGCACGTCGGCTTTTCCTGGCCTCCTTCCGTCACGGAACTGCCCAACAGCACGGTTGAACAATGCTGCCGGCTGCTTCTCGCCAACGGGCTGACGCCGAACGGGGTCGGCGCGGTCAAGCTCTTCGGCATCTATTTCGTGGGGATCGTGGCCGAGATCGATTTCCCGCGCTGGTTTCCGAATGTTTCGTGGGTCTGGCTGCGGCGGCGCGATCTTCTGCGCCAGGCGGTCTCCCTGGCGTTCGCATGGCGAAGCGGCAAGTGGACGAGCACGGACGGGGGCCCAGCGACGGTTTCCTATTCGTCCAGCCTGCTCCGCCATTGTCTCAAGTCGCTCCTGCTCCACGACGGCGTCTGGCGAGGTTACTTTGCCGGCCGCGGCGTCGCTCCCCTCCCACTCTGGTATGAGGACGTCGCCGACCGCCTGGAGGACACGGTGCGGGCGATCGCCGCGCATGCCGGCGTCCCCCTGGCCAGGGAGCCCGACGAAAGCCGGCTGAAGCTCCGCCGCCAGGCGACTGAGGAGAACGAACGCTGGGTTGAGCGCTTCCTCGCCGAGCCGGACGCGGCCGGCCTGATCGCCCGGCTCGACGCCGCCCGCGGCCTCTCCGGGACTCGCGGTTCGGCTTGATTTCCCGGCGCGTTGGGCCGAGAACGGCGCGCATGAAACTGAACGGGACTCACTTCGAGCGCCCGCGGCCGATTCCGGCGGAGCGCTTCGACGATGCCGACAAGGCCGTCGAGCGGCTCGAAATGATCTACGAGCAGCACACCGCCTTCATCCGCGACCGCTTCCAGGCCCTCCTCAGGAACAAGCGCCTGCGCGGCCGCGTCCGCGCCACCTATCCGGCGATCCGCATCGAGACGTCGAGCTACGCCAAGATCGACTCGCGCCTGTCCTACGGCCACGTCGCCGGGCCGGGCAGCTACGCCACCAGCGTCACCCAGCCGGCTCTCTTCCGCAACTACCTCGCCGAGCAGATCCGCCTGCTCATCAAGGCGCACGGCACCAGCGTCGAGATCGGGCCCTCCGAGGAGCCGATTCCGCTCCACTTCGCCTTCCCGGACGGCATCCATGTCGAGGGGGAGATCGCCGACCGGATCGAGGTGCCGCTCCGCGACCTCTTCGACGTGCCCGACCTCGCCGTCACCGACGACGCGATCGTCAACGGCACCTTCATCCCGGCGCCCGGCCAGGCGCTGCCGCTCGCCCCGTTCACCGCGCAGCGCGTCGACTATTCGCTCCACCGCCTGCCGCACTACACCGCGACCGCGCCCGAGCATTTCCAGAACTTCGTCATCTTCACCAACTACCAGTTCTACGTCGATGAATTCGTCGCCCGCGCCCGCCGCATCATCGCCGAGGGCGGCAGCGGCTATGCGAGCCTGGTCGAGCCGGGAAACGTCGTCACGCCGGCCGGCAGGAAACGCCCGGTCGCGGGCACGCCGCCGCCGCGCCTGCCGCAGATGCCGGCCTTCCACCTCGTCCGCGAGGGGCACACCGGCCTCACCATGGTCAACATCGGCGTCGGCCCGTCCAACGCCAAGACCATCACCGACCATATCGCGGTGCTGCGCCCGCATGCCTGGCTGATGCTCGGCCACTGCGCCGGCCTCCGCAACACGCAGGCGCTCGGCGACTACGTGCTGGCGCACGGCTACGTCCGCGAGGACCACGTGCTCGACGCGGACCTGCCGACCTGGCTGCCGATCCCGCCGCTGGCCGAGGTCCAGGTTGCGCTGGAGGAGGCGGTCGCCGAGGTGACCGGCCTCGAGGGCTTCGAACTGAAGCGCATCATGCGCACCGGCACCGTCGCCACCATCGACAACCGCAACTGGGAGCTCCGCGACCACAAGGAGCCCGTCCAGCGCTTCTCGCAGTCGCGCGCGGTCGCCCTCGACATGGAATCGGCCACGATCGCCGCCAACGGTTTCCGCTTCCGCGTCCCCTATGGCACGCTGCTCTGCGTCTCCGACAAGCCGCTGCACGGCGAACTGAAGCTGCCCGGCATGGCGTCGGACTTCTACCGCCGTCAGGTCGGCCAGCATCTCGAGATCGGCATTCGTGCCATGGAAAAGCTCCGCGCCATGGCGCCCGAGCGCCTGCATTCGCGCAAGCTCAGGAGTTTTCAGGAGACGGCGTTCCAGTAACGCCGACGAGGAGGATGGAATGTCGCGCTTCTTGACCGGGTTCCTGGCGCTGTGTGTGACGTTGGCCGTGGGCGTCGAGGCCGCCCACGCCGAACGCTGGCTGCGGGTCATGGCGAAGGACCCGAACAAGGGTGGCAAGTATGCCTGGTTTGACGTCGATACGATCGTCTACGAGCCGAAGGGCGGTCTGATCCTGGTCCGCTCTACCGTCGCCACGCCGAAGGCGGTCGCCGGTGGCGGCATGAGCCACTGGCGTCTCTGGGGTA
Organism: Bauldia sp.; assembly: GCA_035651055.1. Classification (GTDB taxonomy): domain Bacteria; phylum Pseudomonadota; class Alphaproteobacteria; order Rhizobiales; family Kaistiaceae; genus JAFKKF01. The sequence continues at coordinate 3,111 of DASRGK010000031.1, forward strand.
TCGACTGCAAGGCGCAGAAGGCCTTCCGGGTCGGCGCCGCCGACAAGGGCGCCTACAAGCAGGAAGTGAACTGGCAGACCGACCCCAAACTGTCCGTCTCCCTTGCCGGCAAGCCGACCGACCGCGTCGTCGCCGCGCTCGGCGGCAAGGTCTGCGCCTGGTCGGATTCCTGGCCGAGCGGGACGATGCCGGCAGGCTAGGGGCCTGCCCAAGGCGCGCCCGCCGTCGCGCCTGGCAGAGGCGGCCCGCGGCGGTTCACCGACGGACGACGTCGCCGGGTCTGCCGCGCGGACGACCTTCACGGCTTCGACAGCTGGGCGTAGCCTCGGCAATGGAATTGCTCCATATTTCGGGCATGACCAGATTGATGGAGCAGGCGGTGGCGAAAGCCGCGCAATTGCCCGAGGCCGATCAAGACGAGATCGGTCAGGCGCTTCTTCGGCACATCGACAAGCTGTCCGCGCTGCGGGCAGCTCTGGACGAGGGGCTGGCGGAGCTCGATGCGGGCAAAGGCCAAACGCTGTCGGTGGAGGATGTGATCGGCCGCGGCCGCCTCCGGAATGCCGGCCGCTAGTCCACCGATACGTTGGTCCCCGGTCGCACTCCGCGACCTCGACGGTATCTGGAATTACCTTGCGGCTGAGGCGTCGCCTGCGGTTGCCGAAAGTCAGTTGCGGGAAATCGAGCGAGCCGTCGGCATCCTGCGTGATTGGCCTATGTCGGGTCGAGTGCGAGACGAATTGCGCGTTGGCGTGCGCTCGCTGGCGGCTCCGCCATACGTAGTGTTCTACCGCGTTACGAAAAACCGCAGTGGAGGTTGTGCGTGTTCTCCACGGCCGCATGGACACCGACGCCATCTTCGACAATTAGCTCCTACTTCCGCGTCGCCAGTGCGAGCAAATTCCCGCTCGGGTCACGGAAGAAGGCCATCCATTCTTCCGAGCCGGCCGGCCCGAAATGCCCCGCCTCGTCGCGGTGGACGAGCGCGGCGGGCGCCGCGAGCGCCAGCCCCCGCGCGGTCAGCTCGGCGATCAATGCATCGAGGTCGCGGACGCTGAAATAGAGCGTCCCCTCGCTCGAATTGGGCGAGAGCATCAGGCGGGTTCCGTCGAGGTCGAAGAAGGCGAGTCCCGGCGGATCGAACCGGGCAATCAGCGCCAGGCCAAGCACGTCGCGGTAAAAGGCCACCGACGCATCGAGGTCGCTCGCCTTTAACGCGACCTGGTGCAGCCGCCCGAAGCGGGGAGGCGCGGCGGGCTTCCTTCGCGCGGGAATCTTCCCCGGCGTCGCCGGCTTTCTGCGCTGCGCGGCCGTCTTCGCCCCTGTGACCTTCGGCTTGCGCGCTTTCCGGGTCCTGGTTGCGGACCTCGCGCCGCCCCGGCGCTTGGCGCCCGCGGTCTTGCGCGCTGCCTGCCTCGGGGAGGCCTTCCGCGCCACGCTTCGGCCCTCAGATCGAGAAGCTGGTTCCGCAGCCGCAGGACGACGTGGCGTGCGGATTGTTGATCTTGAACGCCTGGCCGATGAGGTCGTCGACGAAATCGATTTCCGACCCGTCCATGTAGGGGAGCGAGACGGCGTCGATGAGCACCGTCGCACCGTCGCGCTCGATGACGATGTCGTCCGGCGCCCGCGTCTGGTCGAGGTCGAAGGCGTATTGGAATCCCGAGCAGCCGCCGCCCGATACGCTGATCCGGAGCGCCGTCCCGCCCGGCTCCGCCGAGAGAATCCTGGCGATCCGCCGCGCGGCGCGCTCGGAAAGGGTGACGGGGAGGGCGGTATCGAGCATCAATGCTGCCGGTTCAGGCAAATCCCGCGGATTTGCATTAGTCTCTGCGATAGTTATGAACGCGCCAGAGCTAAGTCAATCGCGGCGGGGAGCGATGTTCGGCGACCGCATCGGCTACGGGCGGAGCGAGCGCGCACCTTTCGCCTCCGATCCGTGGGCGAGCCGCGGTCGCCGCTACGAGGAGGCGGCGAGTCCCACCCGCACCGCGTTCCAGCGCGACCGCGACCGCATCATCCATTCCACCGCCTTCCGCCGCCTGCGCGAAAAGACGCAGGTCTTCCTCGTCGACGAGGGCGACCATTACCGCACCCGGCTGACCCACACGATCGAGGTCACCCAGATCGCCCGCGCGCTCGCCCGGGCGCTGCGGCTCGACGAGGACCTCGCCGAGGCGCTGGCGCTCGCCCACGACCTCGGCCACACACCCTTCGGCCATGCCGGCGAGCGCGCCCTCGACGCCGCGATGAAGCAATACGGCGGCTTCGACCACAACGCCCAGAGCCTGCGCGTCGTCACCCGGCTCGAGCGGAGCTACCCCGGCTTCGACGGGCTGAACCTCACCTGGGAGACTCTGGAGGGCCTCGCCAAGCACAATGGCCCGCTCCAGGCGCCCGGGCGGGACCCTGCCGGCCTGCCTTTCGCGGTTGCCGAGTACGCCGCCGTCCAGGACCTTCACCTCGCCACGCATGCCGGCGCGGAAGCCCAGGCCGCCGCGATCGCCGACGACATCGCCTACGACGCCCACGACATCGATGACGGGCTTCGCTCGGGCTACCTGACCCTCGCTGCCATTGCGGGCGTCCCGCTCGTCGGCGAACTGCTTGCCGCGATTGCCCGCGAATATCCCGGCCTCGCGCCGGAACGGACCCGCCACGAACTCGTCCGGCGCCTCATCACGCGCATGATCGAGGACGTGATCGGCGAAAGCCTCGCCCGTCTCGATCGCGTCAGGCCCTCCTCGGCCGACGACGTGCGCGCCGCCGGCGGGCCCCTCATCGGCTTCTCCCCGGCGATGGACGCCGCCGACCGGGCGATCAAGGCCGTGCTCGGCCAGTCCGTCTATCGTCACGCCGAGATCATGGTGGCGATGGGCAACGCCGAGGCGCTCCTCCGCCGCCTGTTCGACCGTTACCTCCGCGATCCGGCCGCGATGCCCGCCGAATGGCGGCCCCCCGGAAGCGCCGGCGTCCCCGAGCGGGCCCGCCGCGTCGCCGATTTCGTCGCCGGCATGACCGACCGCTATGCGCTTGCCGAGCATGAGCGCCTGTTCGGCACCCCGGCCGAACTCCGCTGGCCGGCGCCGCGGGCGGCGGAGTAGGGCGGTTTGACGGCCCGGCCTATTTGGGCTAGGCCGCGCCGCTCCCGAGAAAGCCCCCGAACCGCGCGCCCATGAACGTCTTCAACGATTTCACCGACAGAATTAAGAAGATCGTTCAGGCGATTGCCGGAAGTGCCGTAACCGACTCGGACCTTGCCCGCATCGTGGTCGAAACTCCGCGCGAGGCCGGTCACGGCGATCTCGCCTGCAACGCCGCGATGGTGCTGGCGAAGCCGCTGGCGATGAAGCCCCGGGAACTCGCGACCCGTATCGCCGCGAGCCTCGCCTCCGATCCCGACGTCGATGCGGCCGAGGTGGCGGGCCCCGGCTTCATCAACCTTCGCCTCCGCATGCCCTACTGGCATCGTGCGCTCGGCGCGCTCATCGCGGCGGGCGCCGAGTACGGCCGGAGCAACCTCGGCAAGGGCGAGCCCGTCAATGTCGAGTACGTTTCCGCCAACCCGACCGGGCCGATGCATGTCGGCCATGCCCGCGGCGCCGTCTTCGGCGATTCCCTCGCCAATCTGCTCGCGGCGGCCGGCTTTGCGGTCACCCGCGAATATTACATCAACGATGGCGGCGCGCAGGTCGATCGCCTCGCCCGTTCCGCCTACCTCCGCTACCGCGAGGCCGTCGGCGAGGACATCGGCGAAATTCCCGAGGGTCTCTACCCCGGCGACTACCTTGTCCCCGTCGGCAAGGCGCTCGCCGAGGAATATGGCCGGACCCTCCTCGACGAGGCCGAGGAGCGTTGGCTGCCGCTCGTCCGCGATTTCACCGTCGCACGCATGATGGACCTCATCCGCGAAGACCTGGTCGCGCTCGGCATCCGTCACGAGGTCTTCTCCTCGGAGCGGGCGCTGTCGGACCCCGTGAACGGCGGCCCGAGCCGCGTCCAGTCGGCCCTCGCCACACTCGAGGCGAAGGGCCTCCTCTATCGCGGCATTCTCGAACCGCCGAAGGGCAAGCTGCTCGAGGACTGGGAGCCGCGCGAGCAGACCCTCTTCCGGGCGACCGCCTTCGGCGACGACATCGATCGCCCGCTTCTCAAGTCGGACGGCAGCTACACCTACCTGACCCCCGACATCGCCTACCACCACGACAAGTTCCTGCGCGGCTTCCGCGACATGATCGTGGTCGTCGGCGCCGACCATGCCGGCTACGTCAAGCGCCTCAAGGCGGCGGTGGCGGCTGTCACCGACAATCAGGCCCGCATCGACGTGAAGCTCTGCCAGCTGGTCAAGCTCTATCGCGGCGGCGAGCCCTACAAGATGTCGAAGCGGGCCGGAGACTTCATCACCGTTCGTGAAGTGGTGGATGAGGTCGACCGCGATCCCGTCCGCTTCATGATGGTCTTCCGCAAGAACGACGCGCCCCTCGACTTCGACTTCGAGAAGGTCAAGGAGCAGTCGAAGGATAACCCCGTCTTCTACGTCCAGTACGCCCACGCCCGCACCGCCTCGATCTTCCGCCAGGCGGAAGCCGAGATGCCAGGCCTGAAGCCCGATCTGGCCGCGCTCTCGGCTGCGGCATTCGACCGCCTCGCCGATCAAGGCGAAATGGGCCTCATCCGCCGCCTGGCGGAGTACCCGAAAGTGCTGGAAGCTGCGGCCGAAGCCCACGAGCCCCACCGCGTCGCCTTCTACCTTTATGAGCTGGCTTCAGACTTCCACGGGCACTGGAATCGGGGCAAGGAGTTGCCGCAATTGCGCTTTATTAACCAAACCGACCCAGATTCGACGTTGGCGCGCCTTGCTCTGGTCCATGCCACAAAATTGGTGTTGTCCTCCGGTTTGGCTATCCTTGGTGTAGGCGCGCCGGAAGAAATGCGTTGAGCGTTTTCCGGCGGGCCGGAAGGGCCCTGCAGCAACAGCCCCTTGAGTGGATGAAAGGCCGATGGCCGACCGCTACGAGCCGAAACTTTCGGTGCGTCCGATGAGCGAGCGGAAGCCTGCCCAGCCGCCGGCCGAGGACGATCCGCTTTTGGAGCTGACCCGCATGATCAGCGGGCGCTCGACCTTCGATCCGGCGCCCGCCCAGAAGAACAAGACTGTTCCCGCTGCCACCTCGGCGGGGGCGTCCCAGGGCGACTCCGGCCTGGCGATGGATCTCGAATCCGAGCTGATGAGCGACCTCCAGGCCTCCTTCGGCCTGATCCGGGACGGAATGGCGTCGCCGGCCGCGGCCAAGGCCGCCCCGGCGCCGGCTCCCGCCGCCCCGGCGGCTCCGCCGAAGCCGGCTGCCCCGTCACCGGCGGCGACCGCCGCCGAGCCGTCGCCGCGTCCCGCCCCGGCCGCAGCGTCGGGTCAGCCGTCGGCGGCCGCGCCGCGCGCGGACCGCGTCCCGCCGCCGATACCGCCCCGGTCCGAGCGCCAGAACATCCCGGTCGCGCCGCCGCTCGCCCGCGCCGACCGTCCCGTGCTTCCCAACCCCCCCGCGAGCGTCGCGCCACCGCCCGCGGCCCCGTCGGCCAGCGCGCCCACGCTTGGCGAGCGCACCAGCATCTACCGGTCGAACAACAGCCCGACCGTCGACCTCAGCCACCTGCAGATGCGCCCGACCGCCGCGCCCGCGGCGGCGCCGGCGCCGCCGCCGAAGGGCAACGTGCCGCGCTGGGGCGCCGCTTCGGCGGCCGCCGAGGCGGGTAGGGCCGCCGCACCGGCAGCGCCGGAAGCCCCGAGCAAATTCGCCCCGCCGCGTGCAGTGGCCGCTCCCCCGCCGAGGAGCGAGGCGCCCGAGGTCGAGGTCGGCGAGGAGCCGTTCGAACTCACCCCGGAAGACGAGTTCGCCATTGAGGATCTGAGCGCGCTCCCCGAATACGGCGACAACGAAGTCCCGTTCCCCGAGGACGAGCTCGCCGGGCTTTCGCGCCGCCGCAACGGCCGCGCCATCGGCGCCATCGCCGGCGTGCTGGTCATCGCGCTCGCCGGTGGCCTCGCCTATTTCATGCTAAGCGACTCTTCCAGCACCGCGCCGCCGATCATCGCCGCCGACCCGACGCCGACCAAGGTCATCCCGGACCAGACCGCCGAAGCGCCGGTCGCCAAGGATACCGACCGCGTCGATGCGCTCGACACCAGCGGCGACACCAACCTCGTCAAGCCGGACGAAAGCGCGGTCGCCGCGCTCCCGACCGATACCGACTCCAAGAATCCGATCTCGCGGGTCCTCCTGCCGGCCGGGCCCGGCTATGATGCGCCTGCCGACGGCGAAGCCGCTGCCGGCGATGCCGCCGCCGACGAATCGGGGCAGATCGGCCCGAAGAAGGTGCGCACCGTCGTCGTCCGGCCGGATGGCACCATCGTCAGCACCGAGGCGGTCGCCGCCGACGGCTCGACGCCGCCGGTCGTAACCCCGCCGCCCGCGGCCACGCCGGTTGCGGCCGCGCCGGCGCCTGCCGCCCCCGCTGCCGACGCTTCGCTGCCGCTCGAGCCGACCGCCGCGCCGAAGGAAACCGGCATGGACACGGTCCTCAACGGCAAGGGCATCCCGGTCGATACCGATCCGCTCGCCACCGCCGCCAAGGCGGACACGGCGGCCGCGCCGCCCTCTGACGCGACCCCGCCCTCCGGCGCGACGCCGCCTCCGGTAGCCGCCTCCGAACCGGCGCCCGCCCCGCCGACCGGCACCGTTCCGGCCACCGATCCGGCCGAGGTGGCCGCCGCGCCGCCGATCAACGCCGTGCCGCCGACGAAGCCGGTGAAGCCGCCGAAGCCGGTGGTCGTCGCCGCCAAGCCGATGCAGCTGACGCCGGCCCCGGCCGCCGCAGCCGCCCCGGCGCTGCCCTCCGGTGCGGCGCTCGTCCAGCTTTCCTCGCAGAAATCCGAGGACGCCGCCCGCTCGACCTATGCCGGGCTGCAGCGGAAGTTCGCCGCGATCCTTGGGCCGTACAAGCCCAACATCGCGCGCGCCGATCTCGGCGACCGCGGCATCTACTACCGCGTCCGGGTCGGGCCGTTCTCGGCCGCCGACGCGGCGCGCCTCTGCGAGGACCTCAGAGCGGCCGGCGGCGAGTGCATCATCGCCCGTTGAATGGCGGCCCCCGTCCGAGCCCGACGGTGAAGGCCTTCATCTCCGGCTGCGCCGGGCCCCGGCTGCTGCCCGAAGAGGCCGCGTTCTTCGCCCGCGAGCAGCCCTGGGGTCTCATTCTCTTCAAGCGCAACTGCGCCGATGCCGAGAGCATCCGCAACCTCGTCCGCGACTTCCGCTTCGCCGTCGGCCGCGTCGACGCGCCGGTGCTGATCGACCAGGAAGGCGGCCGCGTCCAGCGACTGTCGCCGCCCGGCTGGCCGTCCTATCCGCCGGCGAGGGCGCTCGGCCAGCTCGCCGAACATGATGCCGCCGCGGGCGAGCGCGCCGCCTTCCTGCACGCCCGCCTGATCGCCGCCGACCTCCTCGATCTCGGCATCGATGTCGATTGCCTGCCGCTCCTCGACGTGGTCCCCGGGGTCAGCGCCGCGATCGGCAACCGCAGCTTCGGCGCCGATCCGGCGATTGCCGCGCGCCTCGGCCGCGCCGTCGCCGAGGGACTTGCCGCCGGCGGCGTCCTGCCGGTGATGAAGCATATTCCCGGCCACGGCCGCGGCGAGGCCGACAGCCACCACGCGCTTCCCGTCGTCGATGCCGATCTGGACACGCTCGCCCGGACCGACTTCGCCCCGTTCGTGGCGCTCGCCGACCTGCCGATGGCGATGACCTGCCATGTTGTCTACACCGCAATCGACCCCGACAACCCGGCGACCACTTCCGCCACCGTCATCCGCGATATCATCCGGCGACGAATCGGTTTCGGCGGCCTCCTGATGAGCGACGACGTTTCGATGAACGCCCTTTCTGGGGATTACGGGGACCGCGCGCGGCGCATCTTTGCCGCCGGCTGCGATCTCGTGCTTCACTGCAACGGGCGGATCGAGGAGATGCGGGCCGTGGCGGAGGCCGCGCCCGCGCTTGCCGGGGAGGCCGGCGGGCGGGCGGCGCGGGCTCTCCTTGCCCGCCGCGAGCCGCAGGCCTTCCGGCGCGCCGATGGCCGCGCCGAGCTCCTGGAACTCGCCGCGCGGGTTCACTGGACCCCGGTCGCCTGACCGTGTCCGACCTCAATCAGGAACAGATGTGGGAGGTCTACCGCGCCCCGCCGCGGCCGGACGGCGAGCCTTCGCTGATGATCGACGTCGACGGGTACGAAGGCCCGCTCGACCTGCTCTTGACGCTCGCCCGCAACCAGAAGGTCGACATCACCCGCATCTCGATCCTGGCGCTTGCCGAGCAGTATCTCGCCTTCATCGAGCGCATCCGCGACCTTCGCCTGGAAGTCGCCGCCGACTATCTCGTCATGGCGGCGTGGCTCGCCTACCTCAAGTCGAAGCTCCTTCTCCCGGAAGAGGAGGGCGAGGAGCCGACCGGCGAGGAGCTTGCCGCCGAGCTTGCCTTCCGCCTCCGCCGCCTCGAGGCGATGCGCGATGCCGCCGCCCGGCTCGCCAACCGCAACCGCCTCGGCCGCGACGTCTTCCCGCGCGGCGCGCCCGAGCCGGTGGTGGTCGTCCGCCACGCCGAATATTCCGCCACGCTCTACGACCTGCTTGCCGCCTACGCCCAGCGCCGCCAGGAGAAGGCGATCGGCATCGTCACGGTGAAGAAGCGCCAGGTCTGGTCGCTCCACGACGCCCGCGACATGCTGACCCGGCTGATCGGGCGGATGGCCGACTGGACGCCGATGGAGGTGTTCCTCTCGCCCCATTTCTCGACGCCGGAAATGCGCGCGACCGTGCGCGCCAGCTCCTTCGGCGCCAGCCTCGAACTCGTCCGCGAGGGCCGCATCGAACTCCGCCAGACCGAGCCTTTCGCCCCCCTCTACATGCGCGACCGCATTCACGCCGTGCCCTTGCCGGCCCCGGAGGCCCCGACCGATGCCTAGTTCCAACGCCGCCGTCGTCATTGCCGTCGACAACGACGCCAATTCCCGCGCCGAGACGCCGGACGACCACCGCCAGACGCAGCGCATGCTGGAGGCGCTGCTCTTTGCCGCGGCCGAGCCGCTTTCGGCCGCCGACCTTGCCGGCCGCCTGCCCGAGGGGACCGACATCATCGGCCACCTGAAGGAGCTGCAGGAGGCCTATGCCGGCCACGGGGTGAATCTCGTCCAGGTCGCCGGCAAGTGGCTCTTCCGCACCGCAGGCGACCTCTCCTTCCTGCTCTCGCGCCAGGCGGTCGAGCAGAAGCGCCTGTCGCGGGCGGCGCTGGAGACGCTCGCCATCATTGCCTACCACCAGCCCGTCACCCGCGCTGAGATCGAGGAAATCCGCGGCGTGGTTACCTCGAAGGGCACCCTCGACATGCTCCTTGAGACCAACTGGATCCGGATGCGCGGCCGCCGCAAGACCCCGGGCCGCCCGGTCACCTACGGCACCACCGAGGCCTTCCTCGCCCATTTCGGCCTCGACAGCGTCGGCGACCTGCCCGGCGTCGAGGAACTGAAAGGCGCGGGCCTCCTTGATTCCCGCGTCCCGCCGGGCTTCAGCGTGCCCGAGCCGCGGGCGAGCGAGGAACTCGCCCCCGACGAGGACCCGCTCGACCCGAACGACCCCGAACTCTTCCCGCAGCCCGAATAGGCGCGCCTCAGGGCCGGGACCCAGCCGCATTCGGTTTGCCTTGGGCGGCGTTTGGTCCTACATGGGATTGGGGTTCTTATGGCCGCCGGGCGCCGCCCTCGCGGGCGCGCCGCGCAAGGCCAGGCATACGGAGTAGAAAGCGATGGGTGCTTGGGGAATCCAACACTGGTTGGTCGTTCTCGTCGTCGTCCTCGTCCTGTTCGGCGGTCGCGGCAAGATTTCCTCGCTGATGGGCGACTTCGCCCAGGGCATCAAGTCCTTCCGCAAGGGCATGGCCGACGATGACAGCGCCAAGGTCGAGGCGCAGCGCGCCGTCGACATGGACAAGGCCCCTGAAAAGACCAAGGTGAGCTAGAAGCTCGTCTTCTCGGGTACGGCCGCTGTTGCCGGTGCCGGCGGCCGAAGGCGCCTCTTGAATGTTCGATATCGGTTGGTCGGAACTGCTGGTCATCGCCGTGGTGGCGATCGTCGTCATCGGGCCGAAGGACCTGCCCGGGGCGCTGCGCGCCTTCGGCCGCTGGACCGGCAAGGTGCGGCGCATGGCGGGCGACTTCCAGCGCCAGTTCAGCGAGGCCCTGAAAGAGGCCGAGCTCGACGACCTCCACAAGCTCGGCAAGGAAGTGAAGAACGCCGTCACCGAGCGCGTGAACCTGATGCGCGAGGAGACCGGCAAGGCCGTCGGCGAGGTGCGCGGCACGCTTGAGGCGGCCACCGCCGATCCCGAATTGTCCCGGCTTGCCGCCGACAAGGGCGTCGACGAGCCGGCGCCGCCGGTGACCACGCCCGAGCCCGCCCCAGCCGCCGCCGAGCCAAAGCCGTGACCCCCGAGGAAGACGAGATCGAGGCGAGCCGGGCGCCGCTCCTCACCCATCTGATCGAACTGCGCCAGCGGCTCGTCCGCGCGCTCCTCGCCGTGCTCGCCGCCTTCATCCTCTGCTTCTTCTTCGCCCGCCAGATCTACAACTTCCTGCTCATCCCCTATGTCTGGGCGGCAACCGCGCATGGCGACGTGCCGCGCCTCATCTTCACCGCGCCGCAGGAATATTTCCTGACGCAGGTGAAGGTCGCGCTCTTCGGCGCGATCTTCGTCGCCTTCCCGGTGATCGCGGTGCAGGTCTACAAGTTCGTCGCGCCCGGCCTCTACAAGAACGAGCGGAGCGCCTTCGTCCCCTACCTGATCGCGACGCCGATCCTGTTCGTCATGGGCGCGGCGCTGGTCTTCTTCGGCCTGATGCCGCTCGCCATGCGCTTCTTCCTCTCCTTCGAGCAGCCGGCCGGGGCGGGGCAGGCGGCGATCGACCTCCTACCGAAGGTCAACGAGTACCTGTCGCTGATCATGGCGCTGGTCGTCGCCTTCGGCCTCGTCTTCCAGCTTCCGGTCATCCTGACGCTGCTCGCCCGGATCGGCGTCGTCACCAGCGACGGCCTTAGGGGCTACCGCCGCTACGCCATCGTCATCGCCTTCGTCGTCGCCGCGGTGCTGACCCCGCCCGACGTGATCAGCCAGTTCAGCCTCGCCATCCCGACGCTCGTCCTCTACGAGGGCGCGATCCTCTCGGTGCGGATGGTCGAGAAGCGCCGGGCCGCCGCCGAGGCCGAAGCCGCCAAGGCCGCCAAGGCGGCGTAGTCGCGCCCAACTCGCCGCCGAACGCTCCCTCCACCTGTCATCCCCGCGAAAGCGGGGACCCAGTAACCGAGACGCTGGTAGAATGGCCCGACGCAGGGCGTGCTCGGTGACCGGCAAACTCCACCAATACTTCGTCTACATCCTGGCCAGCGGGCTGGGCGGGACGCTCTACATCGGCGTGACCAACGATCTCGTCCGGCGCGTCTCCGAGCACCGAGCCGGCCTGGTCGAGGGGTTCACTCGAAAATACGGTGTCGTTCGCCTCGTGTACTTCGAAGAGTTCGGCGACATCCGTGACGCGATAGCGCGCGAGAAGCGGTTGAAGAAATGGAACCGCGCTTGGAAAGTTCAGCTCATCGAGGAGCGCAACCCGAATTGGGATGATCTGTTCCTCGGCCTGACCACAGGATGATGGCAAATCCCAGCGGCTCGTTTACTGGGTCCCCGCTTTCGCGGGGATGACAGGTAGCGGGTCGATCAAATGCTCGTGCCTCTGAAATCAGGCCCCGCATCCTCCCCCGTGAAACGGGGAAGGGGACGTTGCGAAGCGTGATGGAGGGGGCTGCCGCCCCACCGATGCGGTAAACACCCCCGCCATCCTGAAGTGCTTGCCGATGCGGCAACACCCACCTCGCCATCCTGATGAGCTTGCCGATGCGGCAAGCACCCACCCCGCCATCCTGAGGTGCCCGGCCGAAGGCCGGGCCTCGAAGGACGCACCGGCGCCGCTCCCGGCAACATCCCGGGCACCCCCGCCCTTTGCCCCCGGCCCGGTTGAGGGTAGAACGCGCCACCCCGACTCCCCGGAAGCCCCGCCATGCTCGACATCAAGTGGATTCGCGAGAACCCGGAAGCGCTGGAAGCCGCGCTGGTCTCCCGCAACGTCGAGCGCGCCGCGGCGAAGGCGACGGTCGCCGACCTCATCGCTAAGGACGCCGCCCGCCGCGCCCTCATCACCAGGGTCGAGGAGGCGCAGGCGCGCCGGAACGCCGCTTCGAAGGACATCGGCAAGGCGAAGGCCGCGAAGGACGAGGCGATCACGGCGCGGCTCATGGCCGAGGTCGCCGACCTGAAGACGTTCCTCGCCGAATCCGAGGCGAAGTCGAAGGCGGCCGACAAGGCGCTGGAGGACGCGCTCGCGATCGTCCCCAACGTGCCCTTGCCCGACGTGCCCGTCGGCGCCGACGAGCACGCCAACGTCGAATACCGCCGCTGGGGCCAGCGTCCCGCGCTCAATTCGGCGAAGGAGCACTACGAACTCGGCGAGCAGCTCGGCCAGATGGACTTCGAGGCCGCCGCGAAACTCTCCGGCTCCCGCTTCGTGGTCCTGAAGAAGGGCCTCGCCCGCATGGAGCGCGCGCTCGGCCAGTTCATGCTCGACCTGCACACCGAGGAGCACGGCTACACCGAGGTTCAGCCTCCGCTGCTCGTGCGCGATGAGGTGATGTTTGGCACCGGTCAGCTACCGAAGTTTCGAGACGATCAATTTATCTCGGCACAAATGGAATGGCGCAGCAAGCGGCTGTTTGACGTGCTCTCTAAACTGGATGAGGAAGTGCCTAAGCGCGGTGAAAGTCCGGCCAGGGTGGTCCACGAACTCATAGATGAGGCGGAGACGGTGGAGCAGTTCTGGCTCATCCCCACCGCCGAAGTCCCGCTCACCAACCTCGTCCGCGAATCCGTCCTCGCCGAAGAGGAACTCCCGCTCCGCTTCACCGCGCTCACCCCGTGCTTCCGCTCCGAGGCCGGCGCCGCCGGACGCGACACGCGCGGCATGCTCCGCCAGCACCAGTTCGACAAGGTGGAGCTCGTCTCGATCACCACGCCCGAGCAGTCGCGGGACGAGCATGAGCGCATGCTCGCCTGCGCCGAGGAGGTGCTCCGCCGCCTCGACCTCCACTACCGGGTGATGACGCTCTCGACCGGCGACATGGGCTTCTCCGCGCAGAAAACTTACGACATCGAGGTCTGGCTGCCGGGGCAGGGGACGTACCGCGAAATCTCGTCCTGCTCCGTCTGCGGCGATTTCCAGGCCCGCCGCATGGCGGCGCGCTATCGACCCAGGGACTCCAAATCGAACCGCCTCGTCCACACCCTCAACGGCTCCGGCGTCGCCGTCGGCCGCGCCCTCATTGCGGTCATGGAGAACTACCAGAACCCCGACGGCTCGATCGCCGTCCCTGACGCACTCCGCAAGTACATGGGCGGGTTGGAAAAGGTGAACGCATGAAGACGCATGCGCGTCGGCCGGGCGCATCCTCCCCCGCGAAGCGGGGGAGGGGGACCGCCGAAGGCGGTGGAGGGGGCATGGGTGCCCCGCGCCGCGCATCCTCCCCGGTGCAACGGGGGAGGGGGACCATGCGAAGCATGGTGGACGGGGCGGGGTTGGCAGCGCCCTTGCCGAGGCCGCCGGTCGGTGGAGGCGGAGTGTGCGCGCACCGGTCCTGACCTTCAAACGCGCACGCTCTTTGCGCCGAGCGATGACCAAGCCGGAGACCATCCTCTGGCAGGCGCTGCGTGGCGCCAAGCTCAACGGCGTCCGCTTCCGCCGCCAGCATCCGGTCGGCCCTTACATTCTGGACTTTTTCGCGCCATCCGCGCGTCTCGCGGTCGAGATCGACGGCGATATTCATGGCGATCCGGCGCAGGCCAGCCACGACGCGCGTCGGGACGCATGGCTGCGCAGCGAGGGCATCCGCGTCATGCGCGTTCCTGCGCGGGACGTACTCGACAACAAAGGACTGGAGAACGTGCTTCTGACGATCATGAATGCGGCCGCCCCCTCCACCGCCTTCGGCGGTCCCCCTCCCCCGTTCCACGGGGGAGGATAGTGCGCATCCTCCTCACCAATGACGACGGAATCCACGCGCCTGGCCTCGCCGCGCTCGAGCGGATCGCGGCGGCGCTTTCCGACGACGTCTGGGTGGTCGCGCCCGAACTCGACCAGAGCGGCCTGTCGCACTCGCTCTCGCTGAACGACCCGCTGCGTCTGCGCGAAGTCGGCCGCCAGAAATTCGCCCTCCGCGGCACGCCCAGCGACTGCGTCATCATGGCGGTGCGCCGCATCCTGCCAGAGGGCAGGGCGGACCTCGTCCTCTCCGGCGTCAATTCCGGCCAGAACGCTGCCGACGACGTGACCTATTCCGGCACCGTCGCCGGCGCCATCGAAGGCACGCTCCTCGGCATCCCGTCGATTGCGCTGAGCCAGGCCTATCCGCATGGCGAGCGCGCCCGCATTCCGTGGGAGACGGCGGAGGCGCATGCGCCGGCGATCATCCGCAAGCTCGTCGCCTTCGGCTTCCCGAACGCCGTCCTCTACAACATCAACTTCCCCGACCGCCCCGCCGACCGCGTCGGGCCGGTCCGCATCACCGCGCAGGGAAAGGTCGCCCACAGCCTCTTCATCGACGAGCGCTTCGACGGCCGCGGCAACCAGTATTTCTGGCTCGCCTACCGCCGCCAGAAGGAGGAGTTCGCCGAGGGCACCGATGTCCGCGCGATTCTCGACGGCGACATTTCCGTCACTGCGCTCCGCCTCGACCTCACCGCCCACGAACTGGCCGAGCCCCTCCGCCATCATTTCGGCCGCGGAACCTGAGAGGCTCTGGCCATGCGGGGCGATGAACCGGAAGACGATGCGCGCAAGACCCGGATCGGCGAGCTGATCCTGAGGCTCCGCCGCGCCGGGATTACCGAGCAGCGCGTGGTCGCCGCCATCGAGTCGGTCCCGCGCGACATGTTCGTCCCGCCGGAAAGCCGCGGACAGGCCTATGCCGAGCGTGCGCTCCCCATCGACTGCGGCCAGACGATCAGCGCGCCGCTCATCGTCGGCATGATGACCGCCGCGCTCGATGTCGGCGATCGCGACCGCGTGCTCGAAATCGGCACCGGCACCGGCTACCAGGCGGCGGTGCTCTCCCGGCTCTGCCGCCGCGTCTATACGATCGAGCGCTTCCGCACGCTGGTCCAGGCGGCGGAGTCGCGCTTCCGCACGCTTCGCATTTCCAACATCACCACCCTCGTCGGCGATGGCTCGCGCGGCTGGCCCGAGCAGGCGCCGTTCGACCGCATCATCGTCACCGCCGCGGCGGAGGAAATCCCCGAGGCGCTGGTGAAGCAGTTGCGCGTTGGCGGCGTCATGGTCCTTCCCGTCGGCCCGCATGACGGGCTGCAGAAACTCGTCCGCGTCGAGCGGACCGAAACCGGAACGGCGATGCGCGAACTCGCCGACGTCCGTTTCGTCCCGCTTATTCCGGGCAAGGCCGAACGCCTGTAGGCGGGCCGGTTTCCGCGCTCCGGGCCGGCCGCCGGCGGCGATCTCCGCCGCTCGGGAAGGCCGGGTTAAACCCTTTGTCAACGTTACCCGTGTTTACTCGCTTCACCAGTTGAGTTTGTGAAGTGAGTTCAGCGATGCGTAACCTTGTTACCGCGTTCCGGGCACGGCTTCTGACCCAGGCGGCCTTCGTCGCCCTCGTCGCCGGAATGGGCGCCGCGTGCAGCGCGAACCCCGGCCGCTTCCATGAGCCCTTCATCACCGGCTCGACCCCCAACCAGCGCGAGATCATCACCGGCGACGCGGCCGCGCAGCCAATGCCGGCGGTGGTCACCAGCGAGGACGTGACCCGCACCGACCTTGCTCCGCCGGTCAATGTCGCCTCCGCCGGTCCGGCGCCGATGCCGCTCTCCGGCGGCGCCGCCAATTACGCCTGGTCGGCCGCCGGCGGCCGCGTCATCCGCGTCGGCCCGGGCGAGTCGCTCGATACGCTGGCGATCCGCTACGGCGTGCCGGGCAACGAGATCGCCAAGGCCAATGGCATCAGCAACCCGTATGAAGTCCGCCAGGGCAAGATGCTGGTCATCCCGGTCCGCGTCGCGGTCGCCGCGCCCGCGCCGGCCGCCCTTCCGTCGCCGGCGGTTGCCGATGCGGCGCCCGCCGCCGCCCCGAAGCTTGCCGCAAGCGGCACCATCCACGTCGTCGAGCCCGGCGAGACGCTTTACTCGATCGCCCGTTCGAACGGCACCAACGTCGCCGCCGTCGCCGCGCTGAACGGCCTTGGCCCCGATGCCGCGATCCGCGTCGGCCAGAGCCTGCAGATGCCGAACGGCGCCCTGCCGGCGACCGCCGTCACCGTCGCCTATAATCCGAAGGACAAGCTCCCGGCGACCGTCGGCGCGCCGCCGAAGCCGCTCGGCTCGCTCGTCGTCCATCCCGGAAAGGGCACCGAGGTCGCCTCGCTCGCCCCGGCTCCCGCCGCCCCGGCGCCTGCCGCGCCGAAGGCCGTCGCGCCGGTGGCGAGCATCCCGGCCCCCGCCGCCGCAACTCCCGCGGCCCCGGCAGGCCCGGCCGTCGCCGCACCCGCCGCACCGGCACCGGTCGTCGCCGACATTAGCGCCGACGAGCCGTCCGCCAACGGCACCTCGTTCCGCTGGCCGGTGCGCGGCCGCATCATCTCGTCCTTCGGCGGCAAGGCCGGCGGCGAGAAGAACGACGGCATCAACCTCGCCGTTCCGGAAGGGACCTCGGTCAAGGCCGCCGAGGCCGGCACCGTCATCTATGCCGGCAACGAGTTGCCCGGCTACGGCAACCTGATCCTCGTCCGGCACGCCGACGGCTGGGTCTCTGCCTATGCCCATAACAGCGATCTTCTGGTGAAGCGCGGCGATGCGGTTCTGCGCGGCCAGATCATCGCCCGCGCCGGCATGACCGGGTCGGTCACTTCCCCGCAGGTTCATTTCGAGCTGCGCCGCGGCGCCAAGCCGGTGAACCCGCTCGACTATCTCGCCGGCGCCTAGCCGGCAAAAGAGCTGCTCCCCCTTGCCGGTCGGCTGGGGGGAGGTCCGCCTTGATCAGTCCTGACCTCTCAAGCAGAAGCTGATCAATCAGGGCTGGCGGGGCGTCTAGCCCCGCAAGGGCACCCCAAGCCGTCCCGCCAGATCCTGAACGAACTGCCAGGCGACCCGGCCCGACCGCGCTCCCCGCGTCGTCGCCCATTCGAGCGCCGAGGCTTCCATCTCCGCCCGCGCGATCGTGAGCCCGAACTCGGCCGCATAGCCCCGCACCATCTCCAGGTATTCGTCCTGGCTGCATTTGTGGAAGCCGAGCCAGAGCCCGAACCGGTCGGACAGCGACACCTTCTCCTCGACCGCCTCGTGCGGGTTGATCGCCGTCGAACGCTCGTTCTCCATCATGTCGCGCGGCAGCAGATGCCGGCGGTTGGAGGTGGCGTAGAAGACGACGTTCTCCGGCCGCCCCTCGATCCCGCCTTCCAGCGCCGCCTTCAGCGACTTGTACGACGTGTCATCGCCGTCGAAGGAGAGGTCGTCGCAGAAGAGGATGAAGCGGTAGGCCGCGCCGCGCAGGAGCGCCATCAGCTCCGGCAGCGTCTCGATGTCCTCGCGGTGGATCTCGATCAGCTTCAGGTGTGAAGCAGGCGTCGCCGACAGGCCCTCTCGTGCAGGCGGTTGGGCGCTACCTCTCCCCGGTGGGGAGAGGTCGGCGCGAGCCGCTCCGGCGGATCGCGCCGGGTGAGGGGGGGCTGTCGGTCGAATGTCATCGCGCGGCACTGGAGCGCCGGCCGCGTCGCCTGAATGCCCGGCATTCACCTCCGCATGCACCGCCTTGACCAGCGAGCTCTTGCCCATGCCGCGCGCGCCCCAGAGAAGCGCGTTGTTGGCCGGCAGCCCGCGTGCGAAGCGTTCCGTGTTCTCGTGGAGGATGTCGCGGGCCCGGTCGATGCCCTTGAGGAGGCGCATCGGCACCCGGTTGACCTTGGCGACCGGTACCAGCCGGTGCCCTGCCGTCTGCCACACGAAGGCGTCGGCGGCGGCGAAATCGGGCTCCGCCGGGGCAGGGGGCACCGCCCGCTCGATCAGCTTGGCGAGCCGGTCGAGCCGTTCGGCGATGGTTTCGAGGTCCTTGTCCTGCACGGCTTTCGCCCTTCCGCGGCCCCCTCCGGGCGGCGGCGAGGGTTATCACGCGACCGCCTTTGCCGCCACCCCGTGGGAAGCCGGCCGCGGCGTGCCTATATCGTTTGCAAAGGGTTGCGGCATCGCTATATTCCGCGCCGCATTCGGGCCGGCCCTCGCCGCCCCGCGAGAGGAGCAGCGAATGTTCATCACTCCGGCTTTTGCGCAGGCAACCGGTGGCAGCCCCGCTGCTTTCGGGCCGGATATGCTGGTGCAGTTCCTGCCCTTCATCCTGATCTTCGTGATCATGTATTTCCTGATCATCCGGCCGCAGCGCAACCGCCAGAAGCAGAC
Organism: Bauldia sp.; assembly: GCA_035651055.1. Taxonomy (GTDB): domain Bacteria; phylum Pseudomonadota; class Alphaproteobacteria; order Rhizobiales; family Kaistiaceae; genus JAFKKF01. The sequence goes on from DASRGK010000031.1 coordinate 21,707, forward strand.
CCAGGAAATGATCGCCAATATCCGCCGCGGCGATACGATCGTCACCACCGGCGGCTTCATCGGCAAGGTCGCCAAGGTCGACGAGAACGAGCTGCAGGTCGACCTGGCCGACAACGTGCGCGTCCGCGTCGTGCGCGGCATGGTCAGCGAAGTCCGGGCGAAGGGCGAGCCGGTCAAGGAAGAAGCGTGAGCTTCACGCACCTGGAAGCTTGGTAGATGCTCTATTTCGCACGCTGGAAGACGGCGCTCATCCTGGTCGTCCTCCTCGCCGGGGTCGTTCTGACGATCCCGAACTTCTTTCCGAAGGAGCAGGTCGACAAGTGGCCGTCCTGGCTGCCCAGGCAGCAGATCGTGCTCGGCCTCGACCTCCAGGGCGGCGCCTACCTCCTCTACGAGGTTGACCGCGCCGACTATGTCGAGAAGCGGCTGCGCACGCTGGTCAGCGACATCCGCAAGGCGCTCACCACCGCGCCGCGCATCGGCTATACCGGCCTCGGCATGCAGGGCGAAACCGTTCAGGTCCGCATCCGCGAGCTGGAGAAGCTCGCCGACGTCAGGAAGCGCCTCGAGCCGCTCCGCAACCTCCTCGCCTCGAGCCTGCTCGGCGGCGGCGGCGTCTATGAATTCGACCTCAACGTCGCCGACGACGGTCTCGTCCGCTTCTCCTACTCCAACGCCGGGATGGCACAGCGCGTCCGCGGCATCGTTTCGCAGTCGATCGAGGTCATCAACCGCCGGATCAACGAGCTCGGCACGACCGAGCCGAGCATCCAGCGCCAGGGCGACGACCGCATCCTGGTCGAGGCGCCGGGACTCGGCGATCCCGCCCGCCTGAAGGCGATCGTCGGCCAGACCGCGCAGCTCACCTTCCATCTCGTCGTCGGCAGCTTCGCGGCATCCAATCCGCAGACGCCGCAGCCCGGCACCATCGCAATTCCCTCGAAGGACGGCACCGGCGTCACCTACCTCGTCCAGGACACCCCGCTGATGACCGGCGAGGACCTGGTCG